>NZ_CAMVDO010000001.1 GCF_947166265.1 uncultured Fibrobacter sp. | reverse complement strand
GATTGAAAGCCATAAATTCCTCGAAAGCTGTGTCCAACTTTCGGGGTTCACTTCAGCAGTGGGGGTAACGGAAAACCCTCGAGAGACTGGCCGCAAAGCGAGCAGTAAAGGCCGAAGGCCGTAATTTTGTGAGCCTAAAGCCCCATGCGTTAAGCTGGGGCTGTGGCGAGAGTGAGGCGAAATTAACAGATCTTTTCTGCTATAGAGCCGAACGGTCTTGATGGCGTGCGGAGCAGGCTCGAGTAGGGGCTGAAGTTAGGGGGACTCATCCCCCTTTGTAATAATGCCGTAATCTTGCCATAAGGGCGGCTTTTTTCTAAATTTGGCCGCACTATGACAAAGGCTAAATTCATCAAGTTCATCATCGCGTCGGTGCTCGCCATCGCCGCTCTCTTCTTGCCCTACGAATCCCTCGGATTCGATGCCGCAAGCCCCATGGGAATCCTGAACCCGCTCGAAATCCGCGTCATTGGCGTTTTCGTGATGGCGGCCCTCTTCTGGATCCTCCAACCGTTCCCGATCTGGTCGACCTCGATGCTCGTCATTGTGCTCATGATCGTGACGATGTCCGACTCCGCCCTGTCGCCTTTCCGCGTGGACGGTGTGACCATGATCAGCCATAAGTCCATTATGGCGACCTTTGCAAACCCGATCATCATGCTCTTCTTGGGCGGCTTCTTCCTCGCTGCTGCAGCCACCAAGTACAAGATGGACTTGAACCTTGCCCGCGTGCTCCTGAAGCCTTTCGGAAAGAACCCGAAGTTCGTGCTCCTCGGCCTCATGCTCATCACCGCCGTGTTCTCCATGTTCATGAGCAACACCGCTACCGCTGCCATGATGCTTGCTATTCTCGCTCCGGTGCTCAAGCTCTTCGACGAAGATGACCGCGGTAAAGCTGCCTTTGCCCTCGCTATTCCGCTGGGCGCAAACATCGGTGGTATGGGTACCCCGATCGGAACGCCTCCTAACGCTATCGCCCTCGGCGCCCTGAACGACGCTATCGCCCGTGGCGACCTGGTTGCAAACCCGGTGAGCTTCGGTCAGTGGATGGCCTTCGGTATTCCGTACGTGATTATTTTGATGGTGATTGCATGGGTCCTGCTCCTCAAGATCTACCCGATCAAGATGAAGGAAATGGTCCTGAAGATTGAAGGTGCCGGCAAGTTCGATACCAGCCCGAAAGCAATTATCGTGTACATTACCTTTGTCGTGTGCGTTGTCTTGTGGGTGACCGGTAAGGGTGTCCACGGCATTAACGATAACGCAATTGCTATGATCCCGATGGCTGTGTTTGCCCTCACCGGCGTGATTACCAAGAAAGACCTGAACGCAATGAGCTGGGACGTGCTCTGGCTCGTGGCCGGTGGTTTCGCTCTCGGTGTTGGCCTGAATGCTACTGGCCTTGCCGCTCACTTGATCAAGACGATTCCGTTTGCAAGCTGGTCTCCGCTCGCCCTCATGATCGGTTGCGGTATCATCTGCCTCTTCATGGCAAACTTCATGAGCCACACCTCTACGGCAACGCTCCTCGTTCCGATTCTTTGCGCCGTGGGTATTGCCTGCCAGGACAACCTCGTTGGCCTCGGTGGTGTGACAGCACTCCTCGTTTCTGTTGCCTTTGCAAGCTCTCTCGGCATGAGCCTCCCGATTTCGACGCCGCCTAACGCACTCGCCCACGCTACGGGTTACACCGACACTAACGGTATGGCGAAGACCGGTATCGTGATGGGTCTCGGTGGCCTCGTGATCTCTTGGGTGATGATGATCCTCCTTGCCAAGATGAACTTCTTCGGTACCCCGGTTCCCAAGGCCGCTGAAGCCGCTCCCGCTGCTCCTGCCGCCGTTGAAAAGGTCGTTGCCCCGGCTGCTGAAACCGCTGCTCCGGCTGTTGCCGATAGCGCTGCCGCCGTCGCCGCAGACTCTACCGTTGCCGTCGCTGTCGATAGCGCCGCCGCTGCAAAGGTTGAAGTTGCCGCTCCTGCTGAAGAGAAGGCTGCTGCTCCGGTTGACTCCGCCGCTGCAAAGTAGTGGAAAAGGTCGCAGAGCTTGCCGAAGCGCCTATCGCAAAATAAGACTGCTCGGCTCTATAGTAGCTCTGAAAGATCGCTATAGTAGCAAATAACTTTGAAGAAATCCCCTCGGCTTTAAGCCGAGGGGATTCTTTGTTGTAGAATTTGTTCTCTTGATTCTCTGGTAACTAGTACCTAAAACTTTGAAGCTTCAGGCGGTAAACCGTTGCGGAAATCCTTAGACTTTCAAAGCCCGAAGGCTGCGGAACAGCCTAGTTGCTCTTGACAGCTTTCACCGTGGCGTTCTTCGTTTTTACGAGGTACATGCCTTGGCGCAGATTCAGGCGGAGCGTGCCGTCATCATTCATCGCCTGGTTCTTAAGTCCGTTCCAGACGAGGTTTCCGTTCAGGTCGAATACCTTGGCGGTGGCGTTCTGGTCGTCGATGAGGTTCGATGCGACGGGGGTACGGATGCTGCTTGGGGTATCTGAAAAGAACACGACGGTCGTGATGGATTTTGCCGGGAGAGAAATCGTTTCCTGGGGCGCAATTTCCTTGCTCTTGTCACCGTTTTCGACAGACTGTACAGCGTGAATGGCGGTGTAGCTGTCGACAGGAATGCTCAGTTCCGTTGCGGCGGACTTGTTGATGGCAACCACGGTAATGGAGTCACCGTTTGCGCTTTGGAATGCGACCGTGTGCAGATCACTGTTGTCGCTCGTGGCGCCGATCACTTTCCAGCCTGGGTTCACGAACTTGGAATAGTGACGCATGGCGTGGTATTCGGGGAAAATCTTGATTTCCTTTCCTTCGCACACGTATCTGCCATCTCCGGTAAGGTCCCAGCCTGCACCGGGGCACACGCCGATCATTTGTGCATGATAACCGTAGAAAAGTTGCCAGGCGACGTAACCACCTAATTTTCCGTCGGTGAAGCCAATCTGCATGATATGGGCGAGTCCAAGCATATCCTCTTCGCGAGGCTCGTCAAGCATCGGGCAGAATTCCGTCATGATAATGGGCTTTGTGCCGTATGTATCGGCAATCGATTTCATGGGGGCGCGGAAATTTTCCGGATTCAGGTAGTTGGTGCCGGAGTTGTCGCCGCTCATTGCGTGGTACAGGTGGTAGGCGTAACCGTCCAGCTTGTTGGCGTCGAGTTCCTTGGCGTATTTGTCAAAGTTGCCGTATCCGATTCCGAGAGGTTCGGGGCCCAGGATTTTTGCTTTTCCCTTGACGGCGTCATAGACGGCGTTCAGGGCTTCCTTGTAGCCAGCAATCTCGTTTGTCTCGGTGGGTTCGAATAATGTTTCTTCGTAATTCGCTTCCATGTCCGGTTCGTTCTGGAGGCTGATGTAGTCCGGAACGATGCCCTGTGCGGCGTAGGCTTCAAGGCTTCTTTTCCACCAGTTGGCAAAGTCGGTGTAGGCGTAGGCGCCGTAGGCGTCCCCGCTTGCCTTATTCAGGGTCTTGTCCGATTTGGAATGTCCGTCGTAGCCGTTGAGACTACCGCTCGGCTTTAGGTTGCCGGGAGCGCTCCAGCTGGACATCTCGATTTTCAGGTGGCTGCCGAGGCGTTTTTGGGCTGCCTTTACGATGTTGATGTCGTCGGTCAGGTCCTTGCTTTCGTCCTGGAGCCAGTTTGCGATACGGAGGATCGAAAGGTTCAGTCCCGTGAAGGCGGTGTCGAATAGCACTTCCTGGTCTGCGGCGGGAAGGTTGGCAATCCAGTTCTGGTAATAGACGGATGCGCCGCCGAAGCCGATGATTTCTTGCTTGGTGTCGGCGGGGTTGATTGTAATGGTGGCTGCCTGCGTTGTTGAAACGCCTGCAAGCATAGAGAGTGCGGCGAGAGTCGCCGTCTTGAAAAGTCGATTCATAGACATATCCTTTTGGGGGTGAAAATAAATTTTTTTGGCCGGATTGTGTCGAAAAGTATGCAAAATGTAGGGATTCCGGGGCGAATGTGGCGCGACGAATATATATTTAAACCATGAAGGAAGAAGAGAAAAAATCGGGTGTCGTGGAAGAGCGGCCTGCTTTACAAATGGTGCGGGCGACCAAGGGGACCGACAGTGTTCCTCTGCATCTTGTGACGGTGAATCACAAGGAGCCTTCGACGTTTAGCCTGGCGGAACCCGGTTCATGGCCGGTGTGGGTCCAGTTTCTGCTTTATCCGAAAACGCTGAACGGAACGGCCTTTTTCATTGTCCGGGCCTTTCTTTTGGTGATGATGATTTTTTACACCGTTCAGTTGATGCTGCACGGTTACGATGCCTGGGTGGCGCAGTTCCTGCATTGCCTGAACTTGCCGGTGCATGAGTCGGGGCATATTATTTTCGGATTCTTGGGGAACCGCGTGCTGACGTCTTTGGGCGGGTCGCTTTTCCAGATTATCATGCCGCTTGTCTTCTGCTTTGCGCTATGGATTAAGCCGCGCGACATTCTGGGTGCCTCCATTGCGCTCTGGTGGGCTTTTGAGAACTTTATCGACGTGGCGGTTTATATTGACGATGCCCTGCACATGAAACTGACGCTGATTAGCGGGGGAACGGGGGCGGAAGCGCCTTACGGGTTCCACGACTGGAACTTTATCCTGTCGGAAACGGGACTTTTGCTCAAGTACGATACGATTGCCGACGCGGTTTACATGGCGGGTTACATAGGAATGTGGCTTTGTGTACTTTGGGGTGCCTGGAGCTTGTTCTACTACTGGTTTTTCCAGCGTGAACGTTAGATGTAATATTTAAGAAATCTTTACAAAATCCCTTGCTTTTACTATATTCGCGCGCGAAAAAAAACTTATGGCAGAAAAATCAAATTGCCATTGCGAGGCTTAACATTTTTTCGCATGTCTAGGTCGTCATTGCGAGGCGAAGCCGAAGCAATCTCTAGGAGATTTCTGCAAGGAGAAAAAATGAGCAAGGACCTGAAGGAAAAAGCCCTCGAATATCACTCCATGGGTAAGCCCGGCAAGATCGAAATCGTGCCGACCAAGCCGCATAGCACGCAGACCGACTTGGGTCTCGCCTACACTCCGGGTGTAGCCGTTCCCTGCCTCGAAATCGAAAAGGACAACAACCTCGCTTACGAATACACCGGCAAGGGAAACCTGGTCGCGGTGATTTCTAACGGTACGGCCGTGCTCGGCCTCGGTGACATTGGCGCCATCGCCGGTAAGCCGGTGATGGAAGGCAAGGCCTTGCTCTTCAAGATTTACGCCGGTATCGATGTGTTCGACATCGAAATCAACGAAAAAGATCCGAAGAAGTTCATCGAAATCGTGAAGGGTATCGCCCCGACATTCGGCGGTATCAACCTCGAAGACATCAAGGCTCCTGAATGCTTCGAAATCGAAGACACCCTGAAGGCTGAACTCGACATCCCCGTGATGCACGACGACCAGCACGGTACGGCCATCATTTCTTCCGCGGGTCTTTTGAACGCTATCGAAGTTGCGGGCAAGAGCATTCGCAACGTGAAGATGGTGGTGAACGGTGCGGGTGCAGCCGCTTGCGCTTGCACGCGCCTCTACTTGTCTCTCGGTCTCAAGAAAGAGAACCTGGTGATGTGCGACAGTAAGGGCGTCATCCGCAAGGACCGCAAGGGCCTTACCGAAGCGAAGGCTTTCTTTGCGACCGACCGCACCGATATCGAAACGCTTGAAGATGCCATGAAGGGCGCAGATGTGTTCGTCGGCCTCTCCAAGGCTAATGTCCTGACTCGCGAAATGGTCCGCAGCATGGCCGACCAGCCGATTGTTTTCGCTCTCGCCAACCCGAACCCTGAAATCAGCTACGAAGAAGCCATGGCAAGCCGTGGCGACCTGATTTTTGCGACGGGCCGCAGCGACTATCCGAACCAGGTGAACAACGTGATCGGTTTCCCCTACATTTTCCGTGGAGCTCTCGACGTTCGCGCCACCTGCATCAACGAACACATGAAGCACGCCGCCGTGCGCGCCATTGCAGCCCTTGCCCACAAGCCGGTTCCGGATGTGGTGAACATTGCTTACAACTCTCAGCGCTTTACCTTCGGTAAGGAATACTTGATTCCGAAGCCGCTGGATCCGCGCCTGTTGACCGATGTGTCGATCGCTGTGGCTAAGGCCGCTATCGAAAGTGGCGTGGCCCGCAAGCCGATTACCGATTGGGATGCTTACTATGACCGCCTGCGCGACATGATGGGCTACGATAACAAGCTTATCCGTCAGTTTAGCGATACGGCTCGCAGCAACCCGAAGCGCGTGGTGTTTGCCGAAAGCAACCTCAACATGCTCAAGGCTGCAGTGCAGGCCAAGACGGAAGGCGTTGCTCATCCGATTCTGCTCGGTAACCCCGAACGTATTCAGATTATTGCCCAGCGCGAACAGCTCGACCTTACGGGCATCAAGATTGTGAACCCGCGTTCTCCGGAAGAATTCGAACGCCGCCGCAAGTATGCTGAAATCTACGCCGAAGAAAACGGCCGTAACGGTGTGACACTCGACGAAGCCCGCGACGACATGTTCGAACCGAACCACTTCGGTATGATGATGGTGAAGGTCGGCGATGCAGACGCTCTCATTTCTGGTGGTTACTCCAAGTACAGCGAAACGATTGAACTTGCCAAGGAAATCATCGGTATCCGCGAAGAATACAAGCACTTCGGCGCTATGCACATTTTGAGCACTCGCAAGGGTACGTTCTTCCTGGCCGATACGCTGGTGAACCGCGACCCCGATGCCGAAACGCTTGTGGATATCGTGAAGCTCACTCACGACGCCGTGCGCTTCTTTGCCCACGAACCGGTGATGGCTATGCTCAGCTACGCAAACTTCGGTTCTGACAAGGGTGCTCCGCGTGGAACGTCCAACACTGCCCGCGAAGCGGTGAAGATGATTCACGAACAGTATCCGGACTACGTGATCGACGGTGAAATGCAGGTGAACGTGGCGCTCGACAAGGACCTGCGCGACACCAAGTACCCCTTCAACAAGATCAAGGGCCAGACGGTCAACACGCTCATCTTCCCGTGCCTCTCTTCTGCAAATACCACTTGCAAGATGCTCCTCGAAATGGGCGTGGGCGAATCTATTGGTCCTGTGCAGATGGGCTTGAACAAGCCGGTACACTTCACCGACTCCGACGCCTCTGTGCATGATATCTTCAACCTGACGGTTGCCGCCGTGATCGACGCCATCGTTCAGGAAAAGAAGGACGAAGAAAAGAACCGCAAGAAGTTCGACAAGATGTGGTAATGGACTTGTGTCGGGCCTTGTGCGGGACAACCCCAGGGCTTAGTACAAGTTTGTTTTATGACAGAAAAACAGAAGATGGGGCTTTACCCCATCTTTTTAGTTTGCCGTAAATTTGAAGCATTTGGTGAAAATGTTGTATTAGGAAATTTCTCACAGCCTGTGGTGAATCCACTACCGAAAAAGTTGTGGAAGTGGCTGCCAACGGCACCGAAATGATGACGGTGCGTATTCCATGTACTTGCAGAATAGGGATCTTGAAGGTAAGGAAGATTACACAGCGAGTATCGACTGTTATACAAAGAGAAACGGCTATTCCGTCCGTTGCATCCAGGACTAGTGAAATACAAACAAGTTTTTACTTTTGGGGTGTTGTAAAGCCTAACAACGAATAGTCTGCAAGAATAGTCCATTTTTACGCCCAAGAATTTAAATTTCCCATTGGAATTATAGAAAGGGTGTGTATTATGGACTACAAAAAATATTTTATGGCCGCATCTGTCTTTGGACTGTTTGTGGCGACTTCTACTTTTGCCCAGACGGCTGAAATTGCCGATTGGTCTGGGTTCCGCAAGGGCGCAGCCTCCTTCACGTTTGACGATGGTGCTCCGAGTCACGTGAGCGATGGCGGCCCGTTGTTCGATAAGTATGGTTATAAGGCGACCTTTAACCTGGTTACCAAATGGAATCCTGACTGGAGCGGTTTCGGAAACTTGGCCAAGAACGGTCACGAAATCGCAAGCCATAGCGTCAACCATGGCAACCCGATGGGCGACGATGAAATTGCGTCGTCAAAGGGTATCATCAATGGACAAATCCAGCAGAAATATGGCTTGGTTACGCTAGCCTATCCGAACTGTACCGTGCCAAATGAAGGCATGGTCCTTCAGAACTACATCGTGGGCCGTATCTGCAACGGTAGCTGGAAAGGTTTCGACGATGACATGAGCAAGGACGGTCCCCGCAACTGGGCTCAGGTTCCGGCAATCATGACCGGTGCCGAAGGCTCCCTCAAGAGTACGAACGACTTTACCGGTAAGATGCAGTCGGCCGTGCAGAATAACCGTTGGGTCGCTTTCCTGACGCACGGATTCCAGAACAAGAACAACGGTTCTGCAACTTATTCTCCGACCGACATTGGCGCTATCGAGGGTGCGCTCAAGTGGGCCAAGGATAACGACAAGGATATCTGGGTGGCTCCGATGGGCCATGTCGCCATGTACATCAAGGAACGCAAGTCCTCCAAGATCGAAGAACAGGATGGCGGTTCCGCAAACAGCAAGAGCTTCACGCTTAAGCATGAGATTGCTGACGATATTTCTAAGTATGATTATCCGCTTTCGATTCGCGTAAAGACGGATTGGACGAATGTCGAAGTGACGCAGGATAATGCAAAGCTCGAATCCAAGGTAGACGGCGGTTACGTCTATTTCGATGCCGTGCCCAATGCGGGAAACATTGTCGTCAAGAACGCTGCCGCTATTGAATCTTCTTCTAGCTCCGAAATCGAAAGCTCTTCCAGCGAAAATCCCGAAGGCATTATCGATATGCCGAATACTTTCCAGCACGCGGTCTATGCTTCCAACGGCTACATCGCCGTGTCCGGCTCCCAGGGTGAAACGGTTACCGTGTTCAACAGCCTCGGCCACAAGCTGCGCACTACCCGTATTCTCGGATGCGAACAGAAGGTATATACCGGCGCCAAGGGCGTGTACATCGTCAGGGTGGGCCGTCAGACCTTCAAGGTGAAACTGTAGCCTTAAGTCTTCAAATCTCTTTCTGAATGGGTAATCGCCGCGGAGTTCTCCGCGGCGATATTTTTATATACGTAAAGGTGCTTTCGGTCTGTCGATTTCGAATTTTTTCGACAAAAATATGTGTTAATCCTGTTGATATCTTGCTCATTTGAGCAAATGAATCTGGATTTTTTACTATATTTGGGTGTCTATGGAATATGGTGTTTATGGTAGTACCTGGTGGAGCAAAAAGTGGCTGGATCAGCTGCTTTCGGGTGCGTCCGAACGCGATATTGATTACGCTTTCAAGTACGTGGGGCGCGGACAGGTTCAGCCGTTTACGGTAACGGACAACCGCGTGATGGCATCCGTCAAGGGGCCAAACGGCGGCCTGCACAATCTCTACCTTGTTTTTCCGAAGTTCGACAAGGAACGCGGAGACGCCTTTGTGGGGCTATTGAAACAGCAACCGGCTGAACTGATGGCGCTTGCGAACGGCGCGATAAACCCCTCCATCGAGTTGATTCTATCGAAGTGCGGACTTTCGCTTTTCGATTCCTGCGACCGAGTGAATATGAACTGCGACTGCAAGGACAGTCTTCCTTGCCGCTACGTGATTTGCGTATTTCTGAAGCTTGCCGAAATGGCATCCGCCGATCCGTTCCTGCTGTTTAGGCTCCATGGACTCGATATCGCCTACCTCAAGGATTACAAGCCGGAACAGGTAGAATCCGATGTGCCCCGCGAATCGACCCTAGTGCGCATCTTGCCGGTGAACAACCGTGTGGCGGCCCCGCGGGTGCCGATGTTCAAGTTTTCGGAATGGCGCGACTATTCGCACGTGCTCCCTGCGATGCTTACGAACTTTCCCGATTTCTGCCCGTCGGGAAACTTCAAGAAGAGTTTTGTCGACGAACTGGCACGCTGCCGCGAATTCTACAATCACTTTGAAAACTTCGGCCAGTTTGCGCAGGATTTTGGAATTTACCATGCGCGTACGTTCTTGATGGAACGCGAACGCCTGCAACTGATCCATACGAAACCTTGGCAGTGGACGTTCGACCAGCTGGTCGAAGAGTCTGTGGTGGCCTCGGGGCTTTCGGTCGAGAATATCATGGGCGCGCTTTGCCGCCTGAACCAGGACTGCGTTTGGCACAATCATGTGACCATCCGTTTCTTGCACCAGATGCTTACGGTGGCGTATTACCTGGTGCGCTCCGGGGCGATTTACCCGCAGGTGTTCTGGCTGAACAACGTGACGGCGCAGGTGCGCTGGCTGCCTGCCGAAATGCTCCCTGACGTGCTTCAGATCGTGGCCGAACTCGAAAAGTCCGTTCCCGACGATTTCGCGTTTACGGTGCGCGACGAATCCCGCGAAGATTTGGATGCCGCCGCCGAGCATATTCTTTCGATTTTTATTGGCAAACTTCTGCGCTTTGCCCGTACCGCCCAGAATTACAAGAAGGGCCCGCACGAAAACTTGCTCGGATTCTTTTTCGATTGCAAGTCGGGTAAGCTTGCCGCCAATGGCCTCAAGATTCCATCCAAGATACAGGCATGGTTCTCGGTCTACAATTCGCTCGAATTCAACCACAAGATTGTTTTTGTCTGCTCGGAACTTGGCAAGGAAATTGCGCTGAATGTCTTTATCGAAGATGCCTCCGGTCGTGTGCCGCTTGCGCAGCTGTTCCGCGAGAGCAATCCGAGACTCCTGTCGCTTCTGAATGTGCTGAACTGCATGGCCGAAATCTTCAAGCCCCTGAAGGCCTACCTTGAAAACCATGCGGCAGAGCCTGTCGTGATGCACGGTGCTGAACTCAAGGAGTTCGTGAACTATACCGTCAAGAAATCCGAGGTGTTTGGAATCGTCACCGAAATTCCTCGCTCGCTTCTGGAACGAGCCCGTCCGAAAACCCAGATGAAGTTGAAGGGGAGCCTTGGCATAGGGGCCTTTACGGCGGGTGACCTGCTGGACTTTGACTGGGAAGTAGCTCTTGGCGACGACAAGATTTCTGCAGAAGAATTCCTGAAACTTGCCCGCGATGCCGAAGGTTTGCTCAAGTACAAGGACCGCTATATTGAATTCAACAAGGACGACCTCGATTTGTTGCAGCAGCGCCTGGACGAACGCGAAAAGGAAAAGTCGAAAAGGCCACGGGGCGAAAAATCGGATGACGTAGAAGTCCTAGAGGGTGCGGACGACTCCGATACGGCGGAATCGGAAACCGCCCAGTCGTTTATTCCGTCTACTGCGAAGCTGGTGCAGGCATGCCTTACCGGCAAATGCGACGATATCCCGGTCGATATGACCGATGGTCTCAAGGAACAGTTTGACGCCTGGCGTGGCGAAACGAATGCCACGCTACCGAGGGAGCTGAACGCGACGCTTCGCCCGTATCAGGAACGTGGATATTCCTGGATGTGCAAGAACCTGGAAATGGGTTTCGGCTGTATCCTGGCCGATGACATGGGCCTTGGAAAGACGCTCCAGGTGATCGCTTTCCTGCTCAAGATGAAAGAGGATCATCACTTTGCGGAAGGCCGCGCCCTGGTGGTGGTGCCGGCGGGTCTCTTGTGGAACTGGCAGATGGAAATCAAGAAGTTTGCCCCGGCGCTTTCTGCTTTCGTGTACCACGGGGCAAGCCGCAAACTTGAAAAATTCGATCATGACCTGTTGCTCACGACTTATTCGACGTGTCGACTTGATTTCAAGAAGCTGGAAAAGTTGAACTGGCAAGTCATCGTGATTGACGAAGCGCAGAACATCAAAAATGCCGACAGCGAACAGAGCCGGCGTATCCGCGCTCTCAAGGCTCCCATGAAAATTGCCATGAGCGGAACTCCGGTCGAAAACCGCCTCATGGAATTCTGGACGATCATGGACTTCTGCAACCGCGGATTTCTCCCTTCGGCAAACGAGTTCCGCGACAAGTTCGAAACCCCGATTCAGAAAAATGCGAACCAAGCGATTGCCGAGCATTTCAAGAAGATTACCGCTCCCTTTATGCTTCGCCGCATGAAAACGGACAAGTCGATTATTAGCGACCTGCCCGATAAAATCCAGCAGAACGAATATGCCGAACTCACGCGTACGCAGGCCGCATTGTACAAGCGGACGCTCGACGAATTCATGAAACAGCTGCAGCTGCTCGAAGAGGGCGCAACGCTTGATATCAACGATGATTTGCTTGCGGCGGCTTCCGGTGAAATGGATGCCGCAGCATCCGATTCGGGAGCTTCTTCGCATAGTCTTTTCAAGCGCAAGGGGCTGATTCTTCAGATGATTCTTGCGCTCAAGCAAATCTGCAACCACCCGCGCACGTATTTGAAGGCGGGTGAGGCCCGCATCGAAGATTCGGGCAAGCTTGGAATGCTCTTGGATTTGCTCCGCTCCATTCAGGAATCCGGCGAAAAGACGATTATCTTTACGCAGTTCCGCGAAATGGGCGAACTCCTGCAAGAAACGCTCGAACGCGAACTAATGATGAAGGCGGATTTCTATCATGGCGGCTGTACGCAGAACCAGCGCAACGAAATGGTGCGAAAGTTCCAGGAAGACCCAGAAGTCAAGGTGCTGATTCTGTCCTTGAAGGCGGCAGGAACCGGTCTGAACCTGACGGCGGCCTCGCAGGTAATTCACTACGACTTGTGGTGGAATCCGGCGATAGAGGCGCAGGCGACCGACCGTGCATTCCGTATCGGACAGACAAGGAATGTGCAGGTGCACCGCTTTATTACCAAGGGAACTTTCGAAGAAAAGATCGATGCGCTGTTGCAGGCGAAAAAGGCCGTTGCCGACATGACGGTGAACGCCGGCGAAACCTGGCTTGCCGACATGGACGACAAACAACTCGGCGAAATATTCTCCCTGGAATCTGCTTCCGCCCTGTAATTCGGCCTAAGTGACGGAAAACATCACTGGATCCTCCCCATTCGGGGATCATGCGCACTAAGGCAACAAGTTGCCAAGTGCTGTCCGACCTCCCTTTGGTCGAGGATGACTCCTGTAGAAACGTCATCCTGGAGGTCCGTAGGACTGACGGAATCCATAAAAAAAGAATCCGGTCGATAAGACCGAATCCTTTTGCTTTTTCAAGCATTCCCGGCAAAGACACTCCAACCTGCCGGGAATTCCACACAATACTTACTTCAGGATCACCTTCTGCATGTAGCGCTGGCTGCCCTGCTTCACCATGAGCACTGCCGGGCCGCGGAAGTTGCTGCGGAGCTCGACGGAGCTTGTGCCTGCGGCAATGTTCTGCTGAGCAATCACCTGGCCCATGCTGTTCAGGAGCGTAGCCTTTGCCGGAGCGGAGGTCGTCGGAATGATGGCGCTCACCAGGCCCGGCTGTACGCTTACGTGCATCTTGGAGGTGGTTGCGGCACGAACAGGGGCGATAGCGACGGTCGGTGCCTGGCCACCGGTTCCCTTGGCGTTGGCCTGGATGTAGGTGGGGGTGCTAGCAATGCCCGATGTTTGGATATTCGCCGGCGCAGAGTCAAAGCTTGCGAGCGTATCGACGGTGCCATCGGCCTTGTGCAACAGAATGTTGTTCAGGTAAATGGTTCCGAAAAGCTGAGTTGCGTAAATGTTGATGCCCCATTCGAGCACTTTGGATTTGTCCGCAATGTTCAACGTATCGGTTAACTTGGTGGTTCCAGCCGCGAGCGGTATAGAAACGGTGCTCAAAATGCCGCTGAAATCATCCATACTTCCGAGATGAGTATCTGTCCACTTGTAATTAGCGGTGCTCTTGGCATACATATCGACACTGGTCCATGCGTAACCGTTGCAGCCTTTAGTGGTGTCGCCTTTGCAGCCGGTCACGGAAATGGGTTCGGTGCGAATTTCAAAGGAAATAGATTCGTATGCGGACCAGTCTGCGCCGCCTTCGAAGGTAAAGCCAATGGTGCCGGTTTCGCTCATGGTAGAAACCTTGGTGCTGTAGGTGACCCAGAGAGCCTTGTCGCTTTCGGCGTAGGTCGGCAAGTCCTTGGGGCCTTCGTAGGCCTTGGCTGCTGCGAACTGAGTCTTGATGGAATTCATGGTGAGTTCGTCAACCACTGCACCGAGATTCGTGCCGTTGGATGCCTGGCGGCGGATAATGGTCATGTCGTCCTTGCCTTCGTTCTTTCCTTCGTAGGCGGTGTCCCAGATGACGGGCACGATGCCATGAGACTTGGCGGAGGCGACCGTGTAGCCGTACCAGGCGGCGATGGCCTTGAGGTGCGTGTTGAGATCAAAACCGGCGGTTCCGACTAAGCTGTAGCGCTTGTTTGCGCCCATTTCGCCGATCACGACCGGAATGCCTTCGTCGGCAAAGGTAAGTTGCAGCTTTTGGAACTGCTTATCGATGCTCTGCTTGGAACCGAGAGAGGTGCCGGAGCAGGTGCGGTCAGCTGCGCCGGTGGTTTCGTCTTCCCAGTACCAGAAGGTTTTGCCCCAGCTTTCGTCTGCTGTCATCAGCGAGAACTGATACGGATAGAAGTGGGCTTCGGCCATGGTGTAACCCTTGCCTGCCGGATCTTCGGGGTAGTTGTTGGCGAGCATTTGGTACTTGTCGATTTCAGTGCGCGGCATTTGCACAATCACGGTGCGGGTGGCGTTGTTGCCGCCAGAAGAACGGACTGCGCGCAGGCATGCTTCGTGAAGGCGCTTCAGGATAATCATACGTTCGTTGGTAAAGGTGAGCTGTCCGTTATCCTTGTAATCGCTTGCGGGTTGTCCGTTACGATGGTCGTTCACGCCGGGTTCGTTGGCAGATGCAAAAATCAGGTGTTCGTCGTAATCCTTGAAGTAGTCTGCAATCTGTTTCCAGTAGCTTTCCTGTTTCTTGCGGACGGCAGAGCTGTCAGTGGTTGCGTCGTTGCCGTTTCTGTCCTTGTGCGCTCCGCTAAAAACCTCGTCTTCGAGCCAGCCGTTATCCCAGTGGCTGTTGAGCATTACGTACATGTTGTTTGCGATTGCCATGTCGACGACGGACTTGACGGTGGCAAGCCAGGAAGCATCAATCGTGCCGTTGCTTGCGTGGCTGTCCCAGGCGCAGGGAATGCGGAGCGTGTTGAATCCCGCTGCCTTCACGCCGTCAATGATGGCCTGCGTGGGGACGATGTTGCCCCATGCCGTCGGGTCGCTCGGCACTTCCATGGTGTTGCCGAGGTTCCAGCCGAGACCCATGTTGGGGTAGATTTCGGTAGCCTTGGGAAGTGCGAATGCGGCGGAAGTGGCGAAGAGCGCCGTGCCGCATACGATGCCAAACAGACCGGAAAGTTTCATGATTACTCCTTTTGGGGTTGCCCCCGTTGAAACCCAGTATTTATCCCAAACTGGGGTTGTTTTTCCTGAAATTAAATTCTTAAAGGGGCGGTGTAAATAAAATAGTGTAACCGTTGAAAATTAGCGGTGCAAAATTCTCAACAAAGGTAAACGGTTCTTTACTTTTAACTTTGGAAAAGCAAAAAAATGCCGATTTTCGTTCAAAATCGGCATTTAGACGTTGTGGAATGTTTTTGCAGACGATGTTGTGAAATATCTACAATGGGGAACTAGTTGGGAAGTTCCTGCTCGCCTTCGGCAATGGGCTGGTTCTCGTCTCCGCCCTGCTTCTTGGGGGCTTCGAGAGCGTACAGCGGAATGCTTGCCAGTTCCTCGCCGTCGATAATCAGGCGGATCATGTACTTGTCGGGGCGCTTGATTGTAAGCCTCTGCAGGTTCAGCACCATGTTGACCGCGGCGGTATCGAAACCCTGGGCAACGGGTTCCAGCGGAATCTTGGACTGCATCGGGGGAACAATCGGCTTTCCGCACACGTCCTCGAATACGAGCGAAAGGTCGTGGAGGCCGGCTTCGCTGCGTGAATAGCGGATTCTAAAGGCTGTCGAACATTGCGGAACGACCAGCGGAAATGCTGCAAAAATACGGTCAAATGCCCCCAGGATGTTCAGGCGTCCACCTGCTCCGTTGGCGGTGGCTGCGTCACAGATTGCGGCAATTTCAATATTCATTATTTAATCTCCCAGTTGTCGGCCACGTATTTCATGACGAGCGGGCCGTTGTTGCGGTTGTTGCCGCCAGCGTTTTCGCGGGCGATCATGGATAGGTAAATCTTTCCGGATCCGTCGATGGCAAGCATCGGGTTCGATCCACGGAGGTAGTAGCTGTTTCGCTTGTAGAATACCGTGTTGAAATAGGGCAGCTGGTTTTCGCCGTGCAGGTGCCACTTGTTGTTTTCGTAACGGTAGACGTGTACCTGCGACAGCGTAGAACGTCCGTTGTCGTCGAGTGCTGCGTAGATGATTCCGTTGTGGATGGCGAAATGGATATGGTAGGCGATCATGCCGTCCTTGATGGGGAAGGTCTCGAACACCCTGCTGTTTCCTTCACCGGCCTTTATCCAGAAAATTTCGGTACTGGTGAAGCGGCCTTGACCCATTCGCGGACCGTAGTTGTTGTAGTCGCGGCTAAGGTAACCCAGGTAGATGTTTTCACCTTCGGTAAAGATGTGAGCCTGGCTTACGTTCAGGGCGCTGAATCCGTTCTGGCGAATGGTTTCGTAGGTTGGCTTGTTGTAGCTGTAGTAGGCGATATGGCCTGTAGTCACACCGAGGACGACCAGTTCGTCGTTGTCGTTGTAGAGCGCGTCGATTTCGCCGAAGCCCGGATTCTGTTCGAACTTGTTGAATTTCGTGTTCCTGCTCCACGTGGATCCGTCAAAGTCGTACAGGTAGATTACCTTGTTCTCGCCGCTAATCAGGGCAATGTGCGGGTAGCTGTCCGATTCCTTGCTGATGATTTTTGCGGCAATCACGTTCTTCAGGGTGTCGGTGCCGACTTTCGCGAGTGGCGATGTGGTTCCTGCGGACTTGAATACAAGCAACTTGCCGTCGCGACTGAGGGCTGCAATGTACAGGTTGCCTCCGTGGACGGTGGTGCTGATTTGCGTCACGGAGTCCGTCGTGCTAGCCGATCCGATGCTTTTCCATGCGTTTCCATCGAGCCGCATCGCTTTCACCTGCTTCTCGCTTTCGAGGAAGGCGATGACGGGTTTTCCGTTTGCAAGCGAAATCGACGGCGCCGTATTCATGGTCGAGGCCGCGATAACCGTATCCTTGCCCAGGTTTTCCCAGGCCTTGCGGAAATAGACCGTGCGGTGGACTTCTTCGGCGCGGTGCCTGCTGTAGAAACTGCGTGTGGGTGCGGTCGATGTGGAATCGCGGTAGTCCAGCGAAATAGTGATGGAACCTTCCTGGGTCTTACGGATAAACGCGGTGTTGAATTCGGCAATGCTTGTGTCGAGGCTACCGTCGCTGTTTCCCTGGTAGAAGTTCTTGTCCACGTTGCTGAAGTTCCACCAGTAATCCTGCATGTTCTTTACGCCCAGGTCGCCCATTTCGGATTTCTTGCCGTTCCATTCCGGCGAGTAGAAATAGAGCGCCTCGTCGTCGACCGATTCGTCGCCGCTCCACAGGTAGACGGTGTCTGCGGCGGAGATGACACCCTTGGGGTGGTGCTGCATCAGGCGGACTTCGGTGGTGTCGCTGAAGGTCACCTTGGTGCTGGTCTCCTGAGCCGATACGATACAGTACATATCCTTTTCTTTTTCGGAGTATGTCGAATCTTTCCTAATTCCAAAGGACTTGCCGTTTCGTGCGTAGTCGAACTTGGTGACTTTCGATTCCAGGCTCTTGCCGGTCTTCTTGTCTATACATTCCCAGGTGAACCAGTCGATTCCCTGCCACACGGTATTGACCGAGGCGTCTAGGTCGAAATAGTCTCCGACGTTGATGTAGATCAAATCTTCCTTGACCCAGATGAGCGGAACTTCTGTCGAAAAACTGATATAAACGGTGTCGGTTGCGATGTTTCCGTCGTTGTCGGTTGCCCGTGCAACGCAGTAGAATTTTCCCTGGGCGGCGGGAGCTTTCCACACGGTATCAAACGAGCTAACCGATTTCCAGTTGTCTGCAATTTGTTCGGAGGTTCCGCAGCTCCATTCCTTCTTGGCGATTTCGCCCGGGTCAGAGGGTAGGTTGTTGTTGTCGCGCGCCGTTGCGTTTAGGGCGATGTTGTAGCCTTCGCGTACGGTGATGCTGTCGTTAGCGACTTCGATGGTAGGGGGCGCGAGGATAATGTCTATCGATACGGTGTCCTTCGCGGTATTTCCGTCGTCGTCCGTGACGCGCACAATGCAGAGGTAACCGTTCTGCGGAGTGGCGGGCATGGTCATGAAGGTGCGCGGCGTTGTCGGTGAACTGTAGGTGAAACCGATGTTTTCTGCCGATGCTGCGCCGCAGCCCCATTCGTATTTTACGAGCGAACCCAGCGAATCCTGTGCGGCCGCGTTCAGTTCCACGACATCCCTGATGGTGACCCTGCTGTGGTTGACCGTGGCGGTTACGGTCGGAAGTCCGACGATTACCTTGTATTCAGCGGTATCCTTGGCGGTGTTGCCGTCGTCATCGGTCACCCGGACCACGCAGTAGTAGGCCTTTGCCGCCGTAGAGGGCATGCGGGCGTACGTTTCCGCGTTGTCCATCAGATTCCAGTCGGGGTTCTTGAGTTCGGCAAGCCTGTCGCTACAGGCGTATTCGTACTGGGTAATGTAGCCGAGCTTGTCGCTTGCGATTGCTTTGAGAAGCTGGTTGGAATTGATCTTGACCGTGTCCTTTTTGGTGGCGAGGCGGACTGTCGGCAAGTCGAGCAACGTGCTAAAGGTAAGCGTGTCCGCCCCTTCTTCGCCGTCATCGTCTATCGCCTTGAATACGCAACGGTAGTTCGTCGTCTCGGAACCGGGGAGCTGGTTCTTGAGGACCAGGTTGCTCACTTCCTTTGTGGGCGTGTCGAACGGATATTCCTGGTCGAATGAGATTTTTCCGTTGCTACAGCCCCACACGATCTTGTTGATGGTGCCGAACTTGTCGCTTGCATCCACCTTGACGTCCACGATGCTATTGATCTTGTATTCGTTGGTCTTGCTGTCAGTGGAAACCGTTATGGAGGGGGCATCGCTAATGACGTTTACAAAAATGCTGTCCTCGGCGGTTTCGTTCTTGTCGTCTTTCACCTTGACGACGACCTTGTGAATGCCGACGCTCTTAAAGGCTAGGCTTCCTTCCATGGCGTTGTTGCCTGGGCAACTGTAGCCTTCTGCGATATCCGGGCATTCCCAGCTGACGGTTATATCGGAACTGTTGACGCCTCGGTTTGCAGAAACCTTGAAGTAGACGGGGTCGTTCATGCTGACCGTTTCCTCGAAACCGGGTTCCGTAAAGTAAACGGCGGGCTTGTCGCCGAATAGGCCGAACTTCACTTGGGTACTCACGTTAGCCCCGTTTCTTACGTAAGAGGCTTTCATGAAGTAATCCTTGTCGGTAAGGAGGTCGCCTGCAATGTCCGCGTAATTCAGGGTGAAACTTGCGAAACCTTCCTGGTCGATTGCCGCGACCTTCGATTTGTTTCCTTTTTCGGTGTTCCAGCTCCATTCGATCGAGTCGGCCGCGGGGTAGGCTCCGGAAATTTGGGCCGAGAACGTCAGCTTGCCATCGTTTCCGATTCTTTCGTTTTGTGCCCCGTTTACATTTAAGGAAATCTTTGTCGCGCTCACGGTTATCTTTTGCCGGAGCGTTTCCACGTTGCCGGCGACGTCTTTTGCCGTGTAGGTGAAATTATGGTCTCCATCGGTCAGGTTCGACAGGCCGAGTTCGCAGTTGAAAATGGCGTCGTTGTCGCTCTTGCTGCAAGAAATCTTTTTCGATTTCCCGTCGATCGAGGCGCTCACCGAGGCCAGGTATGCGCCCAGGTCGCGGGCGTAAATGGTCTGCGTGTATTCGCGGCTCCTGAGGGTGTCGATGTTTTTCACGATAATCGTCGGCGGTACGGTGTCCTTCAGGAACATCTCGTCGACTTTGATGGTGTTGCCCGATTCAATGAACAGCTTGTTCTTGATCTTTGCACTTTTGAACTCGTATTGCAAAACCGGCGATGCCGAGGCCATGTATTCTCCGACATCGACTTTCACGGAGTAGTTACCCTTTTCGTCGGTGTAGGTGTCGAAGGTCTTGTTGCCGTTGTTGAACTCGACGTGGATTCCCGCATGGGTGTCGCGTCCCTGGTATTTGGCGACACCCGTGAATGTTCCCTGCGAAGAACTCAGGTCGCCGATGTAGAAATTCCAGGGGCGGCTCTTGTTATTGTCGCTCGAAATTCTTGCGAGGCGGGTGATGTCGTAACCGTCGGTCACATACATATCCCAGTAGATGCGTCCCGTCAGCTGCTTGTTCGGGTCGTTTATCAGGGTGATGACGTTATTGCCGCTCTTGTCCCTGGGTTCAAAAATGTTCGACGTGAATTCACTTGCAATCAGGTCGCCTTCGGTAAAAGCCTTCTGCGGAGGTTGTCCGTTTCTGGAAACCTGTGCGTAGATGAAATACTGAAGGTTCTGCGGATTGTCGTCGTCTTCGCCTTCGTAGTAGAAATAAAAACGGTCATTGATGTTGTGACGTGCTCCGTCGTACGGGTAGATAACCTTTAGCCTCGGTACCCTGTTGAAATGCAGGTGGACGCTGTCCAGGGTCTCGTTGTCGTCGTCATCGGTGACAATCACGTAAACGGTCTGGTTTCCGAGCGAATCCATCTTGGAGGGGTCGTTCTTTACGGTCAGGTAGAGCGAATCGTTGTCTTCGAAGGTCTCGTACTTTGTGACTTTCGGGGCGTCCTTGCCGCTTCCGTCCAAATCGATCATGACGCTTTTGATTGTGCCGAAGGAATCACTTGCAAGAATCGGGAAGGTGATGTCGCCGTCATGGCGTGTCCACAGGGTGTCCTTGGGAACCCAGAGTTTGGGCTTTGTATCGATAACCAGGACCCATGCCTTACGTGTCGCCGTTCCGGCGGTGTCTGTAGCGTTGTTGCCGTCAAAGGCGACGAACTTGGGCTCGTATAGGCCGGGGTTTGCGTAAGCCCAGGACTCGGGCTTGGCGTGGTCGCCTGTAATAATGGTGTCCTTGCCGTCAGCCTTGGTGAATGTCCACTGGAAACCGTAAATCTTGTCCACGTGGTAGGGCAAAAGACCTATCAGGTAGACCGTATCGTTCACGGTGACAATAAGCGTGTCCGGGATGGTGTCGCTTTCGATCGGTACGGTATTTGCGATCGAGTCGGCAAATGCCTGCGGGTCCTCGATAGGCGTATTAAACACGAATACGCGGGAGTGGTTGTTCTTCAGGTTCACGTTTTCCTTGACCGAAGATTCCCTTGAACATCCGAAAAGGGCCATTAGGGTACAAAGACCGAGGGACAACAATAAAAAATGGGGTACACGCATAGCACATCCTTAAATAACTGTAGTACAATAATTCCTCTTAAAATCTATCTTTTTTAATCGAAAAGCGTGTGTGATAAAGAACACCGATGGAGTCTGTTTTATGGAAGAAATACCCCTTTGGTACAGTCTTGCCGTATTTTTTGTGCTGGGCGCCTGCGTAGGCAGCTTTTACAACGTGATTGTCTACCGTATGCCGCGAGGAATTTCTCTGGTGAATCCGCCTTCGCACTGTCCACTTTGCAAAAAGCACATTCCGCTCTACTACAACTTGCCGATTGTGGGCTGGCTCATCTTGCGGGGCAGGAGCGCCTGCTGCAAACAGCCCATCAGTATCATATATCCTATCGGTGAATCCCTGTGCGGGCTTCTGGGGGCGCTTGCCCTCTATGCGGCGACGGGCTTTACGACGGATTTCTGGTCTCCTGTCACGGACTGGAGCGTGTGGGCCGATGCGCTTGCCCTGTTCTGGCTCCTGCTGGGCATTTATCCGGTGAGCGCCGTTGACTTTAAGTATAAACTAATTCCCGATTCCATTTCGGTGGGCGGCATTGTCGCAGGTCTTGTAATCTCGTTTATTCCGGGCGGCATCACGCCTGTCCAGAGTATCGTGGGTGCCCTGGTTGCGGGGGGCGGGCTTTATCTGCTCGGTTTTGTTGCGACAAAGCTTCTCAATAAGCCCGCGATGGGTTTTGGAGATGTCAAGCTCCTGGCGGGCTTTGGCGCCCTGATGGGGCTTACCCGCGCCGTGGAAGTCCTGGTGGTGGCCTCTATCCTTGGAATTGTCGTCATGGTGCCGTATGCAAAGATTGCCGAACGCCGCGCCGCTAAAAAGGCAGCTCAAGGCAAGGCTTCGCAGAATAAAGACGATTCCGCGGAAAACGAGGAAGATGAAGGTGCCGGACAGATTCCTTTTGGTCCATTTTTGGCTTTTGCTGCACCATTTATGTATTTGTGGGGCGATTTGCTAAAAGAACTTTACTTAAAACTTATTTTGGGCGAATAGTTTTTTTATATTGTCGCAGCGAATCCTATTGGAGAAAAGTATGAAGAATATCGTGATTACCGGCGGTGCGGGTTTTATCGGAAGCCACGTGGTGCGCCTTTTTGTGAACAAGTACCCGGAATACAAGATTATCAACCTCGATAAGCTTACCTACGCGGGTAACCTCGCTAATCTCAAGGATATTGAAAATAAGCCGAACTACAAGTTCGTGAAGATGGATATTTGCGACTTTGACGCCTTCTACAAACTCATGCAAGACGAAAAAGTCGACGGCATCATCCATCTCGCTGCCGAAAGCCACGTAGACCGCTCCATCAAGGACCCGTTCACCTTTGCGAAGACGAACGTGATGGGCACGCTCACGCTTTTGCAGGCCGCGAAGCTCTACTGGGAAAGCCTCCCTGAAAAGTACGAAGGCAAGCGCTTCTACCACATTTCGACCGATGAAGTCTACGGTGCCCTCAAGATGAACCACCCGGAAGGCATCACGCCTCCGTTCACGACGACGGCCTCCAGCTCGGAACATCACTTGGCCTACGGTGACGATTTCTTCTACGAAACCACCAAGTACACGCCGCACAGCCCGTATTCCGCATCGAAGGCCGGCTCCGACCACTTCGTTCGCGCCTTCCACGACACCTACGGCATGCCGACGATTGTCACGAACTGCTCCAACAATTACGGTCCGTACCAGTTCCCCGAAAAGCTGATTCCGCTTTTCATCAACAACATCCGCCACAAGAAGCCGCTCCCGGTTTACGGCAAGGGTGAAAACGTCCGCGACTGGCTCTTTGTCGAAGACCACGCCCGCGCCATCGACGTGATTTTCCACAACGGAAAGATTGCCGAAACCTACAACATCGGCGGCTTCAACGAATGGAAGAACATCGACATTATCAAGGTCGTCATCAAGACCGTCGATAAGCTCCTTGGCCGTGCCGAGGGCGAAGACTTGAACCTCATCACCTACGTGACGGACCGCCTGGGCCACGACGCCCGCTACGCCATCGACTCCACCAAGCTCCAGAAGGAACTCGGCTGGGAACCGTCGCTGCAGTTCGAGGAAGGCATCGAAAAGACGGTGCGCTGGTACCTCGACAACCAGGAATGGCTCGACAACATCACCAGCGGCGACTACGAAAAGTATTACGAAACGATGTATAAGAATAGGTAAGAGGTGTGAGGTCGGGCTTTGCCCTTTGAGGTCGCGACGTTTGTCGCTTTGAGCTAAAGTATGGCGCCTGTGGCGCGATTATAAAAACTCATACCTCAGAGGGAGCTATGCGACCGACCTCATTGCTCATAGCTGAAAAATCGGAGATTTTTTATGTCTAAATTCAATTTCATCAAAACCTCTATCGAAGGTGTAACAATCGTCGAGCCGACGGTCTATGGCGACCATCGCGGCTACTTTATGGAAACCTACAACAAGGCGGAATTCGATGCCGCAGGCCTCGACATGGTCTTTGTGCAGGACAATGAATCCCGCAGTAAGAAGGGCGTTCTTCGCGGACTTCATTTCCAGAAGAAGAACCCGCAGGGAAAGCTTGTCCGCGTCATCGAGGGTGAAGTCTTTGACGTAGCCGTTGACCTTCGCAAGGGGAGTCCGACGTTTGGCAAGTGGGAAGGTGTCGTGCTTTCTGCTGAAAACAAGAAGCAGTTCTACATTCCCGAAGGATTCGCTCACGGGTTCGTGGTGCTTAGCGAAACGGCGACGTTTGTGTACAAGTGCACTCGCCTCTACGACCCGAAGGACGAAGGTGGCCTGATGTGGAATGACCCCGAAATCGGTATCGAGTGGCCGGTGGGCAATGGTTTTGAGCCGCTGCTTTCTGAAAAGGATACCAAGAATCCGGCGCTCAAGGACTTGGGCTTTGCCTTTGAACTCTAAGTTCTAGATAATTTTTTTCTATTTTAAGTACTAATGAAACACATTTTAGTTGTATGTACTGGCAACATTTGCCGCAGTCCTACGGGCGAATACTGCCTCAAGAAAGAACTGGGTCCCGAATTTGAAGTGATGAGTGCTGGCCTCGGAGCGCTGGTCGACCATCCGGCCCATGAACTCAGCCAAAAGATTGCGCTGGAGCACGGTATCGATATGAGTGCGCATCGCGCACGCCAAATCAATTTGGATATTCTCAAGTGGGCAGACCTTATTTTGGTGATGGAAAACGGTCACAAGATGGATCTGCTGCACCGCTATCCTTGGCTCGAAGGCAAGGTGTTCCGTTACGGTGAACCGCAACGTGTCGATGTTCCCGACCCGTACCGCCGTCCAGAAAACGCCTTTGTCTTGGCATGGAATTTTATCTCTAAACTGACCCCGTACTGGGTACAAAAAATCAAAGAAAGCGAAGGCCAGGCGTAACTGGTCCAAAGGGTTAATTTATGAAGAAAGTTGTTTTGGGTCTTTGCGCCGGTGCTGCTGCCGTTTTGAGTGGTTGCGCTCTTGGACCGCAAATGCGAATGAGCCTGCCTGACGATGCTGCCGAATACAATGGCATGAAGGTGTTCGTTCACAATATTGATGCTGGTGAAATGGAAAATGCCGTTGCCAGCGCGGATGGTTCCGATAGTCAGGGCGACTTGAAGGACCTGTTGGTGGATTCTCTCCCTGCTCTTGAATACCGCATCGGACCTCTGGACATGGTTCAGGTGGTGGTGTGGGAACACCCGGAACTGACATCTCCTATGGGTCAGTACCAGCCGGCAGGCCAGAAGGTGACGACCGACGGTAAGCTGTTCTACCCGTATGCAGGTGAACTTCAGGCGGCCGGTCTTACGGCGCAGGAACTCCGTGCCGAAATCACGAAGCGTCTCTCTGACAAGATCTTGAACGATCCTCAGGTGGATGTCCGCGTGACCGGATATAATAGCCGGAAGGCTTTCGTAGCGGGCGCTGTTGCAAAGCCGGGCTTTATCTCCTTTAATGAAAACCCGATGACCCTCCCCGATGCTATCGCCAATGTAGGCGGTTTCTCTAACGTGGCTGATGCATCTGCCATGCAGCTTCGTCGTGGCGAAAAGATCTACAATATCAATTACCTGGACGCCTTCAAGTCGAATCTTCCCCTTGAACGCCTCGTGGTGCAGCCCAACGACCAGATCTTCGTGCCTTCGCTTACTGAAACGCAGAAAGACCAGAAGGTCTACGTGATGGGTGAAGTCGCCAAGTCCGGCATTGTCAATATCTATAACGGGAACCTGACCTTGGCTGAAGCGCTCGCCGCTGCCGGCGGTCTGCAGGCGGTGAACGCCACCTCCCGCGGAGTTTATGTTATCCGTAATACCTCAGAAAAGCAGATCGACGTGTTCCAGCTGAATTCCAAGAATGCGATGGCTCTTGCCATGGCAGACCGCTTCAAGCTGAGTTCTCGCGACGTGGTCTATGTGGATGCCTCTGATCTTGCTACATGGAACCGTATGATCAGCTTGATCCTCCCGTCTGTCCAGACGGTCTACTATGGTGCTCTGACAGCCCACCATATTCACGTAGCCAAGGACGACTACTTCTCGGATGATAAGAAATAGTAAGGCGTGGTAGCGTATGGTTAATCTGATTCTCTGTGGTGGAAGCGGCACTAGACTTTGGCCCGTGAGCCGCTCCTTGATGCCCAAGCAGTTCGCTCCGCTTTTTGACGGACAGTCCCTGTTTAGAAAGACGGTGGTTACCAACTCCGCAGTCTGCGAATCTCAGTTTATTGTTTCTAACGCCGACCAGTTCTTCCTCGCGAAGGATCAGCTCGAAATGGAAGGCATGACGAACAGCAAGTTCCTGCTGGAACCCGTGGGCCGTAACACCGCTCCCGCGATTGCTCTTGCTTGCCTTACCCTGAATCCCGAAACGATTGTTCTCGTGTCCCCCTCGGACCACGTGATTCGTAAGAAGGATGAATACAAGAAGGTGCTGCTCCGTGCGCAGGAACTCGCCGAAGCGGGGAACCTGGTGACGTTTGGCATTACGCCGACGAGCCCCGAGACCGGTTATGGCTACATTGAGGCCTCCGGTGAAGACGTCAAGCGCTTTGTCGAAAAGCCGGACCGTGCCACCGCCGAAAAGTACCTGCTCTCCGGTAACTTCTACTGGAATAGTGGTATCTTCTGCTTCAAGGCGAAAACGTTCCTCGCTGAACTCGGCAAGTATTCCCCGGAAATGCTTGCGGCTGCCCAGAAGGCGCTTGCAAATGCCCCGGTGGAAGACGGCGATCCTATCCGCATTACCCGCGACGATATGATGGCTATCCCGTCGAACTCAATCGACTACGCCGTGATGGAAAAATCTTCCAAGGTGAAGGTGGTCCCAAGCGACATCGGCTGGAGCGATCTGGGTAGTTTCGACAGCCTCTACGGTGAATATCCGCACGACGAAAACGGCAACAACGTGAACCCGCGACATATTGCGGTGGATTCCAAGAATTCCCTGGTGATGGGTTCGCAGCGTGCTATCGCGACAATCGACCTCGACAAGATGCTGATTGTGGATACTCCGGATGCGCTTCTCGTCGCCCCGCTTTCGAGTAGCCAGAAGGTCAAGAAAGTCGTCGAAGAACTCAAGCAACGTGGTTCTGACCTGATCAATGTCCCGCAGACGGTAAGCCGCCCGTGGGGAACCTATTCCGTGCTCGAATCCACCGAACGCTACAAGATGAAGCGTATCGTGGTGAAACCGGGCAAGCGCCTCTCTTTGCAGAAGCACCTGCACCGCTCGGAACACTGGGTGGTCGTAAGCGGTACAGCAACGGTGACTGTCGGCAAGAACGTGTTCTATGTGCGTCCGAACGAATCGACCTACATCCCGGTAGGCGAAGTTCACCGCCTGCAGAACGAAGGCAAGCTCCCGCTCGTCATCGTCGAAGTCCAGGTGGGTGAGTACACGGGTGAAGACGACATCATCCGCGTCGAGGATGACTTCCATAGAAACTAACGGACGTCCCTTCGGGACTGTTCCAAGTTACTAGTTCTATTGAAAGCTGGCTGAAAATTTTTTGGCCAGTTTTTATTGTTTTTAGCGTGTCGCTTTTTTTGTCTAGTAACTATCAGCTAGTAACTAGTAACTATATTTCAGCTATGAGCGATTCTCTTGTACATACTGTCCGTACGGACTCTTTCGAAATGGATTACGCCAAGATTGGTTCTGGCGAAAAGCCGCTGGTGATTATCCCCGGAATTTCCATCAAGGATCCCTTGAATTATGCGAATTCCTTCAGCGTTCCCTATAAGGTTTTTCTGAATGACTATACGCTCTATTTTTTCGATCGTAAAAAAGGGGCTGAGAAAGGTTATTCGCTCGAACAGATGGCAGACGACCAGGTGGCAGCTCTCAAGGTAATCGGAATCGAAAAAGCCGATATCTTCGGCGTGTCGCAAGGGGGGATGATTGCTCAGTACATCGCGATTCGTTATCCGCAGGTTGTAAGAAAGCTTGTTCTCGGCTCGTCGACTTCGTGTGCGGAACCCCTGCAGCTGGAAACGATCGGTAACTGGGCGCGCCTCGCCGAGGCCCACAAGGCGAGCGAACTGGTCGAATCGTTTATAGACAACTGCTTTTCCGAAAAATTCGCGGCACGTTACCGTCGTGCGCTGATGGCTATGTACGAGGTCGTCACGGATGCCGAAATGGACAATTTCGCCATATTCGCGCATGCCTGCGATTTCGTGAACACCTACGACGACCTTGGAAAAATCAAGTGTCCGACGCTTGTTCTCGGGGCGGGTAAAGACCGTGTCACAACGTGCGAGGCATCCGTAAAGCTTGCGGACAAGTTAAAGGCCGAAGGGGTTCCTTGCGAATCTTACATATACGAAGATTGTGGACACGCCGTATTCGATGAATTGAGCGACTACAAGAAACGCATCTTTGATTTTCTGGAAAGATAAAAGCCGCTCGATTACGTCAGGAAGGTTTTTAAGACGGTATGGATTCTCCCGTGCTGACATCTGCTGCAAAGCCGCGATTCGCCTTTGTCGATTTGGCCAAGGGCTTTTGCATTATGTTTGTGGTCTGGCACCATGTGGCAAGTACCTGGGGGCTCGAAACGTATCCGCTTAAAGAGGCCGTGTCGTCTTTTCGGATGCCGCTGTATTTTTTCCTGTCGGGTCTTTTTTTTAAGGAATACGCCGGTTTCTTTGACTTTTGCTTGCGCAAGGTCAATAAGCTCTTGATACCGTTTGCGTTTTTCTTTGTGACGCTTTCGTGCATATTCCCGTTCGTATTGCATTATTTTCATTTGCGGGCAAGTCCCGGTGCAGGGGTGTGGTTTTCGTTTGTGTGGAAACAGTCGTTCCCGAACATTCCGATATGGTTCCTGTTGAGCCTGTTCTGGGCGAACCTCCTGTTTTATGCTTTGTACCTGGTCTCGAAAAAGGTCGTGGCGAAAAAATTCCCGCGTTACGCGACCGCGTCTTTAGTGGTGCTTTCGATATTCCTAGGAATGGTTGGATTTTTGCTGGGGCGTTACGGAATAAAGTTGCCCTTGTTCCTGGCGTCGTCGCTTGCTACGGTTCCATATTTCTGTGCGGGGCATGCGGCTTTCCGCTACACCCAAATCCTGGCACCTTCCCGGTATGACCGCTGGAATATCCCGGTAGCGTTAGTTTGTTTTGGAATCGTCGCCGCACTGTCGCTCAAGGCTCCGCCCGAATCGGTGAGCTACGTGAGCAACCGTTACTGGATTCCCGTATGGCAGGTTTACTTGAGTGGAATTCTCGGCACGCTTGGAGTGCTTTTCTTGTCGAAGGCCATCGGTAAGGTGCCGCTCGTTTCCTATTTTGGCCGCTATTCCATTATGATCCTTGTGACGCATGGCTGGATCCAGTGGATTATCATCAGGATCTTGCGAGAAAGTCATGTGCATTGGCCCCGTTCCGTTTCGCTTGCCGTCGTGTTCGGGGGGACAATGCTTCTTTATCTTGGCCTTATCCCGCTCATGAAAAGGTTCTTGCCCCATGTGACCGCCCAGAAAGACGTATTCCCGCCGAAAAAATCTTAAAGTTTTCCGAATTTACTATTCTTTCCTCTATGAAACCGTCCCTGTCTTTTGTTTTGCAGTTGCCGCCGTCGACGGCATACGCCAAGCTTTCTGCCGTTGCCGAAAATCTGTTGTCGGGTGTCGTCAAGATGCTGGATTCGGGCAAGGTGCGCTTTTCCTTGTTTATGGATGGCCCGACGCTCGAAGCGGTGGGCAAGGTGGCGCGGTCGCAGGCAATCGAAAAAATGCGCAAGGCAATCGAAAAGGGAAAACTTGAACTTCTGGGGGGCGGCTATTACGATCCGATGCTTCCGCTTTTCCCCGAAGAGCTGCAGTCGATGCAACTCAAGCAGCATGAAAGGCTTCTGTGGAAAATGTTCGATGTCGAACCGACGGGATATTTCAATTCCTCGATGGTCTGGGAAATGGAAATGACCGACCTTTTGGAGGAATACCGTTTTGAATACGCCCTGGTGCAGGAAGCTTCGCTTCAGGATGCCTTGGGCCGTACCACGTCGGTTTCGGGATGGTATTCCGTCGAAGACAAGGGTGCCTTCTTGAGGGTCGTTCCCGTGTCGGAAAAATTGTCCAAGGCCATTTCTAACGATGATTTTAGGTGGCAAGAAATTGCGGAACCGTATTGCCGCAGCGGAAAGACAGCCGTTGTCGGATTGGATATTCCGCCGCAGCCCGGAGACATCATTCCCTTTTTTGAACGATTGATCGATTTTGTCGAAACGAACGAACTTGAAACGCGGACGGTCGCAAGCGTTGTGAGTGAGCAGAGTTCGGAAGGCCGCCTCAGTTTCCTGCTTTCGGCAGGGAGAAAAATTGGACTCCCCGCTACGGCGAAAACCTGCCGCGAACTGCTCATTCGAAGGCCCGAAGTCAATCTGCTGCACAAGACGCTTCTGTCGCTTTTCCACCGTGCGAAAGATTCCTTGAAGGGGCATGAACAGCTTGAAATTTACCAGATGCTCATGCCGGCGATGTCGCCAATCTATTACCGCGATATGCAGGACAGCGAAGGCATGCGTACTCCCATGGTGCGCTGGTGGGGTTCTCGTTTCTTGCTTCAGGCGGCCAATCGCCTGACCGAGCTTGCGTCGTTTGACGGCATCCGCCTGGATATCGCGGACTTCATGCTCGAAGGTCGCAAGTTTATCTGGGCGGAAAATCATTCGTATTCATTCCTGCTGGATTACTTTATGGGAGGAATCCTCCACATCTTGAATGCGAAGGACTCCGAAAATAATCTGTTGAGCTCGTGGCGCGACGATGGCGACCCTGCGGTCGGATTCCTGGACTTTGTGCTTCCGAACGTGGAACTTGCCGCTCCCAAGCTGGACCAGTTGCTTTCGGACCGCGAAGGCGTATTGCTCAATCCGTTTGATTACCAGATTCGTCGTCACGATGCCGGTACGGATATCCAGCTGCTTCAGGTGGATCCCCAGGAAAAATCTGGAGAAGGCCGCCTTCTTGTTGAAAAGACTTTCGAACTTTCGGCGGCGGGTTCTGAATTTGGCCTCACGTACAGGATTTTTAGCGAGTCCTCTGAAACTCGCAAGGGATTTTTCGGAACGCTCCTTGAAACGGGACTGCTCGCTTGCGGTACCACGGGAAAGGACATTGTTGTTGACGGCGCTCCGCTCAAGTTTAACTTCTCTGATCCGCTGATATTCCCCGATGCCGCGCGGATTGAAATCAAGGATTGTGTCACGGAATGTCGCGTCTGCCTTGATTTCAAGACCAGGGCTTCGCTCCTGGTCTCCCCGATATTCGGGGCATCCGCGCTCGCCGCACCCGAAGCCTTGCAGGGAATCCGCATTTTCCCGTTCTGGAAAATGTCGCTTTCCGAGGGCGTTTCAACGGACATCCAGCTGACGGTCCATATTTCCAAGAGGTGACGCATGAAATCCGATCTGATTGACATCCAGGTGGAATCGCGCGGAAACGACGTGGAACTGACCTTGTCGGGTTCGCTCGGCGTGGCCCAGCTTTCGGCGGTGCGTGAAAAACTCGATATGCTTGTCGATGGCCCAGGCTGCTTTTTCTTTTTGAATCTTCAGAACGCACACTTTTCAAGCGACCGCTACCTGGATGTTTTCCTGGAACTCCTGAGCCGCGTCAAGTCGCAAAAGTCTACGCTGATTCTAATATTTGATTCGGAAGAACTCGAGGACTATTTCTCCAAATACCTTAACATTTTCGAGGTGTACGAAAATCGTAACGCCTACAAGAAATCGGGAACCAAGAAACAGCTGCAACAGATTGGCCTGCATTATGGACTCCGCTCCGGTATTACGGTCAGTTCCGGCGTGGCGGTGGCTTTCTTATCGTTGATTCTGGGCTGGGTAGTTACGTTGTTGATAATCATATCGACGCAGGGGCGAGAACTTTCCGATAAGCAGGCGCAGATTATTGCACTTCAGAACCAGAAAGACCGCTATATCAAGGAAATCGATAAACTGGAATCCTCGATCGGTCCGCTCCGCAAGTTAGGTGTCGTTCAAGACACGACGATGCTCAGTTCTTTTGGGCTGATTCAGGATTGGGTCGGGTATCTGGAATACCTAGAGAATACCAGGCGTGAAAAGTAATTTCCACATCTCGACGATTTCGTTTGCGGTTGCCCTCGTTTTTTGTTTCGGGGCGCTTGGGCTCTTTGTGTCGTATTGGTTTGCCCGCCAGGCGGAACTTCGTGACCTCGCTTTTCAGGAAACGGCCTTGCGCGGTGATTTGGAACAACTGAACAAGTGGGGCAAGTGGACGGTGGACTACGTCAAAATCGACAAGGCGCTTGCCTACCTTTCCAAGAATCGCTTGACCGAAGAACAGCGCGAAATGCTCACGGAGCAAATATGGCAAATATCGAGATCCTATGCGACCGATCCTCTCCTGATTTTGTCGGTGGTGGCACAGGAAAGCCACGGAAACCCCAAGGCGCGTGGACGTAAACAGTCGGGGGCGTATTCGGGGGCGCTTGGGCTTATGCAAATTAAGCTTGAAACGGCAAAGAAAATGGGGGCGCATTTTGGGCTGAGTATCGAAACTGAAGAAGACCTGCTCAAGCCGGAAATTAACGTGACGGTGGGTACGGCGTACCTGATCCGCCTCATTTCGAAATACGGCAACTGGAAAGACGCCCTGATTGCATACAACTTAGGACATTCGGCGGTAGACCGTATGCTAGAATCTGGGAAACCGCTTCCGACGCGCTATTACGAACATGTTGTCGCCAAGTACAGAAACTTGACTCGTATCGACTTTTTAGAGACAAGCGGTCAATAACGGGCGATGGGTGTTTACCGCATCTAAAACTATTTTACTAAATTATAGCGCATGTTCCGAGTGCTTTTCATTCTAATCTGCGCATCGCTTTCGCTTGCCGGTGAAATCCGGTACGACCTGATGCGATTTGTAGAAGAAGGCCTTGCCAAAGATCCGCAGGTAAAGGAACTGCAGCACGGAACCGAGGCCAAGAAAAACCAGATTGCGAGACTCAAGGCCGAAGCCATTCTCCCGACCTTTAACGTGACGATGATGGTTGGTCCTGCGCCTGGCTTAAAGGAAGAACTTCAGGATGGTGACACGGTCGATGTCTATGACTTTTCCAAGATGGGGCCGTACTGGGGGGTGCAGGCGAAATTTATCCAGCCTTTAAACCTAGGGCAGTACCGCGCCGGTAAAATGGCTCTCGAAGCCGATGTTCAGCAGAAGTCGTTCGATATCGAAAATCAGGTCCACAAGAAAGACGTGGAACTGCAGACCTATTACTACAACTACCTGCTGGCCAAAGAAATGATCCGCATTGCAGACGATGCTAAATCCAAGGTGGACGAAGCCTACGAAAAGCTCGAAGAGGCTTTGGACGACGATGATCCGAATGTCTCGCAAATGGACCTGCTGAATCTCAAGGCCAAGATGCATACCGTCAAGGAAGGCGTTGCCGAGGCGAATCTGGGAATGCGTCGCGTGGTGCTTGCGATTCGTTTTTCGCTCAATTTGGACGAAGATGACTCCTTTGTAGCATCGGATTCCGTCCTGCTTCCGCGAAAGGAACCTTTGCCGATGCTGGATGAAGTGCGTGAACTGACCCTGAAATACCACCCGGAATTGCGTCAGCTTTCTGCAGGACTTCGCGCCCGTCGCCTACAAATGGATCTTGCCGAGGCAAAGCTTGCGCCCGAATTCTTTATCATGGGTGAAGTCGAATACGTGAAAAGCTGGGCGGGAAACCGTAGCGTGTTGCAGAAAAACGCCTTTGCCGAAGATGCCGTGAACAAACTTGATGGTGTCATTGGAATCGGGGTGCGTTACAACCTGAATTTCTGGAAAAACTGGGAGGGTTTCCGCGCAAGCCGAATCGACTATAGGGCCCTGCAGTTGAAAGAGTCGTATGCTTCGGATGGTCTGATGGCGCGTGCCGAAGAACAGTACTATCAGGTGGTTGCCGCCAAGGAAAAGCTAGATGCCCTGACGGAAAGCCTGCGTGCCTCGGAATCGATTCTGAAGGGGGCTGCCATGCAGTACGATCTGGACAAGTCCAAGACGGGCGAGCTGGTATCCGCCTATACGCAGAATGTGACGATGCTGAAAGATTACTATTTTGCAGTCTGTGCCTACAACGTGGAATTTGCTCAACTGATCGCCAAAATGGGGATGTCGCTCAAGGACTTCCATACGATTTATATGAATCAGTGAGTTAAAAGGAGACAAAATGTTCAAGAAAGTTTTAATCGCTATTGCCTGCGCGTCCTTGGTCGCCTTTGCTGCCGAAGATCCCGTGGCCGCTATCAAGAAAAAGGATGCGGAACTGCAGACGCTTTTGAAAAAGTCTAGCCGAAACGCCAAGGAAACGGAGCGCGTGAAAAACCTGCTCAACGATTCCTTCGATTTTGCATTGCTTGCCAAGAAGTCGCTTTCGGCAAGTGACTGGAAGGCGCAGGACGAAGCTTCCCTGGAAAAGTTCGTTGCCGAATTCCAGCGCATGGTCCGAAACTCTAGCGCTAAGCGTTTGGAACTTTACCGTGCCGATTCTACGATTTACGAAAACGCCAAGATGAAAGGGGATTCCGAAGCCCGCGTTGTCGCCCACCTGTGGAACAAGGGGAAGGAATCGGTTCTGGAATACAAGATGAGCCTTGTTGACGGTAAGTGGAAGGCTTGGGACCTGGTGATCGACGACCTTTCTACGGCTCGCAATTACAAGGACCAGTTCAGCCAGATTCTCAAGAACAAGAGCTTTGCCGAACTGATCGACATTATCAGCAAGAAGGCTGACGAAACGGAGAATTAGTCGTTTTGATCTGGGTTCTGGGCGTTCTTTGTGCTTTGGCGCTTGTCGCCCTGTTTTTCCCGTTTGTTTTTTGGATTGATTTTTCTGCGGGGCTGGACGGAGTGTGCGTCCATCTCCTTTTTTTCAAGAAAACTCTCTACACTTACAAGAAAAAGTTTGGCAAGGAAGTTCCCTCTGAAAAGGCGGAAACCCCTTCTGAAAAAGAGGATGTTCCCTCCGAAAAAGAGAACGCTCCTTCTGAAAAAGTGGATGCTCTAGAAGAGGTGGCGAAGGTCCCCGTTTCTGTAGAAAAGGCGGATGCTCCTAAACAAGCCGAGCCCGAAGAAACGTCGGAAACCGAACTACCCGCTCCGAAAGTGGAGCAGGAAAAAGAACGGTCGGAGGAAACTGTAGACAAAACGGAAACCGCCCCGAAGGTGGATTCGGAAGTCGAATCGGAAGTTCCCGAAAAGAAGGAACCTGAAACGATGCCTGAATCCAGGGAGCCGGTTGCTGCAGAAGAACCTGAAAAAAAGACGGATGTTCCGGATGACGAGGAAACAAAAAAGCGCTCGCTCTCGGACAAGGAATTCTGGACGCTTCTCCTGACTCCCGAATTCGATACCCGTGCCTGGTGGGCTGTGCGTCATGAGATGTCAGCACTCTTCCGCTTGTTCCGGGTGCGCTTTGTCGGTTGCTTTGTAGAAGGCATCCGCATGGAATACCAGCACATGGGCTACGCCGCAGCCTTGAACGGTTTTCTCAAGAGTTACCCCTACATTGGCGATTGGGATTTTCGGATGGATTGGACCTACGACCATGAACCGCGCACGGAAGGGCGTGTTCGGTTCTCGGTGAACCTGTGCCGAGTTTTGGGGCTTTTCTTGACGACGCTCTTTTACGGCGGTGTGATGGCGTATACGTTCTGGCGCCGTCGTGCCCATATCCTGAAGACGGGTGAGCTTCCGGAACTTGGATTTATCCGCAACAAGATTATGAAAATGATGTCGGAGGATGACTGATGCCTGCTTTGACTTTGGATAGGTTGCTGGCCTCTATCGGCTTTGGTTCGCGCAAGGAGGCTCGTGCCCTGGTGCGTATGGGCATGGTGGAACTGGATGGCAAGGTTCTTGACGATCCGTTTCTTGAATTCAAGGAACGCCCGGAATCGATTACGGTGAATGGCGAAGAAGTCCCGACGATAGAAAAGCTCTACGTCATGATGGACAAGCCGCTCGACGTGGAATGTAGCCACAATGCCCGCGACCACCAGTCGGTGTTTGAACTGTTGCCCGATCGCTTTACCGCGATGGGAATCCAGACGGTAGGGCGCCTCGATGCGGATTCTTCGGGGCTGTTGCTTTTCTCGAACCAGGGCGATTTTATTCACAAGGTGGAAAGCCCCAAGAAAGGCTACCTCAAGCAGTACCGTGTGACGCTTGCGCGCCCGTTTACCGAGGAACAGAAGGCGGAACTCCTTCGCGGCGTGATGCTCAAGGACGAACGCAGGCCAGTGCTTGCACGGGCCCTCGAGGTCGACGGTGACTCCGTCTTAATCTCGATCGGGGAAGGACTGTACCACCAGGTTCGCCGCATGTTTGCCGCGGTGGGGAATCACGTGGAAACCCTGAAGCGCGAAGCCATCGGCCCGGTGGTGCTGGATTCGTCGCTTGGCAAGGGCGGGTGGCGCTACCTGACCGAAGAAGAAATTGCCTCGCTGACGTAAGGCGGGGATCTTTTCCCTTCAAAAAAAAGTGCCCCGACAAGGTCGGGGCATTATAAACTTTACAACTCTAAGACTTAGACGGATTCTTCGGGTTCGTCTTCTTCCGTCTTGACGGTAAGCATTACGTCGCGGCCTTCGGATTCCAGTTTCGCATTGGCACCTTCGACAAGCGCTTCGAGGCTGTTGATCTTGTCCTTGATGTCGTTGCTGAACTTGAACGAGGGGACCATGCGTTCTTCGATAAGGACGGTTTCACCGGTGCGCGGGTTGCGGGCCGGACGTGCCTTACGCGGCTTGCAGCTGAATGTGCCGAAGCCTCGGATTTCGATGGTGTTGCCTTCGATCAGCTTTTCGCCCAAAAGGTCGAGAAACTGTTCGATGACAGTCTTGATGTCGTTACGCACAAATCCGGTGGACTTGGCGATTTCTTGAATCAGTGCTTGTTTAGTTATATTTGCCACGGCTTAAATATAGGTTTATCAACGAGTTAGCGTATCGTTCACTTCGAAATTAAATATTTTTTTCGGGTGCTGATTGCGGACTATTTGTGAATAATTGTGGTTAAAATGTTGAAAAGTTTTAGGCTCAGAAATTTGGACGTTTTTCCGAATACAATCCTCAGTCCCATGGACGGGGTGACGGATGCCCCTTTCCGCAGACTCTGCCGTGTTTTGTCGGGAAACCGTATGGGGCTTTTGGTGTCGGAATTCGTTCCGACCGACGGGGATGCCGTTTTTTGCCTGGAAGGACATAAGCAGTTAAAGTTCTTCCCCGAAGAACGCCCCTTCGGCGTCCAAATCTTTGGCCGCTTTCCGGACAGGATGGCCGCTGCCGCTAAAAAAATTGCCGAGGCCCTTCACCCGGAGTTCATCGAGGTGAATGCGGGGTGCCCCGCTCCCAAGGTCGCGGGGAAGGGGAGCGGCTCGGGACTATTGCGCGACCTGCCGCGCTTGCAAGAAATCCTGCATGACGTCCGGGCGGCGCTCGATTCTTCGTGCGTAGACATTCCGCTTACCCTCAAGTGCCGCATCGGCTGGGACGATTCTAGCATCAACGTGATGGAAACGCTCAAAATTGCCGAGGGAGAGGGCGTCGAGATGCTTACGGTGCATGGCCGCACCAGGCTGCAGGGGTACAACGGCCTTGCCAACTGGGACTGGATCGGCAAAGTTGCTGCCGCGGCCAAGATTCCCGTGATCGGGAATGGCGACGTGAATAGCGTCGCGACCGCCCGAGAGCGTCTTGAAACCTACGGAGTGTCGGGCGTGTCCATTGGCCGCGGTGCCATGCATAACCCGTGGATTTTCGGACAAATTGCCGATGCCTGGGAAGGGTGCCCGGAACGTCAGATGACAGCTGTCGAGGCGCTCGACGTGTTCCCGCTTTACTACAAGTTTAAACTCGAGGACGGCTCCACTGAAATGGGGGCGCTCGGCCGCCTCAAGCAACTGTCCGCTCGCCTCTGCAAAGGCTTTGATGACCCGGACCTGCATATTCGTCAGTTGCTCCTTACGGCACAGACTGCAGAAGAGTTTTTCGAGCGCCTGCAAGCACTCAAGGAAGGGCCTGCTCGCGACATGCTGTTTTCTCCGGATCGACTTGTCAATCTGAACGGTGCCAAGGAAACCGAACTCAAGTTCGGTGACCAATTTGCCGGCCGATAGTGTAATTTCCCGAACATTAGAATATTCCAACTTGGAATAAAATTTTTAAGCAATTTTTGTTCGAAATTGTAAATTTCCATTTATATAATTTATATTGGATGTAAGTTATTCTCAAATATCGGGATATGGTAGAATGAAAAACAAAATCTTTAACTACAAAGACGTTGTTTCGTTTGAAACAGAAATCGCCCTGTTCAGCAAATGGTATAAGGAACATGGTTCCCCGACAATGTATTTCCAGATTCATTCGGCGATTCTGGAACCCGAAAAGCTGAAGCCGGTTTGGGACTGCCTGGAAAGGTTCTTTCCCGATGTGCCCTGGGTGGGCAATTCTACCAGTGGCAATATCGTTGATTGTGAAGTCTCTACGGATATTTCTGTATCTGCCGTTATTTTCGAAAAGCCGACGAGCAAGTTCACGGTTCGCCAATATGATTATAATCGGGAATCTGTCGGTGGAATCGCACGGCATATTGTCAATGTGACCAAGGAAAATCCATGGGTCAAGGCTGTCGAAATTTACCATTGTATCTCCCCGTTCTCGACAACGTCCCTTTGCGAAGGGCTCGATGACCTTGCATCCGATATCCAAGTATTCGGTGGCATCGTCTGTTCTCCCGATATTACGAGCCCGAATTCTTGCATTTTCTCGTCAGAAGGCGGCTATACAAGATCTGGCCTTTTGGTGCTGTTCTTTGGCGGTCCCGAATTTTATGTCGATTCCCGCAAGATTAGCGGATGGAAACCGATCGGCCGTAATTTCCACGTAACCCGTTCCGAAGGGAACATCCTTTACGAGCTGGGAGGAATTCCCGCCTACGAAGTTTATAACAAGTATCTGAATATCAAGAACGACCAGAATTTCTTCTACAATGCGCTTGAGTTCCCGATGCTGTACGAGCATAATGGTGTCTCTATCGTCCGCGCACCGGGCTCGAGTAATCCCGACGGTTCACTCACGATGTCTTCCGATATCGATGAAGGTTCCATTATCAGGCTTTCGTATGGTGAGCCGGGATTGATCGTGGACCGCATCAGGGAAGAAAGTGAAAAATGTAGGCAGTTTGGGCCCGAGGTGCAACACATTTTCTCGTGTGCGGCGCGAAAGGCGTTCTGGTCGCAGCGCGAACCGACTTACGAAATCACTCCGTTCAAGGGGCTTGCTTCGAGTACGGGCTTCTTTTCGCATGGGGAATTCCTGCGCGAAAAGGGACACTTGAACCAGCATAACATTACGCTTGTCATCGCTTCGATGCGTGAAGGTGCCGCAGTCGAGAAAACTCCTGAAAAAACAGAAGATATCCGCTCCGAAATGACGACTAGGCTTCCGCTTGCGGCCCGTATGGCGACCTTCATTCGCGAAACTTCGTTCGAGCTTGAACAAATTAACAGCAAGCTCCGCGTGATGAACGAACATCTGCAAGATGTCGCGACGACGGATGCTCTGACGGGGCTTGAAAATAGGCTTGCCTTTGACGAACTGCTCAAAAGTATTGCCATGGAAGACTCCGATGCCGGGAACTGGACGATGGTCTTGATGGATCTAAACGGGCTCAAGTACGCAAACGATACCTTCGGGCATCAGGCGGGTGACGCCCTGATTATCGCAGCTGGAAAATCCATCAAGAAAGCTTATGGACTTCACGGGAATTGCTTTAGAATCGGCGGTGACGAATTTGCCGTAGTGACGAAGGCGCCTTTGGATTCCCTGTTCCTGCTGTATTCCAGCCTGCAAAGGAATATCGAGGAATACAACAAGGACGCCCTTTACCATTTGTCGATTGCCGTCGGTGAAAGTAGGCTTCGCAGTGACTCGGGTATCCGCAAGTCCATTAGCGACTGGAAAATGGAAGCGGACTTGAACATGTACCGCGACAAGGTGCGCTATCACAAACCGACCGAAAACAACGAGAACCAGAACCTGAAGGATCTGATTACCTGCCTGATTTCGGTGGAAGAAGCGAAGGATTCCTATACGGCACACCATTCCGAACGCGTCAAGGCGTATACGGAACTGCTCTCGCGTTTCCTTGGCCTTTCTGAGGCCTCGGTATCGTTGATTACGCATGCGGCACACCTGCATGATATCGGCAAGATGGGCATCAGCGACAATGTGCTCGGAAAACCGGGTAAGCTGACCGATGACGAATTCTCGATTATCAAGCAGCATCCGATCATTGGTGCAAAGATCCTGATGCAGTCGAACTATACGCACGAATTGGTGCAGATCGTGCTGCATCACCATGAACGTTTTGACGGTCGCGGGTACCCCGAGGGGCTCAAGGGCGAAGAAATTCCTATCGGTGCCCGCATCATTGCCATTGCGGATTCGATCGATGCCATGACGAGTAAGCGCGTCTACCGCGATGCGATGTCGCTCGACTACTGCCGCAAGGAAATCGAGAAAAATCTCGGTGTCATGTACGACCCGGCTATTGGCAAGGTGGCGCTAGAACACTGGGATAAAATTGTCGATACGCTAATGAAAATGCAGACCGGCCGCCCCAAAGTCATGTAGAGGTCTTTCTACTTGTTCGCTTTTCTTTCGTCGTAGGGGTCGATGTGTACGAGCGCATCGACTACGTTCTCGCCCGATTCAATGAGCTGGCGTTCGACTTCTTCGGCTAGGTCATGTGCTGCAAGGAGCGTCATCTCGGCGGGAACAACCACGTGCAGGTCTACGTGCAGATCGGAGCCCACGTAGCGTGAACGGAACCCGTGGATGCTAATTACGTTCGGACAGGCGAGAGCGATGCTTTTCAGCCTCTGCGACACTTCTTCGCTGGCGCCTTCGTCGGCGACGCGGTGAATTCCCGGCCATGCGATTTCAAATCCCGAATGAATAATGAATACCGACACAATGATGGCGCCGACGGAATCAGCAAACCAGAGGTCCGGGAAAAGGATTCCGAAAAGGACTGCGACCAGTACCGGGATGGAACTGTAGGCGTCGCTTCGGTGATGCCAGGCGTTTGCCTCGACCGCTTCGCTTCGGATGGCGCGCCCCTTGTTTCGCGTGTAACGGAAAAGCGCCTCTTTCACAACGATAGAAACGGCTGCCATGATGGCGGCAATCCATTCGGGTTTTGACTGGACTCCGTCCTTGAGGGCGATGACGGCGTTATAGCCGAGTCCAAAGCCTACGGCGCACACGGCAAGTCCGATTCCGACCGAAATCAGCGTCTCGAAACGACGATGCCCATAGGGGTGCTCTGCATCGGGCGGGGAATTCCAGAATCTGGACCCCACGATAATCGCGATGTCGGTGATAAAATCCGATGCGCTATGGATGGCGTCGGCGATAAGGGCCTGTGACCCTCCGAAATAGCCTGCGAAAAACTTGCCGACCGACAAAACAATGTTCCATCCGAGTCCAACCCACGTGATGCGGCGGACTTCGGAACTGTCATCTTTTTTTACGATACGGGTCATGGCTTGTAAAATGTGCTGCCCATAATATAACAAATGCGCTAGTCCCTATTCAGAAATTTATCCGTTACGGGTGCTATTCTCCATTAGCTTTGGTAGAGTAAAAAATCGATATCCCGTTCCCTCCCTGTCTTTCAAATGTTGAAAATGTCATAATATGACATCTGCTTAATTCTATATTATATGCACAGAAAGGCACTGGTTTTCTAGGTTGTCGGTGCCTTAAAAAAAGGACTGATATGACTAAAAATAATAGGTACACGCGCAAGGACTACAAGCTTGACGTTTTCTCTGAAGCTGGTTATGAAAATGTGGAATCGAAACCCTGGAACAGTGGCTTTTCGATGTTCAAGCGCCGTATCGACGAACAGCTCCAGCTGAACGGTTTTGACGATTCCCTGGTCGACGACGAAATCCTGTTGCCCTTCTACCGTAACGGGGAAAGCGAAAATTACGTGCTGAGTGCCCTGGGCTGTACCTTGGGTTCCTGATTTTGTATATTTGTGGCATGAAATTGAAAACTATCCTGTTGGCCTCTTCCTTGATGTGCGTTGGCGCCCTTGCCGACGATGCAATCCGTTTTGTTCCTGAAACTTATCCGATCGGTTATGTGGACCAGGGCGATACTAAGCATATCGTTCTTAAGGGAGCGAACATTTCGGGCAAGGAAATAGTCCTGGAAACGGTAATGGGACAGGGGGTGGGAATGTCTAATTTCAAGTATCCGCCCAAGATTCCTGCCAACGGAACGGTTACGATCGAATTCGACTTTGATTTCTCGAATATGGAAGGTCAGATCAATCCGGTTGTCGTTCTAGTCGATACTACGGGTAAGCCCTATACCACTTCGATGGATGGCATTGTCAAGGCTCCGTTCTTTTTCGGAGAAAAGCTGTTTGATGCAGGCTATTACGGCAAGGGGGAATCTCGTGAATGGTCTTTCTATGTCTGGGAAACCGACAAGAAATCCCGTCCGGATTTAACGCTGGATCCTGAATCTGCAAAGCAGTTCAGCATCAAGACCAAGCCCGTGATGCTCAATGTCGATAAGCTCGACAAGATCAAGGAAGGCGGAAAGGTGCCGGGACTGAAAATTACGATTTCGACAAAGGGACTTGCTCGCGAGGGCTGGGAACTCAAGCAGAAAAGTATCCGCAAGATTGTCTCGTTCAAGAGCAAGAAGTATCCCAAGGCAACTCCCGAAATCCTGATTGTCGGCTACTGGAAGTAAAATTTTGGCTTTTTTGGGGCTTTAGCCTTGCAAAAAAGCCTTTTTTTATCTAATTTTGACCCACCAGAACCAACGGGATGTAGCTCAGCCTGGTAGAGCGCTTGAATGGGGTTCAAGAGGTCGCTGATTCGAATTCAGTCATCCCGATATAAAAACACCGGAAGTAAATCTTCCGGTGTTTTTTGTATAACGAAACCCACCCGCTAGTTCATAGGCGGGTGGGTTCCTTTTTTGAATATAACCTCGTGTGTTGCTTTCGCTATTTTTCTTCGTTCAATTTTTCGGCATTGCTTTCGGCGTTTTTCTTCTGTGCCGCAAGCTCGATTGCTGCCGCTTCATAGTCGGCTTCGGTAACCCATTCCGGTTCCCATACGATCACCTGGTTACGTCCGCTTTCCTTGCCTCGGTAAAGCGCCTTGTCCGCCATCTGGATGCTTCGGTCTGCACCAAGGCGTTCGTCGTAGCGCGATACGCCCAGGGTAATCGTCACCTTGATGGTGAAGTCCGCATAATGAACGGTCATTTGCTCAATCTTCTTGCGGAAACGTTCGGCAACGACAGCCGCTCCTTCGAGGTCAGTTTCAGGAAGCAGCGTCAGGAATTCTTCGCCGCCGTAGCGTGCGAAAACGTCGTACTTGCGCAACAGGGTGCGAACGGTTTGGGCGACAGATTTCAGGATAAGGTCACCGCAGGCATGTCCGTAGGTGTCGTTGATGTTCTTGAAATGGTCGATATCGATAAATATGAAACAGAACGGCTTGTGCGTACGCTGAACACGTCCGACCTCGTTTGCGATGGTCTCGTTCATGTCGCGGCGGTTGGGCAGTCCCGTCAGTTCGTCGGTCTTCGAAATCAGATCGAGCTTCTGGTTAGCCAGTTCCAGATCCTTGGTGCGTTCGCGAACTTCCTGTTCCAGCATGTCCCTGTGGGCGTTGAGTTCGCCGATCTGCCGCTTGATCGTGTTGTGCATCGTGTTGAATGCGTTACCCAGCTGACCGATTTCGTCATTACGGGAGCCGACACTGAATTCGTTGATGTCGAGGTTGCCATCGGTGATCAACTTGATGTGCTGGATCAGCTTGTTCAGGGGAACGCCCAGCATATAGAACATCCATCCGGCAATAATAAGGATAATCAGGATCGAGATGATGAGGATGGCGATACTGGCCTGTGTCGCCGAAGAAATCAGCTCGTCGATTTCACTCTTGGGCTGGCAGGCGATCAGTCCGAAGTCGTAGTTGGAATCGTAGCGGTAGTTAATCAGGTACGACGCATTGTCTTCCAGAACTTCAAACTTCGCCTTTTCGACCTTGTAGGTGCGCGGGTCCATTTTCTTGAAGCCGAGCTCGGTGATATTGTGTGTGTCGGTAAGCCACTTCTTGAGATCCGGGTGGTAAAGGATGTCTCCCTTGCCGTTTACCGCGACCAGGAAACCGCTCTTGCCGATTTTGTAATCCGGGAAATTTGTCCAGAGTCTGCGGAGCGAGAAATTCGCAATGAGGCTTCCGTCACCTACGGCGCGGTTGGAAATGTTGATGCCGAAAATCCTTTTGGGCGGGGCGTCCTTGGAATCCCTGAACCATGGCGTTATGTACGGACGGTGAGGCGTGATGCGAGAAAAATCAATGGGGTAGGGCGATTCGGTTGGGAGCCCGACCATGGAATTGTCGCAGACAAAATTGTTGTCTTTGTCGTACAAAGTAATGGCTTCGCCGGAAATGAAGAGCGACGAGATGTTGAAGCTCTTGATGTAACTGGCGGCGGTGGTCGGGTCCATGCTCTGGATTTCGGAAGTCTTGGCGAGCAGGGAGAGTCGGTCACCAAATTGCTTCATCTCGTTGGTCGACATGGTGGCAATCTGGTTGATCAGCGCTTCGTTGTTGTTGTAACTCCATTCAACCAACAGGTCGGCTTGCCTGTTGTTGAAAATAAAGATACTCCCCGTGACGACAAGCGTCATGGCGATTATCAATACGAGAAGTACCTTGAATACGATGCTTCGCGAGAAATCTGTAAGCGCGACCGCTGGCATACTCACCCAACCTTAATGCGTTACTTTTTTCTCTTGCGGAAGAACGCGAACAGGAACCCGAGGATAAGGACTGTCACGAAAACGAACGGAGCCTTTTGCATGTTGCTTTCGGCGGCGCTTTCCGTGGAATCCGTGGTGGCGACTTCAGGCTTCTTTTCGGAAGTCGCGTTGACCGCACTCCAAATTTCCTTGAATTCGGCGAGGGTCATGATGTTTGCTGAGGGGTAGTTCAACTTCTTGTCGATTTCGACGGTGAAGTTCTGGAAAATCTCGTACAGCTTTTCTTCGGAATAGAGAGAGGGAATTTCCATCTGTTCCCACACGGTGCTGAACATGGCTCCCAGTAACTGCTCTATTTCGCCCCATTCGGGAATGGCTACGTAGGCGCGGCCTGTTTCGAGGGCGTTGACGAGTACGTTATAGTTTTCGTCTTTTGCCCAGTCCTGCAATACGTTCTTGGAGGGGGGCAACATGCCGATTTGCTTGGTGTAGGCGTCGAGGTTTTCATCGTTCACGAGGAACTGCAAAAGCTTGACGGCTTCGGCTCGATTGTTCTTTGCTGGGATAGCCAGGTTCGAACCGCCGATGAAACTGACACTGCCGGTCTTACCCCTCGGAATCGGTATGACGGTAACGCTATCGCTTCCGATACGGGCGTTGGAAAGGCCTCCCTGGCTACCGTGGATGCGGGTCTGCATCACGATTTCGGAGGTGCTCACGATAAAGGCGAGTTCGCCGTTATTGAACTGTTGCGCAATCTGGGCTGTGTTGTTTTGCAGGGCGTCTGTTGAAACCAACGAGTCCATCACGAAATGCAGGTAGCTTGCAATACCGGTGAGTGTTTCCTTGGAAAGGATGTTTGCGCTCCACTTGCCGTTCTCGTCCTTCTTGATGAACGATCCGCCGTTGCTCCAGATCCAGGGGGCGAAGTTGTGGGGAATATTCCAGTCGTTCTTGCCCGGGAATGCATATCCGCGAACATGGGCGCCGTCTTCGAGAACTTCGTCCTTGGCATTAACCTTGCGAATGGCTTCCCTAAAGCCCTCGTAGGTGCTCACGGATTCCTTGGTGATGCCATGTTCCTTGAGCTGTCTCTGGTTCGCAAGAATGGCGCGAATGTCGATGAACCAAGGAATGGAATAGATGACGGTATCTTCGTCGATATGCGTCGTGTTCCAGCTGACCGGGACGAACCGGTCGGGTTGGATGCTTCCTAAAAATTCATTCAGGGGCTTGATTTCGTTGCGCGAAGCAAAATAGGGAATCCAGGTTGTTCCTAATTGCAGAACATCGGGGGCTTCCTGTTGACCGGATAGGGCTAATGTAATTCGGTTCCATGCTTCACCCCAGTCCAGAACCTGGACCTTGGTGGGAATACCGGTCTTTTGGGTGTACAGGTCAAGTCTTTTCTCGAGAGTCTCCTGGGGCGAGGCTCCGTTGGGCATAATCCATACGGTTAGCGGCTTGGGGGCTGCGAAGGCAGTTGCGGCCGCAAGCAAAGAAGCAACGACAGTCAGTTTCATCATATCAAATCTATTACCCATTTGTCACTCCATGATATCGAGATATCAATAAGTCTTAATCCTAAAATAAAAAAAACTTTCAATGTGTGATATTTTTCACCTTAATATAATACAAAAAAAGTAAAATGTAAAAAAAAGAATACTTTTGGGCGATTTTTTTTTCAAAAAAAGAAAAAATTCTAGGCTCGACAATCTAAAAAAGGTTCAAAATTGAGCGGAAAAGGGCCTTTACGGGGTAAAAATCCTTTAGATAAAATAAATTTTTCAGAAAAAGTTCAATTCTGTTTTTTTAATTATATTTATCTCGTCTAAATAAGACAATATCTAACCTCAAGGAGTAAAAATGAAAAAAGGTATTGTAACCCTTCTCTGCGCCGGCATGATCGTTCTTTCCGGCTGCTATGGCAAGAACGCTTGCTTCAACAAGCTTCACGACTGGAACGGCACCCTGGGTGACAAGTGGATCAACTCCATTGTTCACTTCTTCCTGTTCTGGCTGCCGGTGTACGGCATCTGCTTGTTCCTCGTGGACGGCCTCGTGCTGAACACCGTTGAATTCTGGACCGGTTCTAACCCGCTCGCTTCTGGCGACAGCTACTTCGAAAAGGATGCCCAGGGCAACTCCATCGCCGCCGTGAAGAACGCCGATGGTTCCATGTCCGTCGAAGTGACCACTGCCAAGGGTGAAAAGGCCAACCTCACTCTCCAGCGCGACGAAAACGTTGTCCGCGCTCTCGACAACGAAGGCAACGTCGTTGCTCAGTACGAAATCGAAAAGTAATCTTTTACTTGGTTGAATTTCAGGGACCCCGGCTCCGCCGGGGTTTTTTATATATATTTAAAACATGCTTAGGCGAGTTTGTTACATATTGGCGCCTTTAATCGCTTTTTTGCTGGTGTCCTGCGTCGAAAACGATGTCCGACGCGGAAATGATGCCTTGCGTATTGGCGATTACGACCGTGCGATTCGGAATTTTTCGAAGGTGCTCGATGCTGAACCCGCCAATCGGGATGCCCGCTACGGCCTTGCCTTGTCTTATTATGCCGAGGCAGAAGAGGCGGAACATTTGCGGATTCCGACTTTTGAACATTGGGAAAGGGCTTCGAGGGAATTCAGGATTCTTTCGAATATCGATAGCAGTGGCCGTATCGATGCCAATTATTCGACGTGCCTTTTTTACTTGGCGCGTGCGACGATGGCGCAAAACGCCGAAGCGAACGTGATTCCCCTGCTGGACAAGTCTATTCAGCTGGATAGCGCGAACTACTTTAGCTACAACCTAAAGGCGCTGATACTTTCCAATAGCGGCAATGCGGAAAACGTAGAACTTGCAAAGAATATCTTTATCCTGGTGCTGACACGTAAGCCGCAGTTTGCCTCGGCCTACATTAACCTGGGAAATATTTATTGGAACGAGGGCGATGTGGAATCGGCTTGGGATACCTGGTCTGCGGGCTTGCAGCATTCTCCCCAGAACCAGTCGCTGCGTTATTGGACTTCTGTGGCGGAAGATTCCCTGAAGTCGATGGTCTTGTCGGGGCGGTTGTAGGCGCGGTTATCGGATGAATGGATCAGCTCCGAAAGTCAGTATCTTAGACCAGGTTGCCGGTTGCAGCCTGTTGCACCGCGGTGGCGAAGCCGACGTGTACGGAATTGCTGCTGCAGGTAGTGAATTTGTCCTAAAATGGTACGGAAAGGACGTCTGTTACGATAAGACTGTTGTCGAAAAACTGGAACGCTTGAACCTGCAGGGGCTTTACCGCATCCGTGAATCGGGTTCCCGCGAAAACATTCCCTATCTTGTTTATGACTTTATTCAGGGCGTGGACTCGGCTACGGTTTTGCCAATGCCTGTTCCTGTAGCCTTGGGGCTTCTCCGCGAAATCGCGCAGACTTTGAATGCCCTTGAAAAGAATGGTATTCATCATGGCGACTTGAACCCTTCGAACGTGATACTTTGCCGCACGGGAAAGGATCTGCATACGGTGCTGATTGATTGCGGAATCGTGGGGCCTGGCGCATTGGCGTTTGCCGCTCCGGAACGCTTTCAGGGAAAGGGCGCTAACACAAAAAGCGACCTGTTTAGCCTGGGAATGTTGCTGTTCCGTTGGGTTTCGGGGCGTGACCTCCTGGAAACTTCTGGCTACGACGATATGGCTGCAAAAAGTGCATCTATCGATCAGGTCGATGTGACAGAAATTCTTTATGGAATCGGCTTATGCAGTGCGCAGGAGCTTTCTGCCCTGGAACCTTTGTGGAAGTCCTTGTTGCGCGTTGCTCCCGATTCCCGCGCGGAAGATTTCGACGAACTGGATGAACTTTTGGAGATTGCGCTCGCCTCGCTCGGTATGGGGGCGGTGTCGCTTTCGACGGCTGTCCAGAAGTATGCCGAAAGTGTGTATAGCGAAAAAATGGGGCGAAAATTCCCGCGCAATGTCTCGGATGGTGAAAAAGTACCGTTACCCTACAAAAAAGCGGCCCTGCGATCTAAAAAAAGTGGACTCAAATTTGTCGTTTTAGGCCTTTTTGGACTTATATTAGTTATATGTGCTCTGCTGGCCCTTGTGCGGAACGAAAGTCCCGACATCGACGCGACGGGAAACCTGCTGCTCGAAAAATCGAGAAGCCTGGAAACTGCCCCGGAACGCCCTGAACAGGTTCAGCCCGTTTTGGAATCGATCCCGTTGAACGAACTCGGGGATTTGCCCACACCTGCAGAGAATGACCTGCCCTAGCGACTGCTGAAAAAACGAGGAAACCATGAAGTCGGAAACAATGCTTGCCACCGAAAAGATGCTCGATGTCGTGAAGATTCTGCTTGACGAGGTGCAACCGGAGTCCCTATTCGTAAAGATTCTCGAAGTCGCTAAAAACGTTCTTCATGCCGATGCGGCCGTCCTGGATATCGGCGGCGAAAGTCCGCTCCATTTGAGTGCCCCGGAGCAGGTGTCGATTTCCATTTCGGCGGTCAAGCAGGCCAAGGCCGAAAAGCGTGCCGTGGTGTGGAACCAGCTAGACGACGATTCGGCGGATTTGTCCAAGTCGATTGTACAGAACCAGCTCACGAGTATTATGGTTTCTCCGTTCCGTACGCCGGATAGTGAGTCGGGTTACCTTTATTTGCAGCGTGCTGCCCGTAAGGAGCCTTTTACCGAAGATGACAGCGCCCTTTTTGATTCTTTCGTGACGGTCTGCGAAAAGTTTGCATTTGCGGCGTACGACCGTATTCGCGACAAGGAATCGCTCGAAACATTCCGTAACGTTGTCCGCAAGGACGGTATCGTGTATTCGAGCAAGGTCATGACGGACCTTGTCAAGCTTGCCGATAAGCTTGCCGGACTTCCGATGCCGGTGATTATCCGTGGCGAGACGGGTACGGGTAAGGAAGTCATTGCGAAGTATATCCACAGGCATAGTCCCAGGGCCGACAAGCCGTTTGTTCCCGTCAATTGCGGCGCTATCCCTGAACACCTGATGGAATCTCTTTTGTTCGGGCATGCCAAGGGGTCGTTTACGGGGGCGATCGAAACTCGTAAGGGGTTCTTTGAAGAGGCCGACGGCGGAACCATATTCCTCGACGAAATTGGTGAACTGCCTATGAATATGCAGGTGAAACTTTTGCGCGTGTTGCAGGAAAAGCACATTACGCGCGTGGGCGACAATCGCGAAATTCCGGTGAACGTGCGCGTGATCAGTGCAACGCATGTGGATTTGGAAGAAGCGGTGAAGGCGAAACGTTTCAGGGAAGACCTGTATTTCCGCATTCAGGTGATGCCTGTGGTAATGCCCGCCTTGAGGGAACGCGGACAGGACGTGATTCTGTTGGCCGAAGAATTCCTAGAACGCTATGGCGCGGAATATGGCCGCGGAAAGTTCCGCCTGAGTCGTAATGCAGAAAAGGCGATGCTCGGTTATCATTGGCCGGGGAACGTGCGTGAACTTGAAAACAAGGTGCAGAAGGCCTTGGTGCAGGCTGTTCATGGAGTGGTGCAGCCGAACGATTTGGGGCTCGGCGATGTGCAGACGCAGGCGAAGGAATCGCCCCGTACGCTCAAGGAAGCCCGCGAAATTGTGGAGCGCGATGTCATTGGCCGTGCCTTGAGGGATAGCAATGCGAACTTGACGCTTGCTGCGACCATTCTGGGGATTGACCGCAAGGTTTTGCGCGAAATCATGGAAAGGCTCGGAATGAAAAAAGAGGATTTCAAAAAGTAGGCCACACGATTGAATGTTTGGCACGGAATTTGCAATAGGTTGTGTATGAAAAAGACTGTTCTCATATCGACTTTGATGTTGGCTGCGGCGTTGGTTTATGCCGCTCCGTCTTCGGAACGTCCGGAATCTTCGGTTCCGACGCCTGCCGAAAAAAGCGAAATTTCGCGGGAAAAGCCAAATCTGGACGCGCGGGAAAACGCGGACTGGCAGCGGCTGCGTGCTGAGCGTCGTGAGGCCAGGGAACAAATCTTGAAGGATTTGCGCAACAGTTCTGCTGCGGAAAAGAAAAACTTCCGTCAGGAATTCGCAAAGGAAAACCAAAATAATCGGGAAGAAATGCCCCGGTTCGATAACAATTTCCCGAAAAATCAACCGCGCGACCAGCGTCCGTTTTTCAACCGTTCTGAAAACCGTTTCGACAACAACAATTCCAAGAACCCGAAATGGGAACAGCCGGGGGGACGTCCTTTTGGGGGTGAGCCACCTCCGTCCGACTGGAATCGCGGCAACCATTAGACATCTTTCGCTGTATAACCTTGCATGTCATTCCCGCGTAGGCGGGAATCTTTATTTAAAAAAGACTAGAACGTTGTTCTAGTCTTTTTTATGGAGATAGTGGGAGTCGAACCCATGACCTACAGATTGCGAACCTGTCGCTCTACCAACTGAGCTATATCCCCAGGTTTGAGGCGAAATATAGAATTAAGCGCCTACGTTGTCAAGTGCCTGTTTCTGCCGGCTAATTGCCGCGGTTGTCCATCGAAGAAAACATTTGGACGATTTCTTCGGTGAAGAGCGAACTCGGAAGTTCCTGAGCAATTTCGAGAGCCTTTTCCAAGTGACCCTGGGCGTTTGTCTTCGCCTTCTTGAAAGCTTCCTTTTCGTTCAGCTTTTCGATAATGCTTTCGGGGACTCCGGCCTCTTCCGCCTTTGCAATTAGGGCTTCCATCTCGGTGCGTTCCTGCTCGTTACAACTTTCGAAGTAGTACAGCAGCGGGAGCGTGATGAGTCCGTTGCCGAGGTCGGTGAACTTCGCCTTGTCCAGGTTCTTGCTTCCGAAACCGTAGTCCAAAAGGTCGTCGATAATCTGGAAGGCGATGCCGAAGTGGCTTCCCATCTGGGCGCACTTGTCGATGTTTTCCTTGTCAAATCCGGCGAGGATGGCGCCGATGCGGGCGGCCGCTGCAATCAGGGCTGCGGTCTTTCCGTCGATAATGCGGTCGTATTCTTCAAACGAAAGTCGCATGTTGCCGGACTGGTCCAACTCCAGAATTTCACCGGCGATTAGTTTGTCTGCTGCCTTGGAAAGAACTGTCGGAATGTCGTGCGATTCTTCGTCGATCACGCACTGCATGGCCTGCGAAAGAACGTAGTCGCCAATAAGGACGGCCACCTGCGTTCCCCATTCCTTGTGGGCGGTCTTCTGCCCGCGGCGGATGTCGGTGCCGTCGATGATGTCGTCGTGGACAAGGCTTGCGAGGTGCAACAGCTCGATGCCTGCACAGGCCTGAGCCACGCGCTGGCTGTCGGGTTTCTGCGAACCGCTCTGCGCAATTAGGCAAAGGAGCGTCGAACGGATTCGCTTGCCCTTGCGCTGGAAAAGCGATTCAAGGCGTTCGCCGATTCCTGCAGGTGCATTTTTCGCAACATTGAAAATCACCTTTTCGGTGAGTTTCAATTGCTCCTGGACAAGCCCTCGCGCCTGCGTCAGCACGGTCTGAAAATCTTCTTTGCTCGGAGCCATGACCTTACACATCCAGGTCGTTCAGGACCTTGTAGGCGTTCGTTTCGATAAACTTGCGGCGCGGTTCCACGTCTTCGCCCATGAGCATGCTGAAGATCTGGTCGGCGGCCACGGCGTCTTCTACGTAGCACTGCTTCAAGAAACGCTTGGTGGGGTCCATGGTCGTTTCGGAAAGCTGTTCCGGCGACATTTCGCCAAGACCTTTGAATCGGCTTACGGTCACGTTCTTCTTGTCTTCGAGCTTCGCCATGGCTTCGTCCTTGTCGTTCTCGTCGAACAGGTAGGTTTCCTTGGTGCCGACCTTGAGCTTGAACAGGGGCGGCATGGCGAGGAACACGTGACCTTCGTCGATGAGCGGACGCATGTAGCGGAAGAAGAAGGTGAGGAGCAAGGTCTGGATATGGGAGCCGTCCACATCAGCATCGGTCATGATGACGATCTTGTTGTAGCGGAGCTTTTCGAGCTTGCATTCGGTGCCGAGACCGCAACCGATGGCATTCACCAGGTTCTGGATTTCTTCGGTGTCGAGCACGCGGTGGAGGCTCGCCTTTTCCACGTTCAGAATCTTACCACGCAGCGGGAGAATTGCCTGGAACTCGCGGTTACGGCCCATCTTTGCAGAACCACCTGCAGAGTCACCTTCCACGATGAACAGTTCGCATTCCTTGGGGTCGCGGCTGGAGCAGTCGGCGAGCTTGCCCGGAAGTCCGCCGCTTTCGAGAACGTTCTTGCGGCGGGCGAGGCTGCGTGCCTTGTGGGCCGCTTCGCGGGCTACGGCGGCGTTATAAACCTTGTCGAGAATCGTCTTGACTGCTGCCGGATTTTCCTGGAAGTACTCGTCGAGCTTCGCACCGAATGCAGAGGCGACATAGCTTGCGATTTCGGAGTTGCCGAGCTTGCGCTTGGTCTGGCCTTCGAACTGCGGCTGCGAGACCTTGATGGCGATGACAGCGGTCAAACCTTCGCGGATATCGTCGGAGGTAATCTGGATGTCCTTCTTGCCCTTGGGCATTTCCTGCGCGAACTTGCTGATGACGCGGGTGAGGGCGGTCTTGAAGCCAGTCACGTGCGTACCGCCGTCGTAGGTGTTCACGTTGTTCACAAAACTGAAGAAGTTTTCCTGGTAGCCGTCGTTGTACCACATGGCGACTTCGAGCGGATACTGTCCGTCGGGGAGCACCAGGTGGATCGGTTCCTGGAACAGCGGGGTGCGGTGTTCGTCCACGAAACGCACGAATTCCGAAACGCCACCGGGGTAGCAGAAGGTTTCGCTGTGCTTTTCTTCGGTGCGTTCGTCGGTAAGCGTCAGACGGAGCCCGCTCATGAGGAAGGCGAGTTCGCGGAAACGCGTGGCGAGCGTGTCGTACACGTAGACGGTTTCGCTGAAAATCGTATCGTCGGGGTAGAATTCGACAGAAGTACCGGTCGTACCGTCGCTTTCGCCGAGGTCCACCTGCGGGCCGCACGGAACGCCACGGGCAAATTCCTGCTGCACGACGCGGCCATTGCGGCGCACGGTAACAACCAGCTTGTTCGAAAGTGCGTTCACGCAGCTCACGCCCACGCCGTGGAGACCTGCAGAAACCTTGTAGGAGCTGTTGTTGAACTTACCGCCGGCATGCAACTTGGTCATCACGACCTGGATGGTGCCCACCTTTTCCTTGGGGTGGATGTCGGTCGGAATGCCACGACCGTTGTCGGTTACGCGGATGCCGTTACCCGGCAAAATGGAAATTTCGATATGGGAGCAGAATCCGGCCAAGGCTTCGTCCACGGAGTTGTCGACCACTTCCCAAACCAGGTGGTGGAGACCGCGGATGTCGGTCGAGCCGATGTACATGGCCGGGCGCACGCGCACCGCTTCGAGGCCTTCCAAAACGGTAATACTGGAACCGCTGTAGTCCTCTTCGGCCTTTTTCATTTCTTCAGTTTCTTCTGCCATTTTTTACCTTGTTTTCTTCTTCTAAAACTATGTGCCGGAACCGTGCCGCGCTGCCTTTTTTAGACAAAAAGGATATTCTTGACGGAGGGCTTTCCGAGCAATAAATTACACTTGTCAATAATAGCTTTTTTCTGCAAGAAAAGTTCCTGTTTCCACGCGGAACTGTCGCACTTTAGCGTCAAAATATTGCGCTCGAATTTAACGATTTGAACATGCGGTTTTATGAGCGCTCCCACGATGTTTTCAAACCCTTCGGAAAGCTTTTCCAGGGCCATTTCGTCGGTGATGTGCGCCTTGTCCAGGACCATCTGCAAAAGAACGCTGATGTCTTCTGGATCCTTGCCGCAAACAGGCTTTTTTCTGCGATTGAACATAGTTTTTTAATTCGGAATTCAGATTCAGAATTAGGAATTACAGCAGCAACAATTTGGAAAGAACGAATCCGCCGATAAGGATGCTTGTCATGCCGGCGACAACGGTGGCCTTGGTGTTCTTGCCGACGCCTTCGGCGCCACTGTGCGTGGTAAAGCCAAAGAAACAGGCGTAGCTTGCAATAAAGTAACCGTAGAGGGTCGCCTTGATTAGGCCCACGACCAAGTCCCAGTCGCGGTAGAACATGCGTACACCGTAAAAGAAAACGGAGAAAGATACGTCCTTGTACAGGTGCGCCACTTCGTAGCCGCCCACGATGCCGATAAAGATGCTGATAATCGTAAGCGTCGGGAGCATGATGACCGTTGCAATCAGGCGCGGCGCGAGCAAAAATTTATAGGGACTTAAACCTAATACTTTGTATGCATCGAGCTGCTCGGTCACGGCCATGGTGCCAAGTTCCGAACACATGGAGGCCCCGATGCGGCCCGCAAGCACCATCGCGGTAAGGATCGGGCAGAGCTCCACCATCACCGACTTGCCGACTGCCATGCCCACAAACATGAGCGGAATGATGTCTGCAAACTGGTACGCCAGCTGCCATGCCATGATGGCGCCGGTCGCTAGGGACGCTGCCACCACCACGGGGATACTCGTGAGGCCCACGTGCTGCATCTGTTCGACGGTGGTGTGAAAGTTGCTGAACGCACCCGGAATGCTCTTGAAAAGCATCCATACGAACCTGAAATAGTTCACCACCGTACGCAGAAACTTCCGGATAAACTTACCCAGACTTTCTGCAATTCTGTTCATCAAGTTAATCAAGGAAAGTCCTACTTCTTCTTGGAGGGCTTTTTCGCCGGAGCGCTGATCGCCTTCTTATAGAGGTTCATGTCGCTCAGGTACTTGATAGCCTCGTTCAGCTGCTTGTCCTGCTTCAAGGAGAACGCGGTGCTGACGGAGTCGTTGATAAATGCGGTCAAGAGTTCGCGCTTGATGCCGTCCTTGATATACTGCTTGTTTTCTTCGAACTGGGCGTTGCGGTTGTTTTCGAGTGCAGAGCGCATGTCGGCGATGCGCTGGGCAAGCGTGGAATCGCTCACGGTCTTTGCACTGTCGCCCATGTAGTTCTGTTCGCGGATAATGCTCTTTTCAAGCTGGTCCACTCCGACGAGCGCGTTGCTTTTCACCTTGGTAAAGTTCGTGTCCTTCATGCAGAAGTCGCGGAACTGCGTAAACAGGCTGTCGGGGACTTCCCAGTTGGCGTCCATCTTGACGCCCGCCTTTTCGAGGTCGGGGCGAATCTTGACGGCGAACTTGAAGTACATCGCCATGCGTTCCTGAACCTGCACCACCCAAGGCATCGGGGCGAGTTCCACTTCGACGTCGGGGGTGATTCCGCCACCGCCGAACATCATGCGTCCGTTGTTGGTGTAGAAGGTATCCACCTTGGCGGTGTCCTTCTTTGTGGAGTCGGCCTTTTCTGCACCGTCTTCGTCGGCGTATTCTTCTTCCAAAAGCTTAAGGCCCTTGATGCCGTTTTCGGGCTTGTTGATGCAACGTCCGAAGGGCAGGTAGTAGAAGGCCGTGGTGAGCTTGAGGGCGTTTCCTTGGTTATCGAGCGGGAAAATCGTCTGCACGGAGCCCTTACCGAAGGAGGTCTTACCGATAATCAAGGCACGGTCCCAGTCCTGGAGGGCGCCCGAAACAATTTCGGCGGCGCTGGCGGAACCCTGGTTCAAAAGGACGACCATCGGCACGTCAGGCTTCACGATGCCGTTCTTACGGGCGTGGCTTTCGGTTTTTTGGGTGCGGCCGCGCGTACTCACGATGACGTTCCCCTGCTTCAGGAACAGTTCGCTGATTTCAATGGCCTGGTTCAGGAGTCCACCCGGGTTGTAGCGCATGTCGAGGATAATCTTCTTCATGCCCTGCTTCTGCAGGCTCCGGAGTGCGTTTTCCACGTCGCTCGTGGTCTTGTCGCTAAAGGTGGCGAGCTTGATGTAGCCGATATCCTTGGAAACCATGCCGTAATAGGGCACGGCGTGCACGATGATTTCGGCGCGGGTGATGGTGAAGTCCATCAGGTCGGGAACCCCTTCGCGTTCAATGGAGACGGTCACGTCGGTGCCGATTTTACCGCGGAGCTTGTTCACCGCTTCGTCGAGGGTGAGTCCCTTGGTGTCCTTGCCATCGATTTTGCGGATGCGGTCGCCTGCGCGGATGCCGAGGCGGAATGCCGGAGTGCCGGACAAGGGCGAAATCACGGTCAGAATGTTGTCGCGGAGGCTAATAGTAATGCCTACGCCGCCGAACTTTCCTTCCATCGAGACTTTCAGGCTTTCGTAGTCCTTGGGGGAGAAAACCGCTGTGTGCGGGTCCAGGATGTTGCGGATGCCGTTCAGGGCTGCATCGGTGAGCTCGGTCGGGTCCACGTCTTCCACGTACTTGCGGTTGACTTCGGAAAGCACCTTGTTCAGGCGCGAGACTTCGTTGTAGAAGTCGCCCGGAGCGTCCTTCTTGTCTTTAGCCGCAAAAGGGCTTGTCGTAAGGCACAGGGCCGAAAGTCCTGCTACAAAAAGAGTGCGAAAGTTCAGCATGTTGAAATTCATGGCTTAAAAATACAATTTCATTTATTCGGTGAATGCCTAAAAACGGAAAAAACCGGCCCAAAGGCCGGTTTTTAATATAAGGAGAGAGAGAAAAAAAGTCAAAACTAGGCGGCGTCATTCAAAACGCGGGCGAGCTGTTCGTTTCTGAGCTTTTCGAGCGCAGAATCCTTGAGCTGGCGGGTGCGTTCCTTGGAGAGGCCTACCATCGGGGCGATTTCCTTCAGGTTCAGGTCGGAATCCATCTTGAAGCCGAAATAGAGCTGGATGATTTCCTTTTCCTGTTCGGAGAGGCTGTTGTTCATCGCCTTGTCAAAAAGCTTGTTGCGGTTGTGCTGTTCGGCGAGTTCGTCGGTGCGGAATTCCGCCGCAGCAATGGTGTCGCCAAGCGTCATGTCGCCGTCTTCGTTTACGGGGGTATCGAGGGAGGTGGACTTGTTGCCCATCATCAGGATTTTCTCGATATCGTCGGCTTTGTACTTGGAAACGCCTTCGAGGCTTTTCGGGTCAAGCATAAGGCCTCCGCCTACGACCTGGTGCATCTGGCCGCCCTTCTTGGCAAAGCGGCGGAGCACGAGTTCCTTTTCGGCGCTGATGCGAACCAGGCGACCGCGTTCGGCGATAGCGCGGGTGATGTTCTGGCGAACCCACCATACGGCATAGCTGATAAACTTGATTTTCTGGTTCTGGTCAAAGCGGCGTGCGGCTTCGATGAGGCCCATGTTGCCTTCGTTGATGAGCTCGTTCACGTCGAGGCCCTGACCCTTGTAAAGGTTTGCGATATTCACCACAAAGCGGAGGTTGCTCTTGACGAGCAGATCCATGGCTTCGCGGCTGCCTTCACGCACTTTCTGCAGAAGGACTTTTTCTTGTTCCTTGGTAAGCAGCGGATATTTAGAAATATCGTTCAGATACTGGAAATAAACATCCCTGTCATCACGAACGTGCATATTCTTTGTCATATTTACCTCGTTGCTTGTTGTTTTGTTTACGTTTGTAAATCTACCTCCATTTTGATTTTGAAGTGTCATAGATTACTCTTTAGTTTGCAAAAGTATTTTATGAATTTCGTCAAAGAAAAAGGCACTTTTGTCACGTTTTTGTCATAAAGGGCTGAAATTTGCCCAAATAAGGGCTATTTTTACGTTCAAAGAGACCAAATCATGACAAAAGACGAAAAAAATGTATCGGTTCAGGCGGAAAAATGCGGGGAATCCGTGCTGGAATCCATAAAAAGGTTTTTCAGAAACCAGAGAAACTGGCTCGCCGAACTGCAAGAAGCCCAGTTTGACCGTGGTGAACGCGAATTGGTGGCGCTCCTCAAGGACGAAAGCATCAAGTATTACCCGGTCCCGACATATGCCGTGGCGTTTTTGGCGTGGCTTTTTGTGCTGCTGTTCCCGCTTATCTTGATTCTGGACCCGACCGCACCCTTGTCAAACGACTTTGACATCTGGAACATGATTGGCTATTATGTGCCGCTTCTTGCGACCATGATTATCTTCTTTGTGAATCTGCGCCTGCTTGTTCCGAAGTTCTTTTTCCGAAAGAAGTATTTTTCGTATTTTGCTTGCAATTCCGTTCTCCTTGCCATTTCGCTTACCTGCAGAGAGTTCGCCGTATTTTTAATGCTACGCAACCCGAACGAATCTTTGGTGGATTTCTTTGCGACCTACTGCTTTAGAAATGTCCGCGAACATTTTTCGATTTGGACCCCGATAACGTTCTTTATTATCTTGGCGCTCGGCTGCCTCATATGCATTGCGATCGTCTTTGTGTGGCGTTCGCTGATTAGAGAATTTATATTGCGTGAAAAGCGTCGTACCGAGATGGCGTATGAACTCACCTTCTTGAAACAGCAACTGAGTCCGCACTTTTTGTTCAATACCTTGAACAACATCACAAGCCTGATTCGCCTGGACCCGGATCTTGCCGAAAAGAGCATGACGGAACTTTCGCAGTTGCTTCGCATGATGCTCTACCAGACGGCGGACCAGTACATTTCGGTGAAAGAGGATGTCGAAATTCTTGGAAAGTATGCGGACTTGGAAAAGCTGAGACTCGATGAAAATTTTGACTTGAAATTTGATGTCCGTCTGGAAAATCCGCAGACGAAGGTGGTGCCGCTCGTGATGATGCCCTTGATGGAAAACGCGATGAAGCATTGCGTGAATCCGGACGGTAAGAGCTTTGCGCATATCTTGATCGAACAGAAGAATGATGAACTTTATTTCCGCGCCGAAAACAGCAATTTCCCGCGGAAGAGTAAATCCAATTCGAGTGGCCTTGGGCTTGCGACGTTCCGAAAGAGATTGGAGTTGATGTATAAGGACCGCTATACCTACACGACGAAAATCGAAGACGGAGTATATATAAGCGAACTGATGGTAAAACTGGAAAAATGAAAAATTAAAAATGAGGTGTAAGGTCCCTGAGCCTGCCGAAGGGCCGGAGTGGTGACGTAAACAAGGAAGGAAAATTTTTTCAAAAATTTTAGCCGAACCTCTTTACAAGGAATTTTTCTTTAACTATAATTCCGAGCGGAGCAAAATAATTTATAGATACACCTGAATGCCAAGGGTGTATCTTTTTTTGTTTTGAACTCTATTGATATATGGCTTGATAGATTCGCATACCGGTGAGTGCCGATATGCATTGATTACATCTTAAATAAATGGAGGTCCTATGAAAAATAGGATGTCAAGGTGCGCAGCCTTGATTGGGACCGTATTGTCTCTTTCGAGTTTTGCGCAAGTGTGTCAAGAAGTCTCGCTGTATAAAGATGGCGAAGCCGGAAAAATGGAAACCGCAGAAATGACGTTTCCGGAAGCGCCGGAATGGAGCGCCAATTGGGGCGAAATGGAGGCGCTGACCCCGCCCTACATTCGCTTGTCTGGAGAAAAGGAAAGGGCGGGGGACTGGACGGGCGCTTTGTCGCTTTCTGGTTTGCCTGCGACCGTCCAGGGCGGAAACGTTTCGCTGAAGGCTCGCGTGTCAGAGAAAGCCCGTATGGGAGTTTGGCTTGTCGGTGATTTCGGTACGAGTGCCGTCAAGTTCTATGATCTTGAGGCGAACAAGACGTATTCGCTTTCGGCACCTGTTTCTGAACTCGTGGGCACAAAAAAGGTGGTTGTGCAAAATGTGGGCGTAGGACTTTTCGACGTCCCGGCACATCAGCATACGACCTTGCTTGTAGACGACATCTCGTTGAGCTGTACCCTGGCCGGTGAAAATCTCCAGGATGTCTTTGCAGAAGAACTGGATTACCCATTCGAAAGCGTTGACCCCATGAAGGCAAAGCGCAATGGAAAATTCGCTACGGAAACGTTCCCGAAAACGACTGCTGCCTACGGGGATTCTGTCCGCGCCAAAATGAAGGATTCAACGCAGATGGACTTTGTCTTGAATCTGGAAGAATTCGAGCAGATTTCGGCCTATGTGGAATCGACGGAACTTTCGGCACAGGAATCCATGGACGGGTGGTTCCGCTGCATGTACTATGTGGAGCGCGCAAGGCTACGCGATAGCGTTATCGCAAATCCGAAAGCCCTGTTTTACGAAGCGTCTACGTTTGCTGCTAGCACGGATAATCGCGCGATGCCCTTGCTCCTTGGAAACGTGGATTATGCCTATAGGGCCAAGGTGGATACTTCTTTCAGCAAAAAGGAACTGCTCAATACGCGTGTTCTGATTGTGGGCCTCCCGTCTTCTTGGGTGAAGGGCGCCTCGTTCACTTTGTACTATGACCCCTACTTTGTCAGTACCAACCGAAAGAAATTGCCTAAGGTGGAAATTTATACCGGCAACAGATGGACGGTGCTGAAGGCGAATTCCTCGCTGGAAATTGTTTTTGAATCGGCGGGTGTCCAGCGAATTCCGGTGCGTCTGACGGAAGGGGGACTTGTCGTAAACCAGAATCTTTTCGTGGAGGTAAGGTAATGATGAGAAGGTTTATTCTTTTGGTCTTGGCGATTGCCGCGTTGTCTTTTGCGGGAAAGTACGATTACTTTTTCCAGAAAGACGCCCTTGGTGAACTTTGTCTGGGGTATACATCTACGAGTAAGAATAAAGTGGATGCGGAAGGGTACGCCTGTAAGTTGAAACGTTATAAGGACAATGTCCGAATACGTGTGGTGGATCCGGTTGCCGATAAGTTCGTAAAGTCGGGAAAGGCGCTGACTAGGCCTTTCTTTATCTTGGACGGAATCTACTTGAGTCCCGAAGGGAAACGGACACTCTCTGATTTGGAAGACGAGGCGAACCGCCTGGGAATTATGGATGTCCTGGTGGAACTAGGGTACACTCCCGTACTTGTCCAGTTTGCAGAAACGGTGGTGAAGCCGTTGAAGCAGAATGCCCAGCTGTTTGCCAAGTTGCTGAAATTCCTGAATTCCAACACCAGTATAGGCTTTGTGAATAAGCTCGAAGACGGTATGGTTGTGATGGGCATTAGCCAGGGCGGAATCCTTGGCCGCTACGGGGCATACCTCTATGACAAAAAACGAAACACGAAAAAGGATGCGCCTATCCGTTTGTATGCTTCGTTAGATTCTCCGCATCAGGGGGCCATTTTACCGCTTTCCCTGTACTATACGATTGATTTCTGGGCGGGCCCGGGAGGATCTTCTGCGGCGGAGGCTTTCAAGGACTTGATCGATGGCCCCGGTGCAAGCGAACTGCTGCTGTACGATTCGAAATCTGCTTGTGATGCCCTTTCGAATTGCACGACGGATCGCTTTGTAAACACGTCCGACAAAAGGTTCCTATTTGGCGAATACCGTGAAGCCGCTGCATATAAGGGCTTTCCTTCGGTTCTTGTGGCGCAGGGGCAGTTGAAGGGTAAGTCCCCTAAACACTCCAATACCTATTTCACACTGAAACGGAGTGCAAAGAAGGCGGGTGTCCTTATGGGACAAGCCGTGAGTGAAATGTATTCGCCGACAAGTTCGGAAAAGAAACTTGCCTTGAATAGCGTTTATGAAAGATTAGACCGCGATTCAAAAAGTGAAAAGAAGGGGGCTGCAAAGTTCGACTTTATTCAGGGCAGTACGTATCCCTTTGCAGAAACCCTGTACAATAGCCTGCGTGCGGGATTTATGGAGGCGATGCCGAAGAATATGAAAATTAAGATTCTTGGTGCGCATTTTTCTTTGTCGACAGGCTGGAACAAGGACACCCTGATTCAAAAAAACAGCACCTTTATTCCGACGGGAAGTGCGATGGATCTGCTGTGCGATGGGGAACTTTCGATGAGGACGGATTGCGCATTTTCGCAGACGTCCAAGAGTTTCCCCTTTACAAAACCCGGTACCAGAAGCTCGGCCAATGCGGTGTATGCCGTGGACCCGACTCATCCGCGTTATAATGAATCCATTAGCGGGCGTCACATCGAATTGCCCGCAAAGAAAACGTCAAAGGGCGATTCCTCTATTGTCAACGGTTTCCGCGTGGATATGTGGCGCATTCTGTGCGAACTTGCAAACCGTGATTATGACTCCAAGAGCAAGGCTTTCCGCAACGAAAATCTTGCGGGCTCGTTTACGGCAGGGGCCAATTGCATGGACCAGTCCAAGATTCCGCTTATCCTAAAGAAAAGTACGAATATGCGAAAGAACTACCTTGCCTACAGCAAGTATGACTATACAGACAAGAAACCCGATAGCGATAACTGGTATAGTTTTGACGTTCCTGCGGGCTGGCACAAGGTGGCTCTGTATGACGATGGCGGAGATATTCCGGACAATAGCTCGTTCGAGGTGGATATCCGGGTGGATAAGGCCAAGGGAAAATGGCTGAAGGCGGAACTCCTGCTTTCCAAGAACAAGAATGGAAGCGGTCAGGTGCAGCTGCATGAAATTGATATTCCGCTGGACGGGACTAAGTTCGTGGCGCGCTGGCAGCTCCCTGCCCACAAGGAAGACCTTTCTTCGTACCGTTGGTTCCGTCTGGCGTTGAATTCGGACGGAGCGATGGTTTCGGTCAAGGATCCGAGGCTTGTACGTACTCTGGTGAAAGAAAAGCTGCCTAAGGAAAAAGTCTCGAAGAAAATTTACCCGAACCAGAATTACGAGATGTACCCCTGGAGCGCGAATACGAAAATTTCAACGTATTCGGATGCGCTTGGAAATGGATTCAAGGCCAGTTTCAAGTCGGTTAGCCAGGGAATGCATTTTGATTTTGGCGGCATGAAGAGCCTGAACGGCTATACGGCCCTGAAGGTGGTCTATTGGCCGGGAACCTGCCAGAACACGGCGATATACTTTGATTCGTTTGCGGAAAGTAATTATTCGCTTAAAAAGGGCAAGGCGTCTGGAAACTTTGAAAGCAAGGATATTCCGCTCTCCAAAATAGTGGACGTTTCCTGGACTCCGGAAAACAAGTTTGCCGCATACAGGCTTGCTTTCCACAGCAAGTCGGCCGGTGAGACGTGTATCGTCAAGTCAATTTCGCTACATTAAGCTAAATTTACAAAAGGGCGCCGGAGTTTTTTGTTGAAAATCCGGTGCCTTTTTATAGGAGAAATTATGTTGAAAAAATTATTCGGTGTCGCGATAACGATTGGACTTTCGTTTTCGCTAATGGGATGCTTTGAACCCTCTGCGCGTTCTATGGGAGCGACCTTGATGCCTGCTCCGTTGCAGCATAAGGCTGATAAACAGGATTCTTCGTCGATGACGGTGGCGGCAACCGGTTTTTACGGTGCTACGGATGACAAGTACAATGTTAAGGATTTGAGTGCCTATGGCGGAAGCCTTGACTTTACTTATCGTGTCGGCCGTTCGCCCTTTTTTGTGAATGTTGGATTCGGCGGTTTCGGCGGCTCGCTCAAGTTCGGTTGCGACGCTGACTATGACTGCTCCAAACAGTACCGCGATGATGATACGGAATATTGGCTGGGTGGCGCAAGGAGCTACCGCGAATGGCTTGAAACCAAGGATGGCAAGAGCGAATACTCGTTCATGAATTTCCAGGAACGCGTCCTTGCTGGCGTTGACTTCAATCCCGCTTTTCTGATTCTCGGTGTGGCCGGTGGACTTCAGATGTTCCAGGGAAGTTCGGATTACGACGACAAGCGTGATGAACTCGATGAGGCTCTGGTAGTTGACGATGTCGACGGCAAGTCGGGAACCGGTTTTGTCATGGCGTACTGGCTCGGTTTCCGCTTTGGGCCTGCCGGTCACTGGGGCAACGTCGTCATGGAATACGATATCTTGCACAAGAGTTCCATAGAAGATTGGACGACCTCGCTCAAGTTTACGTACACGCATCCGATGACGGGAATCTTTGTCGGTATGGGTTACAACGACCTGATCGAAATGACCTTGTACGCGGGTAAGCGTTTCGACTTCTAACAAAGTCTTCGCTGATTAGAATAAAATAAAAAGGGCTGCGCTTTAACGCAGTCCTTTTTGCTGTAAAAGCATGTCGCGGCAAAGCCGCGACAGTCGCAATTACTTGAGGGTCTGAACCTGCACGTCCCAGCTCTGGTTGCCAAGAGCGATACGGTAAGTGCTTGCGGCACCGGCCTTCATGTTCTTGGTGTCCACTGCCGGAGCAGCGTTCGGGTCCTTCTTGGGAACGCCAATGTGGCGGTTGCCCTTGAGGAATTCGATACCCTTGTTGCCAGCCTTCGTCTGGAGGCAGCCCGTGATGAAGATGGTTTCGTCGGTAACCGGCAGACCATTTTCTTCGAGGAGGGCCTTGGCCTTCGGAATGCCCGGTTCGAGGATTTCTTCTGCGCACTGGACGCCCGGATAGGCTTCCTTGAACGGCTTCATGTTGAACTGGTCGGCAGCGATCTTCACGAGTTCCGGATCCGGTTCGCAAGGAGTCTTGCCCTGGTAGCCGAGGAGCATCTTGCCGTAGCCTTCGGTCATCTTGAACCAAGTACCGCGACCGGCAGCCTGGTTCAGGGTGTTCATGTAAGCCTGCTGGAAGTAGAACTGAGAAACCGGCGTCACGGAAGAAGCAAAGCCACCGCGGCGGACGCATTCACTCATGTTCTCGATAACCTTCGGGAACAGGTGGAAGGTCTTGGTTTCACGCATCATGAGGGTGTTGGCGGTAAGAGCGCCACCCGGCATGGGGCTGAAGATCACGTCGGTCGTAATCTGACGTGCTTCAGGCGGGAAGTTGTAGTCCTTGAGGCATTCAACGGCGACGTTGTTTGCTTCCATGAGTTCCGGAATGTGATCGTCGACGATGCTGTCTTCACCGAGGGCGAGCTTGTATTCCGTACCCTTGAGGGCGTGGAACATGGAGAAGAGGTCGGGCTGAGCCGTACCGCCAGAAAGCGGCTTGCGGCCGAGGTCGACGCCATCAGCGCCACCTTCGATAGCGGCCTTGTACTGGGCCACACCGGTACCGCAGGTGTCATGGCTGTGGATGCGGAGTTCGACCTTGTCACCGAGGAGCTTACGAGCGCGCTTGAACGTTTCGTAAACCTTGGTCGGGTTCGTGGTACCGGAAGCGTCCTTGAAGCAGACGGAGGCGAACGGAACACCGGCGTCCAAAATGTTGCGGAGGATGCGTTCGTAGAATTCCGGGTTGTGGGCGGCGTTGAGGTCGCATCCCGGAGGAAGTTCCATCATGGTCACGACGACTTCGTGTTCCAGACCGGCGTCGGTGATGCACTTGCCGGAGTAGATGAGGTTGTTCACGTCGTTGAGGGCGTCGAAGTTACGGATGCGGGTCATGCCGTGCTTCTTGAACATGTCGGCATGGAGCTTGATCATGTCGCGCGGCTGCGGAGCGAGGGCCACCACGTTGATACCGCGGGCGAGGGTCTGCAGGCGGATGTTCGGGCCTACAACGCGGCGGAATTCGTCCATCATGTCGAATGCGTCTTCGCCGCAGTTCTGGTACAGGGCCTGGAAACGGGCGCCGCCACCAGCTTCAAAGTGGGTGATGCCGGCCTTGACGGCTGCTTCGACTGCGGGCATAAAGTCCTTGGCGAAGACACGAGCACCGAAAATAGACTGGAAACCATCGCGGAACGAGGTATCCTGGAACTTGATCTTTTTCATAGTGTTTTCCTGTGGGATAAATCCCTTGTTTTTACTGTACAATAAAATACGGGCGTAAAGATAGAAAAATGGGGCGGAAACTGAGGCTAGGAAATGGGAATATGAGGGGGATGTAGGGCTATTTTTCTTTTTGCCTTTAGCTATGCACTTCCTAAATGTGCTTGAAAAATGGATGTTTATACGCTTTTTGGTCTTACTTTTTGTTGTTTCTGACATTTTTTAGTCGTAGTTTTTGTACTCTATAACATTTTATGTTATATTTGTTGCTATGAGAAGGTATGCACTCAAGGATTTTTATCAATGGAAGGATTCCCCGAACCGTAAACCGTTGATTCTGAAGGGGGCAAGGCAGGTTGGTAAGACCTGGCTTATGCTGGAGTTTGCTAAACAGGCGTTCAAGAACTTTGTTTATGTGAACTTCGAGGATGACTCTCGGCTCGGAGCCATTTTCGATACGGATTTTGACATAGACCGTATTCTTTTTGCCTTGCGGACAGCTACCAAAAAGTCTATTGACGAGAACACCCTGATTCTCTTTGATGAAATTCAGGCCGCACCTCGGGCTCTCACCAGTTTGAAGTATTTCTACGAGAAGGCTCCTCAGTATCCGGTGATTGCAGCGGGCTCTTTACTGGGATTATCCGTTCACGAGGGTGTGTCGTTCCCTGTGGGCAAGGTTGACTTTCTGGAAATTTTGCCTATGAACTTCCATGAGTTCTTAGAAGCGACGGATAACACGAACTACGTGGAACTTCTGAATAGCGGGGATTATGGAACCATAGATGTCTTTTCGGACAAGTTGATTGACTTGTTGAAATTGTATTATGTCGTGGGGGGGATGCCCGAGGCTGTCCAGAGTTTTGCAAACGACAGGGATTTGTCGGCTGTCCGCAGAATCCAGAAGAATATCCTGAATTCCTACGACAGCGATTTTTCTAAGCACGTTCCCAATTCCGAAGTTCCGCGAATACGCATGGTGTGGAATTCCATTCCGGCTCAGCTTTCCAAGGAAAACAAAAAGTTTATTTACGGTATGTTGAAGGAAGGTGCGCGCGCGAAGACTTTTGAGGTCGCCCTGGAATGGTTAAAAGATTCTGGTTTAATTTCGAAGGTTCACCGCGTCAAGAAACCGTCCTTGCCATTGGTCGCCTACGAGGATTTTGCGGCATTCAAGGTGTTCATAACAGATGTCGGGTTGCTTTGTGCCATGGCTAATGTGGATGTCGATATCATCTTGAACGGCTCGCAGATTTTTGAGGAGTTCAAGGGGGCGCTCACCGAACAGTTTGTCTTTCAGCAACTGAAGGCAAAACGCAATATGCAGATTTTCTACTGGTCGGCAGAAAACTCCAGTGGGGAACTTGATTTTGTTGTTCAGGATGAGGAAAAGATTTATCCTATCGAGGTCAAGGCGGAAGAAAACGTCCAGGCGAAGAGCCTGCGTTTCTTTGTGCAGAAGAATCCCGGACTTAAGGGCATTCGTTTTAGTATGCAGAAATTCCGCGATCAGGAATGGATGGAAAACAGGCCTCTTTATACGGTGTAGTTGAAGCCCCCATAACCCTAATTTTCAAAACAGAAAATCCGAGATTTGACAGACAGAGTCTGTCAAATTGCGGGATTGTTCTAGTGCCGAAGGTTTTGTTTGAATTTTTTAGTAATGCGGTCTTTGTGTGCCTGCTTTTCTTCTTCAGAAAGCATTGTACATGGCAATAATTTTTTGCACCATTCATCAATTGTTTCTACACTATAAAAAATTTGTTCGGCTTGCATTTTCTTGAGCAATTCTATTTCTAAGTTGCAAATTTCGTGAATGCTCGTAAGTGATTTGTTTTCTGGGATATATTTTAATTTTGATTTGTTTCCAAAAACAATCATGCTGAATGCGCGGAACTGGTATTTATTTTGATTTAAAAAGACACATAAACAGTCTATATGTCGTTTGTTTTGTAAGATAGGATTAGGTATAGGGCTTTTTTCTCCATTAGTCTTGTAGCGTTGCCATTGAGGGTGTTTTTCATCGCCGTAGACAGATCCTGATAAATTCTTGCTTTCAAAAACATAGATGCCTGTTTCATGCAAAAGCAGAACATCAATTTCTGAATATCCGTCAATTGTTGGAACATAGACATTTCTTAAAATTTTATAATGTCGCTTGTCAAATTGACATGCAGCCCATACGGCTCTACTTACGGCATCCTCTCCCAACTTACCAACCATTTCTGCCGCGGTGGGAATGGTACCGACAACATCTTCATAAGTTGCTGGATGAACGCTTAATTGTTCTTTGGTAAATGGGGAGGGTTCTTGTTTTGAAGAACTGCTAGAGAAACTTTGCGCTTTATGAGTGAATTTTGGGGGCTCTGATATTTTAGGGTATGTCGGTTCAACATCTTCAGGAAATTCTTCAGTTTGGGTTGCGTTGAAAACGATTGCTGCTACTACGATAATTAATACTAGAACGATACCACCGACAATAAAAGCGGTGCTGTGTGCTTTGATGAAGTTGACAGCGATGGAACCAAGCCAAAGACAAATGAGAATTGCCATGACGGTTAGGCATCCAACACAGCTGTTGTTATCGTCGTTTCTTCTTGAACGACGTCTCCTTCTGCGACGGGGCTTTGTTGCTCCGTCAATCGCTGCAAAAATAAAAGCGATAATAAGTGCTATGCCGAAGATTGTTCCCAAAATCTATTTGCTTTCCTGAATTACAATTTTGCCGGAACCACTTTCTTTGATGACGATGCCGGGTGCATCGCCGTTTTGTATTGCTTTGGCACGGTTTTTACTTACGTAATTATATGAACCACGAATGTTCTGTACACCTCGAGTGGGTGTGAATTCAAATTCGCCATTTTGCTTTCGAAATTCAAAACCTGTTCTGCCATACCATTGTAAAGCTGGAAAAAGCTCAGTAGATTTCCATTCGCTCCATTCGCGGCCGACTTTACGTGTACGGAAGGAGTTGCCTTCAATCCAAAGAGTTCCTTTGATTTCTATACCGTTTAGTCGGTCGGCTTGGGAATAGATATTCTTTTGAGTATAATCAATACGGCATTTATCGATTTCGTATTCAATATCGGCATCGCGGGTTAATTCAAAATAATAGCACCGCTTGTTTTTTACAGAAATTTTATCGCCATACACTTTGTCAAGGGTCTTGGCTAGGGTTACACCATGTTTGTCCTTGACCTGCAATAAAAAAGGGTGATATTGCAAATCGTAGCCGAACGTTGCGCTAACAATAAAGAATAATATGATGATAGGAAGTTTCATATTCAAGTTTGTGTTTTAGTTGAAAAGGAAATCCCCACCTTGGTGGCCATGCGCACTAAGCGCTAAAGGGCTAAGTGCTGTCCGCCTGACCAGGTCGGGGAAAACATTGTGGACTATTCTTCTTGTTCCCAACTTAAAATGGGAAAGCCGCTGTTCAAGCCGCTGTCGTAAACGAAATCTTCGCCGAGGAGTTCTGCAAAGTCTGAGGATTTCATTTCTTTGGAGGTTTTGGGTGTAGCGACTCCTCCACCGTTGTTAAGGCCGAATGGCTCTTGTTTGCCTTGTTTAAGGTAATAGTAGTCTGCCATGGTGGTGTTGTAGTTGTAGCCAATCATCAAGCCGACTAAAGAATCTCCGTCGACTTTGCCTGTGCTATAGGCTGCGCTGGTGACGCCTTCTTGGTTATATCCCATGATTCCGCCGACATTCTGAGATCCTGAAATATTGCCTGTGTTGTAAAGAGATGTATTTGTTGAAAAATCAGCATTTCCAAATAAACCACCGACGTAATTTATTCCTGTAATCGGTGCTGTATTGCTAATGAAATTAGATTGCCCTCCGAAAGATCCTGCAATTCCTCCAACAAAAGAGGAGCCTTCTACAATACCTTCGTTTTTAGCGTTTGATAGCTTCCCGCATTTTCCAGAAAACGTTGATCCTATGCCGTGATGGCCGCAATATCCTGCAATTCCTCCAGTATTAGTTTTTCCAATGATGTTTCCGTAATTAACTAAATGAGTAGCATCAATTGTTGTTGAATAGGCTCCGCCCCAGATTCCCCCGGTATATTTTTCACCTTCAACAATTCCGTTGTTTTCTGCGTGTGTTAATCTGATTCTATTGATGTGTCCTAGAACCCCTCCAACGTCAGTTTTTCCCTTGATTACTCCGAAATTATATAAGCTGTCTACTGTATTTATGTTACCGTAGGAATCGTCTGATGATCCTGCAACTCCTCCAACAGGTCCGGTTGCGCTAGAAACACTTGCTCTATTTGTGAGTGTTTTCAGGACGCCGACATTGTAGCCGATAACACCTCCAGTATATTTACCTCCGTAAATCCAAGCGTTGTTTAGAGTCAAATTTTGAATTGTTCCGCTGCTGTTTCCGAACAAACCGTTATGTGAACTTGTCGTGTTGATGAACATTCCACTGACGGTGTGGCCGTCGCCATCGAAGGTTCCGGTAAAGGCGACGCTTGAATTGCCGATAGGAGTCCATTTGTGGAGTTTAGTGGAGTCCGCAACGAGTGCACCCTTTTCATCGATAATCTTACCATCGTTCAAGATTATATCTGCACCGAGCTTATAGTATTTGCCTTTGTATTCCTTGTCGTTTGACCCGACAACAAAAGAAAGGTATGCAAGTTGTTCAGCTGTTAAAATGATATAAGGACTGAGCTTTGTTCCGCTTCCGCAAGCAAATGCTTTTGCTGTTGTACCATCCCAAGGCTTGCCAGAATCGCCAAGGCATTCTTCTTCGGAATCTTCTGCAGAACTGCTGGATTTGTCTTTTTTGGATGTGCTGCTGGAACTGAGTTTTTTGTTGGATATGATTTCTTCGGGGATGAAGTCTTCTTCTGAAGAAACTGTGCTAGAACAGGCTCCCAAAAGAGCCGTGCAACCAAATACCACGATATATTTCGTAAAACTCATAGTAGACCTCTTGATAGGAATATAGCTTAAAATTTTTAAAAAAGGGATACTTGCTTTTTTTGCTGGGTTTGAAAAGGTGATTCCTGCCTTTGCGGAAATGATAATTTAAGTAGGTGGTGCAAGCTGGGCGTTACGGGTGTGGCGTTTGAGCACCCGTTAGAAGGGGTAGAGAGCAACGAAGTGCGAGCGAGGGGGAGACTTCCCCCTTCAAAAAAATTTAGAAAACACTTGACATCCTCCCTTTTGGATATTATATTTATTAGTGAACAAATGTTCTAGTGCTCAAAATTTCAAACACTGCGGTTTTACGCTTGTCCGCAGGGAGGTGACGATGAAGAAGATTGTCTTTGACAATAACAGTATTTCCTTTATGCAAAGGAACCAAGACGATTATATCAGCCTGACAGACATGGCAAAACACAAGAACGCAGAATCAACGGGTCTAGTCATTTCACATTGGCTTAGTACACGCTATGCGATCGAATTCCTGGGAATATGGGAGCAGGTTAATAACCCCGATTTTAATGTTACGGAATTCAGTAACATTAGATTCAATGCCGGTAGCAATGGTTATGTCCTTTCCGCCAAGCAATGGATTGAACGGACAAATGCAATCGGACTTATATCGAGTGCAGGTCGTTATGGTGGAACATACGCCCATAGGGATATCGCATTTGAATTTGGTTCTTGGCTAAGCCCCAAATTTAAGTATTACCTCATTCGCGAATACCAGCGACTCAAAGAAGCTGAGCAAGCGAAAATCGGTTGGTCCGTGCGACGGGAACTTTCTAAAATCAACTATCACATCCATACGGATGCCATCAAGCAGAATTTGATTCCGGCAACACTTACAAAACAACAGATGAATATGGTTTATGCTAATGAAGCCGATGTTTTGAATGTTGCTTTATTCGGGTTTACCGCTAAGGAATGGCGTGATGCACACGCCGATTTGCAGGGCAATGTTCGCGACTATGCAACGGTAAACCAGCTGATTTGCCTTTCGAATATGGAGTCACTGAATTCTATACTGATCAAAGAAGGCTTGCCGCAGCCAGAACGGTTGCTAAAATTGAACCAAATTGCGATTTCTCAGATGACCGTGCTGGAATCCATCGGAGAGAACAAGCTGCTGAAATAAGAAAGGCGTTGCCCTTAACAAAGAACTGCTAAATCACTTCACAGTTAGGCGCCCTTCGGGCTTGGTGTAGCGTTCGGGTATTTTTCCCTTTAGTTCGCCTTGCAGGTAATCCGCGACAATTTCCACAAGCGTAAGCCCTGCGTCGTCAACGATGTTGCTGTCGCTAAACATGGAATATCCATCTCCAGCGTTTTGAAGGAGGTAATCTACGGATGCCACGAGATATTCCGCTGCGGTGTCGAGCGGAATGTACTTTCCGTTTTTTTCAACTTGTACATCGACGACCTTGCGCTTTCCGGAGACACTCTTGAAATTGCCTGCTGAATCTCGTTCTATGCTTGTTTCTGTGGATCCGTCTACAACGATCTTGAGGCCGGACGTTTGCAGGAAACTTCCTGTTTCCAGTTCTTTTGAAATTACCTGGTTGCCATTCACATCGGATTTTACCATACGGTAGGCATGTTCCAGTGCATCGAGGAGGATTGCTCCCTTGATGCGTGCCATTACAATCATGTTTTCAAAGGGGGAGATTTCCAGGAGGTTCCTATAAGTGACATTTCCCTTTGGAATGTTCGCTCGCACGTTTCCGCCATTGACAATGGCGATATCCGACTTCATGCGTTTTCTGAAGGCATCTGTCATCAAGTTGCCGATTCCATTTTCTGTGACGCGTGCAAGGCTGACGGAATTTGAGTCGGATGCCAGAATGGTTGCCGGGCTTTGGGCGACTACTTTGTTTAAAATGTCTTCGAATTCCTTGTTCAACTTTTCGATACTGGCAGAAACTTTGGAATTCTTTTTGGAGTAATCGTTTATCAGTTTGGTGCAAACTGCTCCGTTTTTAGAAACGACCATTTGGCCGATGTTTGCAAGCTTTGTGCCGGTAGATGCGAGTAAGACCACTTTTTCTTGGGCATCCCAAACGGTATCTTGCGGAATGACGCTGTGCGAATGTCCGTCTAGAACGACGTCGACGCCCGTGAGTCCGTGAATCACGTCGATGGACCTGAAAGGTTTCGAACCATTGGCTATACCCAAGTGCGCGAGCAGTATGACGAAATCGGCGCCGTCCCTTTTTACTTGATCCACGTTTTTCTGGATGACTTCGACTAAGCGCTGGTTGTCTTTGCCTCCGTATAAATCGTAAACTTTCTTGCCGTCTTCTATGAATGACTTGGGATTCGAAGTGGTGTAGGTGTCGGGTGTTATCGCGCCAACAAAGCCTATTTTGATGGTATTGCCATCGACCGAAACCTCGATGATTTTGTAGGGCTTCACTTGTTCGAAAAGATTTTTTCCTGTGCCCGTATAGGCAAAATTGGCGACGATAAAAGCGGTCTTCGAAGAATCCAGAAGTTCCGCCAGGCGATTCATGCCGTAGTCGAACTCGTGATTTCCAAAAGTTGCCACGTCATAGCCGACTTCGTTCATCAGCTGGATTAAGAATCCGCCTTTCGAAAGGGCTCCCCAGTAGTTTCCTTGGATGATGTCCCCTGCATCGGCAAGGATCACGTTTTCGGTGAGGTTCTTGATGGAATCCCTGTATGCCGCAAGACTTGCGTAGCCAATGTTTTCGTCTATGCCGCAGTGGACGTCGTTCGTAAACAGCACGACGATATCGCTTTTGCCGCTTACGTTGCACTCTTTGTTTGCGACAAATGTTTTCGGATTGTTGTTTTTAGAAAATTTCTCGCTATCGGTGGTGCGACCGTCGTTGGAACAGGCCCCCAAAAGGAATGCGGACAAAAACAGGGGGATACTTACGGTTGTAAGCTTTTGTAGGGCTGATTTTTTCATGGAAAAATCCTTCTTCATTTTGGAGGATGCCGTATCGGATAATTTCTTTTGCAAAGATAAATTTTTGGCGTAGCTCTGTTTTGCTATATTAGGGGTATGAGTTTGATTAATACCATTGTCGTTGCCGGGGGAACCCATGGTAACGAACGGACGGGCGTGCGCTTGGTCCAGAAATGGATGGAACACCCCGAATGTTACAGTTCGCTTTGTAGCGCCGAGGTCGATTTGGTGCTTTCGAACCCCGAGGCGGTGCGCTTGAACCGTCGGTATCGAGATTTCGACTTGAACCGCGCTTTTTCGCAGACTTGCCTGGATGTGACGGAGACTCCGCAGCAGTACGAGTTCCGCCGTGCGAAGGAATTGGATGCGCTTTATGGCCCGAAGGGGGCCTCCACCAAGACGGACTTGCTGCTGGACGTGCACAATACAGGCTCGAATATGGGCAATTGCCTGATTCTTTCGGCGCGTGACCCGTTTACGATGCGTGCCTCGGCGGTGCTGACGCAGGAATTTGACGATGCGTGGATTTATTACCAGCCCGAAGAACGCTCTGCTTCGCCCTACTTTGGAACGGTGGCGAAGGCGGATGTGTGTATCGAGATTGGACCGCAACAGCACGGAACGCTGGATGCCGCGATTTTTGAGGAAACGGAACGCCTGGTGAAGCGCTATCTGGAGCTTGCCGAAGAATGGAACCGCGGCGAATTGCAGAAAAGGGCGCCAATTAAGGTGGATGTTTACACGCAGTTCAAGGATTTGGGCTACCCGAAGCCGCAGGGCGGTGGCGCGATTCAGGCGATGATCCACCCGGAATTGCTGGGTAAGGATTACCGCGAACTCAAGAGTGGCGACAAGTTGTTCCGCACTTTTGATGGCAAGGATATTCTGTACGAAGGCGAGAGCCCGGTGTACCCGATTTTTATTAGCGAACCGGCTTATTACGAGAAGGACATTGCGATGAGCCTTACGGTAAAAAGCGTCGAGGAATGGTAGCGTTAGACGAAAGAACGCCGCTGCGCGGCTACAGACGAGAGACGAAAGAAAATGATTGAAGAAAATGAAGAGTTGAAAGAAGTGTCGGGCGAAGAACGCCTGAAGAATTTCATGGAACTGGTGCAGAACCAGAAAAAGGAACCCTGGGATTCCAGGCTGTTCGAAATCCTGGACGCCTTCGAGGACTTCTTGACGCTTCGTCCGGAACCGCCGCAGGAATGGCAGGAAACCTACGCCAAGAGCGGCAAGGAATTCGACTACTACCAGGTGGTGCTACCGCAGGATTTTCAGGATCCGTACGAAGACGACCTGGGAAATATCCGCAGGCTCCGCAACGAGTTCGAACGCACGCCCTCGACGATGGCTCTGGAACATGAACTGGTGAGCCGCAACTACTTCATTTTTGAAAACGGCCATGCCGAAGCGATTCCTGCCCCGCGTCCGATGCTGATGCTTGAAAGCAAGGACCGCGATGACGACGAGGAAGAACAGGAAGGCGATATTACGTGGGACTGCTGCATCTCGATCTTCCCGGATGGCAGCTACATTGCCTATAACTTGAATCATGACGACGAAGAGGAACTCGGCGAAGATTTCAAGGCCGAATTCGACAAGCATATCGATGTGCTTTCGAAACTGCAGCTCGTGATTCCGGTGGAAGGCCGCGACTACGGGATTTTGAATAGTAGATGTTAAAGGGGAGAGCCCTCCCCCTCGCTTAAGCCTCGGCTTAGCCTAAACCGCACACTCACATGGCCTCGGCCTTTGGCCGACGAATGTTCGCTTAGCGGTTAGGCTTTCACCGAGTCTTTCGCTACCCTTTCCCCTAGGGGTTGAACCCCTAAAACCCCGATGATGTATGGAACGTCTAGAAACAGAAATTTATCTGCGGTATAAGCAGATTATTGAATTGCAGGGGGTGGGCGCTTCGCCGTCAATGTTATGCTCCTCCCGAGCCTCATCTTGTCATCCCCGCGCTCCATCTTGTCATCCCCGCGCTCCATCTTGTCATCCCCGCGAAGGCGGGGATCTGTCAGAGAAATTCGCGAAGCGGGAATCGCGTTACACCCGCATGGAAGATTTGCTTGCCCGTTACGATGCATTCTGTTTTGACGGTTACGGTACGCTCTATAACCGCGGGAGCTTTGTTTACGAGGGTGCGCTGGATTGGTATGCAATGTTGCGCGCGGCGGGTAAGCAGATGCGCCTGATTACGAATGCGGCTTCCGATGTGGATTCGGTGCTTGCGGCAGATGCGGGCAAACGAGGCTTCGCGTTTAGCGAGGCCGAGACGATTTCTTCGGGGAGCTTGCTCAAGGATTTGTGCGCTGAATTGCGTGGCCGTGGCAAGGCGGTGCGCGAGGCGTATTACATCGGTCGCGAAACGGGCAAGCATGTGCTTGAACGTTGCGGAATTACGGCGGTAGCGCTTGATGCTGAACCGGCCGAACCGATTGTCGCGATTTCGTCGGCGAAGGATACTCCCGAAAGCTATGCTCAGGCGGCCAAGATTCTGCAGAAGCCTGGTGCTACGCTCCTGGTGCTGAATTCCGATGCGTGGGCACCGAAGATTCCGGATAACGATGGCGTGACTGTGCGCGAACCTGTATCGGGTGCGCTTTCTGAACGCTTGCGGCGCGATTCAATTTGCGAGGCGAACGGAATGGCGGGCTGCGAAACTTTTTATCTGGGAAAACCGTTCCCCGCGATTTGGAATAAGGTGAAATCGACACTTGCACCGGAGTCCCGTGTGCTGGTGGTGGGCGACACCTTGGGCACGGATGTGCTGGGTGCTCGTGTGGCCGGGTTTGATTCAGCCCTGGTGGTGGGGCGCAATGTGCCGGCGGATGAACTGGAGGCGGATGAAGACGTTCTCGGCGTTCGTCCCGATTGGTATCTGTAACTGTTGGTGAATATTTTATATTTTTGCCTATGAGAAGGGTCTTTATATTTGTTCTTTTGTTATTGTCCGTCAATGCTTTCGCGACCCATGTGGCCGTTCTTGAAACAATGGCCGATGGCGACACGAAGGATAGTTTGTCGCTGTTGGATCGCCAGTATTTGACGAACGTTTTGCGCGAACAGGCCGTGAAGGAACTCCCTGCCAGGGATGGCTTTACAATAATGACTCGCGAAAACATCAGTGCGATGCTTCCGCCGGGTAAGGCGATTGAAGATTGTGAAGGGTCCTGCCTTGCTGAAACGGGGCGGAACATTTCTGCTGATTACGTTTGCCAGGCGCGTGTGGGGCGTTTTGGCTCAAAGCTTACCCTTTCGGCGGAACTTTATGAGACGGCGGGCAACAAACTGATTGCGAGTTTTAACGGTCGTGGTGCCGATGTCGAAGAACTGCTTGTGCTTATCGAGAGCAAGTCGGCGGAATTTTTCCGCGAAGTGAAGGAGATGAACGAGCCGGTGTATGTACCCGAAGCTTCTAAGGTCCCTGAGCCGATTGACGGCCCAGCCGAAGTGCCTGATGCAGACACGTCTACTGTCATTCTGAACTCAGCCGATTCAGTTCGCACTGAAGCCGCTGTCGCTTATGATGAACTCGACGGCAAGGATGCGAGCCGCGTGGGCGAAAGTGTTCCTGCGAATGTAAATGACGAACCCGCGAAGAAGGGCGGTATTCATTGGATTCCGCTTAGCATTAGCGCGGTCGTGACTGCGGTCGGTATTACGGCGATTGTGATGGGCAATAAAAAGGCGAAGGAGGCTTCTGAAAAGACCTGGACGACTGAAGATGAATATCGAGACTATCATCAAGATGCGAAGGATTACCAGAAGACTCGTGCTGTTGGAATAGGTATCGCTATTGTTGGTGCGATTGGTGTTGGTTTGAGCATAGTGTTCTAGGAGGGGAGAATGATTAGACGAAAGACGAAAGAACGCCCCTTCGGGGCTACAGACGAAAGAGAAAATGTCATCCTGAGCGAAGCTTGTCATTCTGGAGCCGAAGGCGATAGAATCAAGCGTAGTCGAAGGATCTCTATTTGCATGTTGCTCACTGCATTCCTTTCCGCATGCACCGACTATGCTGCCAAAATGGAAGATGATTTTGAAGAGTGGAAAGCCTCTCGTGAGTTTTCTGAGCCTGCCGAAGAAACCCTGTCGTCATCAGGTGCTACACTTAGTTCTTCTAGTGTCACAGTGCAGTCAAGTTCTAGCGAGACAAGTGTGTCCAGCAGTTCGGAAAAAGCAGAATCATCGTCTAGTAAGGTCCCTGAGCCTGCCGAAGGGAGTATGACGGACGCCCGCGATGGTCAAACCTATAGGACAGTTGTTATCGGTTCGCAAATCTGGATGGCGCAGAACCTGAACTACGAAGCAGAGAACAGCTTGTGCTACAATGACGACCCCGCCCACTGTGCTACTTATGGTCGCCTATACACCTGGGCTGCGGCAACGACGGCCTGCCCCTCCGGCTGGCATCTCCCGTCAAAAGAGGAATTCGAAACTCTGTTTACTGCAGTGGGCGGTATTGGTACTGCAGGCGAGAAGCTCAAATCAACAAATGGCTGGAACAGTAGCGGCAACGGAACGGACGCCTACGTGTTCTCGGCGCTGCCTGCTGGCTTCAGGAACAACAATGGGTATTACTACTACGAGGGCAACGTCGCGAACTTCTGGAGTTCTACAGAGCACGGTAGCAACGACGCGTACGACATGTACCTGGACTACGAAAACGACAGTGCGAACCTGTACAGCAAAAATAAGTTCGACGGGTTTTCCGTTCGTTGCCTCAAGGACTATGAGCAAAACCTGTCGTCATCAGGTGCTACACCTAGTTCTTCTAGTGTCACAGTACAGTCGAGTTCTAGCGAGACAAGTGTGTCCAGCAGTTCGGAAAAAGTAGAATCATCATCTAGTAAGGTCCTTGAACCTACCGAAGGGAGTATGACGGACGCCCGCGATAGTCAAACCTATAGGACAGTTGTTGTCGGTTCGCAAATCTGGATGGCGCAGAACCTGAACTACGAAGCAGAGAACAGCTTGTGCTACAATGACGACCCCGCCCACTGTGCTACTTATGGTCGCCTATACACCTGGGCTGCGGCAACGACGGCCTGCCCCTCCGGCTGGCATCTCCCGTCAAAAGAGGAATTCGAAACTCTGTTTACTGCAGTGGGCGGTATTGGTACTGCAGGCGTGAAGCTCAAATCAACAAATGGCTGGATCAGTATCGGCAACGGAACGGACGCCTACGTGTTCTCGGCGCTGCCTGCTGGCGGCAGGGACAACAATGGGAATTACCTCAGCGAGGGCCTCGACGCGTACTTCTGGAGTTCTACAGAGAGCAATAGCTACTACGCGTACTACATGGGCCTGAACTACAAGGGCGACAGTGCGTACCTGAACAACTACGATAAGGGCTACGGGTATCCCGTTCGTTGCATCATGGACTAGCTGAAAAATTCAATTTTGACTTGAAATATGAAAAATGAAACTGCATATTTGTCAAACGATAGCCGGTACATTTTGTTTTCCTATGGAGCGGAAACATAAGAATAATCGGTCCGTATTCCCTAGAACGATACGAGCGCGTTGAAACTTGGGATAATGGTTATATCGTTGTTATGACAAAATACAGCCATAGTTCAGAACTCATAGAAGAATATATTGATTTGATTCCTGTGCTAAAGGATTTGTATATTGATGCAGAAAATTTTCTTGCACCCATAAAAAAGGTGGAGGTGAAATATGGTTGATGTAGAATCTATTGCTGCAGAAGCTTTTTATAAAGGTAATTAACCTATTAAGATAGAATTTTGAACGCGATTATACCATTTGGTATTATACCAAATGGTATAATACTATTTAACATTTTGTATAATACATTTTGTTAAATGAGTCTTTAAAAAAGTAAAACCGGTCTTTCAAGACCGGTTTGTTACTTCTGCAGAAGCCGGGGGCGCTCAGCGAAAGGCTTCGTCGCGATTCCGTATGCAGCGCGAACGGGGGCGCGGGCTGCGAGACGTTTTATTTAGGCAAACCGTTCCCAGCGATTTGGGAAAAAGTCAAGCGGAGTCTGCCAGAAGGTTCCCGTGTGCTGATGGTGGGCGACACCTTGGGTACGGATGTGTTGGGGGCTCGTGTGGCCGAGTTTGATTCAGCCCTGGTGGTGGGGCGCAATGTGCCGGCGGATGAACTGGAGGCGGATGAAGACGTTCTCGGCGTTCGTCCCGATTGGTATCTGTGATTTTTTACGTTTCTTTTTTACAAAAGTAGCCTTGGATGTGATAATAGAAGAGAGGCTATCGTGAAAAACTTTTCTTTTATTCTGTTCCTTCTGTGGGTGACGTCTGCTTGTGCCGGCGAATTTAGCGATTCTGTTGCCGTGAAACGGTGGACTGCGGGGGCTAGCTGCAATCATCATTTGACGTACTTGGCTATTGATTATCCTGTGGGCGGTGCGGCTTCTGTCGTGGAACCGATTCGCGACTGGATGGATTCCGTGGTGTCCTGTAACGGTCGAATTCGAAAAGGCGAAAATCCGGCAAGGATCTGCCTGGAGTGCGCCGCCAAGGATGACGAACGCCTGAAAGCCGATTTCGACGTTGATGACGCCTCTTTGCTGGGGAATGGTTATGACTCGACCTGGATTGTCTATAAGTCCCAGACAAAGAGTACGGTGATATATATGGTCGAGTCTACGGGTTATGAATTGGTGGCCGCCCACGGTTGGCGCAATTTCCCGACGTATGTTTTTTTGAAGGGGGAGTCGCGTCCTTTGGAATATAACGATGTTTTTGCGTTTCCTAAGAGTGTGATGATTCGCTATGTAAGGGAATTGGCCCGGACGGAGCCGAGCAATCAGCACGATTGCGGCGTAAAACAGGGCTTTTCTGATTTTGACTGGATTTTCCCGACTTCGAAGGGGCTGGGCTTTCAGTGGCATACCTATGCGGTCAACTGTGGTGCGTGTGGCAATGTGGTGCTAGTGTTGCCTTATGAGCGGTTCCGCGGAATGTTTACGAAAAAATTCTATGAATTGTTGCCGGAATTCGGGGCCGATACGAACTGATTTTCGCCAAGTTTTTTAGCAAAAAATAAGATTTAGCGCTTTATTCGCGTTATACTCTTTTGCTATATTTACCCCCGTTCGATAAAGGGGGCTCCTATGCTCAAGAAGTACTACAGGATCGAATCGGGTCGCCTCGCTAGCGCCCCGAACGAAGATGCAGCCGACATCGTGATGATGGGTTCATTGAGCCAAGAGCAACGTAGTGTGCTCGTTAAAGAGTACGAAATCACTGAACATACCATAGCCTCCGCTTTCGACTCGGACGAACTTTCCCGTATCGAGTACGACGACGACTTTACGACCATCGTGTTTAAGAAGCCGAAGAACTATTCCGCGAGCGACAACTTCCAGTTCCGCGTGGAATCTTTCGGTATATTTATCTTCAAGGACTGGGTGCTTTTGCTCACCGACTCCGACATTCCGGTAATGGACGAAAAGCGATTTTCGAAAATTGACAGCCTGAACACCTTTGTGCTTCGCGTGTTGAGCTATGCCATTTTCCACTTTAACGAACACTTGAAGATTATCAACCGCATCAACGACGAGCTGGAACAGAAACTGCGTACGGCCATGGAAAACAAGTACCTGCTTTCGATGTTCAGCTTGAATAAGGGCTTGATTTACTATGTAAGCGCCCTGAACAGTAACGATACGCTCCTTAAAAAGTTGCAGATTGGCCGCAGCCTCAACTGGTCCGAAAGCGAACGGGAACTCCTGGACGATATCGTGATTGAAAACCGCCAGAGTCTGCAACAGGCTGAAATCTACGCCAACATTTTGACGTCCATGATGGATGCCCGCGCAAGCGTCATCAGCAACAACGTGAACACGCTGATGAAAAACCTCACCATCGTGACGATTTCTATTTCGCTCCCGACGTTCTTCGCAAGCTTGTTCGGCATGAACGTGAAGCTGCCCTTTGGCATGAACGGCGACGCAACGGTCGGTTCGCCGATGGCCTTCTGGCTGATTATCGCGGTATGTATTCTCTCGGTGCTTGTATTTATGGCCTTCTGGATGCGCCGCAAGTAGTCTTTGTTAAGTTTTAGGCAGGTATTTTATGGACAAGATTTATCGCTCGGGTATCGGTTTTGACGTTCACAAGTTGGTGGAAGGTCGCAAGTGCATTATCGGTGGGGTCGATATTCCCTACGAAAAGGGCCTGCTCGGCCATAGCGATGCCGACGTGTTGCTGCATGCCATTAGCGACGCCTTGCTTGGTGCCGCGGGCCTCGGCGATATCGGAACGTACTTCCCGGATACTGACCCTGCCTTCAAGGGTGCCGATAGCCTGGAACTCTTGCGCAAGGTCGGCGAAGAAGTCAAGAAGGCTGGCTACGAAATTATCAATATCGATAGCATCGTGATGTGCGAACGCCCGAAGGTGAACCCGCACAAGGACCAGATGAAGGCGAACATCGCCCGTGTGCTTGGCCTCGACGTGAAGCAGATTGGCATCAAGGGAACGACTACCGAAAAACTCGGCTTTACCGGTCGCGGCGAAGGAATCGCCTCCCAGGCCATCGCCATGGTCCGTAGCCTTTAGACTGCGATGTCATCCCCGCCCTGCATCAAGTGCGGGGTAAACTCCGGCGGGGATCTCCTAACGAAGCGGAATAATTTATATTTACTGCGTCTAATTTGTTAGGAGGAAATCTATGCTTAAAAAGTGGTGCTTTGCAGTTGCCTTGCTCGTCTTTGTGCAGGTGTCTTTTGCGGCGTGGTCGGGTTCGTCCAAGTTACCGAAGGTGGTCAAGAGTGGCGGCCAGGACTACTACGAAATCTCGACTCCGGAAGAACTTGTCTGGTTCCTGGATTCGGCAACGGTGCTGAAGCAGTATGACGAAACGCTTCGAGCCTATTTGAAAAACGATATTGTTTTTGGCTCGGACACGTCGAAGCTTTGTTCAAAAAAATGGGTTCGAAATAAGAACCAGTCGCTCTTTCAGGGGCTCTTTGATGGCCGCGGGCATACCGTTTATGGCTTGAATGCAGAGAATTCCATGTTCGAAACCATCGGAATTAATGTGGGTGAAGTTCGCAACGTCAATGTGGCAAACAGCTCCTTCGGTAGCGATACGACTTATGAAGTTGGCGCCATTGTCGACTTGCTGCGCGGTGTTGTGCAGAATGTGAAAGTGACCAATACGAAGGTAGTGTCTGCTTATTATGCCGGTGGTATCGCGGGCCGCATGATTTCGTCGGACGATGAACTTACGGCCATTTTCAATAGTAGCGTCGAGGGAGGCTCTGTTACGGGGGCCTCCTATGTGGGCGGCATTGTTGGCTCTTCTAGAGGCCGCATTCTTGGCTGTTCCAATTCGGCGAAGGTCATCTATTCGGAAAAGGTGACTGGCAGAACGGATTTCTCGTATGATATTTATATTGGAGGTATCGTTGGGTACGCGGAATCGAAACCCGGCTATGCCATAGAAGGCTGTGTCAATCGCGGCGCGGTTGAAGTGGTAACGGCTCATAGGGAAGTGTATGTGGGCGGTGTCGCGGGCTATGTACTCGGCTCGGTTGCCAATTTGCAAAACTATGGCGACGTGTCGTCCAAGCTTTCTTTCAATAGCGATACGACTGCATCTTGGTCGATTTATTCTTATGTGGGTGGTGTTATTGGCAGCAAGCATCTTCATCGGTACGAAACGGGTGAACTCCGCGATTTCTTGAATGAAGGTAATGTGACTGCAATGGTCGAAGGCTACCTTAAAAAAGGCGAGTTCGCCGTTGGGGGAATCTTTGGTGAAAATCATTATGTTCCCATAAACAACGCGTTGAATAAGGGGTCGGTCAAGGCTTACGGCTACGGAGGCGAACTGCGAACGTATGTCGGTGGCGTTATCGGTTATGAACAGATGAATTCTAGTTATCAGGGATTTGACAAGTTGGGTAACCGCGGAAATGTTTATGCGGAAAGTGTATTCAGGACTTATGTAGGCGGTGTCTTGGGATGGGCGGATCGTCCGTACAACCTTAATTATGCACTGCGCCGTTCTTACAACTACGGTAATGTGACGGGTAGCGTTGCGGATACGTCGACCATTGCGGAAGTACTGAATGTGGGTGGCATTGTCGGTTGCGCAAACGAGATGATGATTGCCGATGTCTACAACCGAGGAAGTGTCTCGGCGAAGGGAAAACTCTCTTATGGCGGAAGCTACGTTGGTGGAATAGCGGGGAGCTATACTTATGCAGATTTCTATATCCAGAATGCCTATAGTGCGGCTCCTAGCATAAAGGGGGATTCCATCGGTGGTATAACGGGTTACATCAACGCCATGGTTTCTCCGCGTAACACCTATTACGACGGCACCCTTTCTAATGTGGGGGCGTTGGGTCAAGTCTTGTACAACGACCTGGTGGAATGTACGAATTGTAAGAAAAAGACTGCAGAACTGCAAAGTGACGAAATGGTGGCGGCGCTGAATACGTCGAACGGAGAAACGGTGAATAGAAAATTATGGGTACGCCGCGGTGGGTATCCGGTGTTCACGTTCGATAGCTTGTATAAGAACGATTCTGTTTTCTTTGATGTCAGTGAGTACGTGATTCCGCAATCGAAGATTGTTGATGATACGGTCGTTTATGTGATTTCTACTGCGGCGGAACTCCGGGCTTTCTTGGAATTGGGTAGTGCTCTTGGAGCGAAGGTTTTCAAGGTCGAACTTGCAAATGACATTGTGATGGGTCGCGATTCGATGCATGTAATGCAGCGTGCGATTACGATTGATACGAACTATCAAGGGGTCACGATGAACTTTGATGGCAAGGGGCATACGATCTACGGTCTGAATATGACGCGTGCCATGTTCTATTCTCTAGATACCGCTTCGGTGGTACAGAATTTGACGATTGCGAACAGCCGCTTTGTGAATGAAAATGGTCTTTCGGCGGCGGGTGTCGTTATTGAAAATGCAGGCTGTGTGTACAATGTGACTATCCGCAACAGTGTGGTGCGCGGTGGCGGCGCGGTTGGTGGACTTGTTGCCCATAACCGTTGGAGTGGAAAGCGGTATGCCATTAAGTCTAGGAATGAAAATACGGCGGTTTACTCGGATAGCCTTGCGGGAGGAATTGTCGGCGAAGCTTATGGTGGTGTAGTGAGCGAATGCTTCAATTCCGGTCGAGTGTCTGGCAAGATAGCCGGCGGTCTTGTCGGGTTTATGGATAAGGTTTATAATGGCTCAGCGGGCACCATCAGCAAGAGCTCTAACCAGGGAATGGTACTCGCGTTTGGAAAAGATTCCGTTTATGCAGGTGGTATTGCGGGCCGTGTCCGTTGGACGACCTTGAGTTCTGACTTGAATTCGGGCCTGGTGGAAGGTTCTGCAAATGTGGGTGTGCTGATGGTGGGCGGTATTGCGGGTTATATAGATTCGTCGATGGTTGTGACGGACTTGGGAAACTGGGGCCGTGTCCATGCGCTTTCGGGAAACGAAATTTATGCGGGTGGAATTACAGGTCGAATGAAGGGTGTAATCATGATGTATAACGAACAACCGAATCGCGTTAGCGGTTTTGTACAATCGTTCAATTATGGTCCCGTTAAGGTGCATCCGTCGAATAGCGCCTTTGCTGGTGGAATTGCGGGCTATGTGACGGGCGCAACACTCCAGCATGATTACAATAGGGGTGTTATCAGGAATGATGCTAAGGTGGATTATACGGGCGGAATTGCTGCGATTGCTGACTTTGTGACGATTGCGTATACCTATAACTATACGGATACCTTGTGGGGTGCAAATGTGGGAGCCCTTGCGTATGAACTTTCATCGCAGCATACGGTTGACGGTTTCTACTATAATTCTCGGCTGAAAGTCGATGCGTACAAGAAACGTCTTGTTTCGGATACGTCGAGTTTCTACAGGAATGTTTTCGCACAGACTTTTGAAGAGACCGTTGCCGACCATGAATATCTTAGCGATACGGAATGGATCTTTGGCGAATGTCTTCCCAAGTTGAAGCATGATACGACATCGACCTGCGCCGAACAGGCTGTCAAGGATTTCTATGGAGATTCCGATGCTCCGTATGAGGTGGTTTTCCTTGAAGATGTAATCTTCGCGGGTGATTCCTCGGGGCAGGGGGGCGAGGGAGAAACGACTCCTGTGGTGGTCGTGAAACCGGTGGCGCCTTTGATGCTGGTAGAGGTTTCGGCGCGGAATGTCTCTGTGACGGGTCTTGTCGAAAATCGCCCGGTGATGCTGCTCGATATGCGGGGGCGCCTGGTGGCGACTGCACGTGCCCATGGGACTACGGTGAACCTATCGGTTTCGCGGGCGGGCCGCTACATTGTCCGTAGCGGAAAACAGACAAGAATTGTAAATATCCGCTAGTTTTTGAGACAAAAGCCCCCGTCAATTGATGGGGGCTTTGCTTGTAATAAATATATTCCTTTTTTATAGCCCTTTATGGAATGGGAAAATGCTGGTACTTTACTATATTTTTACGTACTCTTTACAATAAACAATTCACCGCCATGAGCCCGAACTAGCTGAAAGGCAGCGACGATGATCCGGTAGTGGCGTTCCGTAGGAATGTCCTATGACACTTATGATTCTTAAAATGATTGGTTGCCTTGCGCTCCTCATGTTCGGCATGAAGACCATGAGCGAAGGCTTGCAGAAACTCACGGGCGGTCACCTGCGTGCTGTCCTTGGAACCATGACCAAGCACCGCATCGGAGGCCTTCTCACAGGTACCTTTGTGACAGCCTCGGTGCAGTCTTCTACCGCTACGACCGTCCTTACCGTAAGCTTCGTTAATGCTGGCCTGCTCACATTGAGTCAGGCCATTCCTGTTATCATGGGCGCAAACATCGGTACAACGGCCACGGCCTGGATCATGTCCATATTCGGGTTCCAGTTCAACATGAGCTCGGTGGTGTGGCCCTTCTTCGCCCTCGGCATCATCCTTTCTTACACCAAGAAGAACTCGACCAAGAGCATCGGCGAATTCGTGTTCGGTTTCGCGTTCATGTTCCTGGGCCTTACCACGCTGCGCGAAAATGCGGTGGCGATGGACTTGGCCCACAATCAGGCGGTCATCAACTTCTTTTCGACGACCGGCGGTTGGGGTATCTTCAGCACACTCCTGTTCTTGCTGTTGGGTAGCATCCTTACCATGTGCGTGCAGTCGTCTGCCGCCATCATGGCGATTACGCTCTTGCTCTGCAGTAGCGGCGTGCTTCCGATATATCAGGGCATTGCGCTTGTGATGGGTGAAAACATCGGAACGACTGTTACTTCGAACCTCGCGGCCCTTTCGGCAAGTACGCAGGCGAGACGTGCGGCCTTGGCCCACATGCTGTTCAACGTGTTCGGCGTGGTGTGGATTCTGATTGTATTCCGCCCGTTCGTGAACATGGTGTGTAGCATTGTAGGGTTCGACCCGACGTTCGTGCCGCATACCGAAGAAGAAGTTGCGCAGGCGGGTGTTCGTGTGACTTACGCGCTTTCTGCCTTCCATACGGCATTCAACCTCTGCAACGTGCTTATCCTCATCTGGTTCATTAAGCCGATGGAAAAAATCATCTGCAAGATTATCCGCGAAAAGGAAGATGGCGAAGATTTCAAGGTCAAGTTTATCAGTGCGGGCCTTATGAGTACCGCAGAACTTTCGCTTTTCGAAGCCCGTAAGGAAATCAACCTGTTTGCAGCCCGCACGCAGAAAATGTTCCGCATGGTGCCTGACCTGCTCGAGATGAAGGATGAAAACGATTTCGTGAAGCTCTTTGCCCGCATCGAGAAGTACGAAGGCATCAGCGACAACATGGAAATCGAAATTGCCAAGTACCTGAACCAGGTTTCCGAAGGCCGCTTGAGCCCCGAAAGTAAGACGAATATCCAGTCGATGCTCCGCGAAATTTCTGAAATCGAAAGTATCGGCGACGCTTGCTACAATATGGCCCGCGCCATCAACCGCAAGTTTAGAAGTTCCGACGACTTTACCGAAGAACAGTACAACCGCATCAAGCACATGATGCAGCTGTGCGACAAGGCGCTTACAAATATGATTGATGTCATTGGCGATGTGGTAACTGCTGACGCAAACCGTACGCTGAATATGGAGAACGAAATCAACGATTATCGCAAGCTCCTCAAGGAGAAAAACATTGCCGATATCGAATCGCAAAAGTACAGCTACCAGATGGGCGTGCACTACATGGATGTGGTGAACGACTGCGAAAAGCTCGGCGACTACGTGGTGAACGTGGTAGAAGCTCACACGAACAAGAAATTCTCGTAGGAAAATTCACCTATAAACGTCGCCATACGGCGTCATGTGAACTTTCTCGCCGTACGAATCTGTACGGCTTCGGTTCACATTCCTGGTCTGGCACTGCATTTTTAGTGCAGGAGATTGCGAAAAATAGCCCCGGTTTCTATGCCGGGGCTAAATTTTCGAATTTAAAGGTTGGTTTGATTATTCGACGGTCACGCTCTTCGCGAGGTTGCGTGGCTGGTCCACGTCGTTTCCGCGAAGCACGGCGATGTGGTAGGCGAGCAGCTGCAACGGTACGCAGGTGACAATCGGCATGAGCATCGGGGTCGTCTTCGGTACCTTGATAAGGTGGTCGGCAATTTCGTCGAGCGGGTGGCAGTCGTCGGTAGAAATGGCGATGACCTTGCCGCCGCGAGCCTTGATTTCACGTACGTTGCTGATGACCTTGTCGAACAGGGCATCCTTCGGGGCAATCACCACGACCGGCATATTTTCGTCGATCAAGGCGATCGGGCCGTGCTTCATTTCGGCGGCGGGGTAGCCTTCGGCGTGAATGTAGCTGATTTCCTTGAGCTTCAGTGCGCCTTCCATGGCGACGGGGTAGTTGAAGTGGCGTCCCAGGTAAAGGAAGTTGTTTGCCTTCACGTACTTCTGGGCGATGCCTGCGATCTGGTCGCTCAGCTGCAAAGTCTTTTCAACTAGTTCGGGGAGTTCCTGCATTGCTTTCACGATGTCGGAACCGGCTTCGAACGAAAGTCTGCGCTGGCGACCGAGCAAAAGCGCAATCATGGCGAGCACGGTCACCTGACTTGTGAATGCCTTGGTACTTGCCACGCCGATTTCGGGGCCTGCGTGCAGGTAAACGCCGCCGTCGCTCGTACGGGCGATGGTAGAACCCACGCCGTTACAAATGGCGAGTGCGGTAGCACCCTTCTGCTGGGCTTCCTTGAGGGCGGCCAGGGTGTCGGCGGTTTCGCCGGACTGGCTAATGGCAAGAACGAGCGTACCCGGCTTGATAATCGGGTTACGGTAACGGAATTCCGAGGCATATTCGACTTCGACAGGAACGCCAGCCAAGTCCTCGATCATGTATTCGCCGACCATACCGGCGTAGTAGCTGGTACCGCAGGCGGTAATGATGATTCGGTTAATGTTGCGGAGTTCCTTGATGTTGGTGTCGAGGCCTGCAAGCTTGGCATTGCCTTCGGCGTACAGCAGGCGTCCGCGCATCGTGTTGCGGAGCACTTCGGGCTGCTCGAAAATTTCCTTGAGCATGAAATGCGCAAAACCACCCTTCGCAATGGAGTCTGCATCGAATTCCACGTCCTGCACTTCGTGCTGCACCGGCTGGCTATGCGTGTTCAGCAGATTGTAGCCGTTTTCCTTGATTTCGACGATGTCGTTGTCGTCGAGGTACACCACTTTCTGCGTGTGCATGATGATGGCCGAAACGTCGGAGGCGAGGTAGAATTCGTTCTGGCCGATGCCCAAAATAAGCGGAGAGCCGCGGCGGGCGCCGATGAGGGTGCCGGGTTCGCTCTTGCAAATAACGGCAAGGCCGAAGGTCCCTTCGATGAGCGCAATGGCCTTGAGTACGGCTTCCTTCAGGTTACCCTTGTAGTAGTGTGCAATCAGGTGGGCGACGACTTCGGTGTCGGTTTCGGACTTGAATTCGACTCCTTCGGCCTGTAATTTCTTTTTCAGGATGGCATAGTTTTCGATAATGCCGTTGTGCACAATCGAAATGTTGCCGTCAAAGCTCTGGTGCGGGTGGGCGTTCTGTTCGGTCGGGGCGCCATGGGTTGCCCAGCGGGTGTGGGCGATGCCGATATGGCCGTGGAGAGGCTTGTCCTTGAGCTTGGCTTCGAGAGCTGCAATCTTTCCGGAGGCACGGACGGTTTCAATTTTCCCGTCTTCAATCAGGGCGACGCCCGAGCTGTCGTAGCCACGATATTCCAGTTTTTTAAGACCGCCGACCAAGATGGGTAGAGCTTCGTTCTGGCCGATATATCCGACAATTCCGCACATAGAATCAAATTCCTTCTTTTGTTAACGAAACGCAATATACCAAATTCTTTTGGTAAAAATGGGTTACAATTGGTCTTTTGCCGTAAGATTTTGTTATTTTTTGTACGTCTAACCAAAAGAGGAACAAATGAACAAAAAATTGTTTATTGCAGCGGGCGCTCTCGCCTTTGCTTTGACTGGATGTGATCAGATGTGCCAGGGTCCGAAGACCAAGACCGCTCTGGTGACGGAAAAGGATAAATACAGCTATGCTCTCGGTGCCCATTTCGGTAACCAGGCTCGTTTCCAGCTTGTGACTCGTGATTCCATCGACCTGGATCTCGATCTCTTCATCCAGGCTTTCAAGGAACGTTACAATAGCGATTCCGCTCATTTCCTGATGAACGACTCCGTAATTTTCCAGACGCTTACCGACCTTTCTCAGGCCCGTCAGGCTGAAAAGAACAAGAAGGATAGCCTCGCTGCCGAAGCCAACAAGGCTGCTGGTGAAGCTTTCCTCGCCAAGAACAAGACTGCCGAAGGCGTCGTGACTACCGAATCTGGCCTCCAGTACAAGGTGATTACCGAAGGTACGGGTGCAACTCCTGCCGATGGCGACATCGTGAAGGTGCACTACACCGGAACGCTCCTCGACGGCACCAAGTTCGACAGCTCCGTCGACCGTGGCGAACCGCTTGAATTCCCGATCGGCGCCGTGATTCCGGGTTGGACCGAAATGCTCAAGCTCATGAAGGTGGGCGGCAAGGTCACCGCTTGGATTCCGAGCGACCTCGCTTACGGTCCGCGTGGCCGTGGCCCGCAGATTCCGGGTAACAGCCTCCTCGTTTTCGAAATGGAACTGATTGACACCCATTCTGCCGAACAGCCCGCTGCTGAAGCCGCTCCGGCTGCAAAGCCCGAAGTCAAGAAGGCCGAAGTGAAAAAGGCTGAAGTAAAGGCTGCCAAGGCTGAAGCCAAGCCCGCCGCCGCTCCGGCTGCAAAGCCCGCAGCTGCTCCGAAGGCAGAGGCTAAGCCCGCTGCTGAAGCCAAGCCCGCTGCAGAAGCCAAGCCAGCTGCCGCTCCGACTGCAAAGCCTGCTGAAGCCGCCAAGCCGGCCGCCGAAGCTAAGCCGGCTGCACCTGCCGCAGCTCCTGCTGCTCCGGCCGCTGCACAGTAATCGGCTGACATAAATTTGCGAAGGGTCCCCGCGGTAAACCGCGGGGCCTTTTGTCTATATGCGAAAACTGTGGTAAAAAAACGTGAGTACAGGCTAATTATGAGGTAATCCCCATTTTAGCCTGTACTAATGGTAAAAATGCGTAATTAGTTTGTGTGTAATTTGCGAAATGTACAGTCTAAACGAGGGTGAAAACTGTTTTTGGTCTGTACGGTCGCCTGAGGGGGAATCCAAATCCCGATATTCATATTCTATATTTGGAGCATTATCATTTTGAGGTGCCTGTGAACCGTTTCGTGTTTTTAGTCTTGTCCGCGTTTTTGGCGTTGTCTCTATTCGGTTGTAATGAAGAGGAAAAGATTCAGAATCTAAAAGCGGAGGGCGATCGGCTTCGCGCAAAAATTGATTCGCTTTCCGCGGCTATCGACCAAGTTCAAACGCTTCCCGGCAACTGGAACGTGCAAAACGATACGGTCCGTGCGGGTGACGGCCTTTTTCAGGTGCTTGTCCGCATGCAGATTAATGAACGCGAACGCGGAAAGATTGTGCTTGCCTTGCAGGATAGCGTGGAACTTTCGAAGCTTCGCGTGGGGCAGGTGTTCTACGCCGCTCTCGATTCGGCGGGGAGTGTCCAGAAGTTCCGTTATGCCCCGAACCCGGCAACGGTCCACATGCTTAGCCGTACCGATTCGGGTTATGTCTATAAGCTGATCGAAAAGCCGGTGACTCGTCGCCAGTCCATTTTTGAAGGAGCGCTTACCGAAGGTAGCACCCTGAACGGAACCCTTTTCAGGGTGGGTATTCCCGGCCGTATGGTGGGAATCGTGAGTGGGGTGCTCCAGTGCAAGGTGGCTTTCCCCTTGGCCCGTGCCGGCGACAAGTTCCGCATCCTCCTCGAAGAGACCTTCTACCAGGATTCCATCTGGATTTCCGGAAAGGTCGTCTATGCGGAATTCGATGGACGTATCGTCGGCCACCACGAGGCTTTCCGCTACGAAGATCCGGATCCAAAGAGTTCCTTTAACGCCCATTACACCGAAAAGGGCGAGGCCTTGGTTTACGATGGTCTCCGCTATCCTCTCGACCGCCTGCATGTCACGAGCCCGTTCGGTAGCCGCATCCATCCGATTACCGGCCAGCGCAAGACACATTATGGTATCGACTACGGTAGTCCTACGGGCACTCCCGTTTACGCCGTCGCCGAAGGTATCGTCACCGTTTCCGGTTTCGACCAGTTCAGCGGCAACAAGATTGCCATTCGCCACAGGGACAATTCCGAAAGCTGGTACATGCACCTTTCTGCCCGCGGGGTAGGTGTCGGTGCAAAGGTTTCTGCCCGTCAGTGCATTGGCCGCGTGGGCTCCACTGGCCGCAGCACCGGTCCGCATCTGCATCTTGGCTTCAAGAACGAAAAAGGCGCCTGGATCAATCCGGCGTCCAAGACGATGATTGCCGCCCCGAAGCTCGAAGGCGAACGCCTGGCCCGCCTGCATAAGGAAGTGGCTGAAATCCGCTCGCAAATAGAGGCGACTCTCGCCGCCCCCGCCGTAAAGGCAAACGACACCACCGATGTGATGGTGCGTATGCGAAATCTTTAGTTATTTTCTTTTGTCGATGTCGTTGTATCTCAGCTTCATTTCCCTGAAGCTGGAAATGCCGTTCTTGGGTTCTTCGGGCAAGGCCTTGGCAAAATGCCCTAGCTTTTTAGTCCCGTAACCTGCAGAACGTTTAGCTTTTGCTTTCTTGGCGAGTTCCACGGCCTTTGCCATTTGCTCGTCGGGGTCGTCTATTTCGTAGTCGGGGAGTATTCCTAGATCGTGGAAACTTTTCCAGTTCTTGTCGAAACCTTCAGTCGTAGTCACTAGGGCGAGTCCGTTATTATAGGTGGTATAGAACGACTGACCGATTCCTTTCCCGTAGGAAAGTTGCCCTACAATGGGGGATTTCTTATTTGTGATGGTGGAGGCGAGTACGACTTCTGCGCAACTTGCAGAGGCGGTGTCGGCTAGCAGGACTATGTAGCGGTCCTTGGCGAGTCCGTCACTGCCAGCGGTGTAGGTAATTGTATCGAAAGCCTGAATGTATGTCCATTCTTCATTTTCGAAGACGGAATCGACCATTGTCTGTACGTCGGAAAGGATCGTGTCTCCCTTTGCGAGAAATTCCGAAGAAATGTCGTTGCACTGCCTCGTGCTTCCGCCTGGATTATTTCGCAAGTCGATGATGGTCGATTTAGCGTCCTTGGTCTTTTGCAGGGCGGTGATAAATTCTCCGTAGGTTCCGGAGTCGCTGATGGTCTGGGGGGTGAATTCCTGAATTTCGATGACCGGTATGGAATCTTCGTAGTGGAGTCGAACGGTCGGCGTGTAATATTCTTCTAGTTCCACGGCGGCGACAATCGTGTCTGCATCACGTCCGACAATGAACTTGAGAATGTCGCCTTTGTTTCCGGTGCACATGGCGTTGAAGTTCTTTTCGGTTCTAATGGAAACACCGTCGATGGTGTAAATGATGTCGCCTTCCAAGAGTCCCGCCTTTTCACTTGGAGAATGCGGGTAAACCTGGGAAATTCTTAAAAATTGGGTGTCGCTATCTTCGACGGTCTCGACTTCTGCCCCGACTCCAACCACGATGTCTGAATAGTTCGTTCTTTTCAGGACTTCACTTGCTACGTAAGGGTCGTAATATTGGGTGTAGTTGTCCTTGACTTGGCTGTACATATAGCATACGTCGTAGAATTCGGCGGTGCAGTATCCTTTATTGCCCTGGTTCTGTTTTGTTCCCTTGTTCAAATAGACCTTGTAGTTTTCGTCCAGTTCGTTACGCTTGTGACCGTACATATAATAAAGGTCGAGCAGGATGTAATTATCGAGCAGTTCCGCTTCGTAAATGGTCATGTTCGTTGTCGAGTCCTGACTCGGAACCAAAGACCATTCCTGGCTGTCGTCACTGCTTACAACTTGGGAGCACGCCGCTAAAAGTCCGACGGTAGAAACTGCAAGAAGGAAATGAATGATTCGCTTCATAAATCCTCGTTAGTTCTTTAAATAGAAAATACTGTCACCCTGCAAGATTGCCCCTCCCATATCCAGGGAGCGTCGCAGGGTAACGGGTTCTAAAACCCTTGCCTTGTTGGATTTCTTTCCGTAAAAATGTTCCAGGGCTTCTAATCCGCACTGGATGGTTGCCGGTTCGCAAGGGTAATCTGGAATGACGCCTGTCTTGTGGTATGAATTGTTTTTGGGCGTCAAGAAATCGAGGTTCGTGATGATGGCAAGGCCTCCGGCCATTGTATTCCAGGAGCTTTGTCCAATGCCTTTGCCGTAGGTCGTGTCTCCGACGATAGGGATGTTTGCTCCTTCTTGAATGGCGGCTGCGAAAATTTCGGCGCAACTTGCGCTCCCCTTGTTGACTAGGGCTATGAATTTTCCGCCTTCGCCGGCATCGCCTTCTTTTGCCGTTTCCGTTACTTTCTTGTAGGTCGGGTTTCCGTCGGGGGCGATGCTTCGCCAGGAACGGGTTGATATGACACCTTTTTCGATAAACAGGTCTGCCATGGCGATACATTGGCTGACGTGTCCGCCCGGATTGCTACGCAGGTCGAGAATCCTCGGTTGTGTCGTTCCGCGGGTTTCTTCTAGGTATGCACGGAGTTCACCGAGGGTTCCGTTTTTCTGGTCGGCGGTGTTGAGCTTGAAACCTGTGATGGTAATGAAGGGTATGTTATTCAGGGTGTCTATGAATACGGTTGGGGCGTAGATGTCCTCTTTAGTCATCTTATACAGGGTGGTGTCGCTGTTCGATGCGACAACCATGGAGATTTCTGTGTTGTAGGTCAGCAAGGAGTCGTAAGTGTTGAAGGCGTTTTCACCCTTAAGTTCGACGCCGTTTACACTCAAGATGTTGCCGAAACGTGGAACTCCTGCTCGTCCGGCGGGGCCGTTCTTGTAGACTCGGTAGATGACAATCGGGTACTCCATGTTGTAATATGCGGAGTATTCCATGCCGACGTCACCCGGAATGATGCTTGTATTGAGGTGATTCCTTGTTTGTTCGCTTTTGGCGGGAGGGACGTACCGTGTGAAAGGATCCGAAAGCTTGTTGTAGAGTTCGTTTACGGAATCGCCCTCTTCGTCCAGCAGCGGCAGTTCGTCTTCGTACAGGTATGTGCGCGTGAGTAGCCAATAGTTATAGCTGTATTCCGTCGGTTCGGGAGTGCTCTCGACCGGATGGAAAAAGTCACTACAGGCAGCGAGGAATAAGGCGATGAGCACGCTCGCTGTGCTCGCTTTGAGCCATGAGCATTTGTGCGTTCGTTCTTTTTGCTTTTTTATTTCAAATAACAAAGCGAATCTCCTCTCACACCTCAAAGCGTAGCGACCTCATAGCTCAACGGCGCTCTGCGCCGGCCTACTGGTCTATGCTCAGGCCCTTCTTGTCCAAAAGCACACGCGGGATTCCGCCTTCGAGCGGGTTTTCCACGACAGATATGGTTTCGAGGCTGTCGCATTCGGCGAGGCTTTCGGGGAGGGTGGCGAGCTGGTTTGCGTCGAGCACCAGTTCCTTGAGCTTTTTAAGGTTCGAAAATTCAGAGGGGATTGCGCCCAGGTTGTTGCCCGACACCATCAGGACTTCGAGCGATTCCAGGTGGCCAAGCGAGGCCGGGATGCTTGTCAGGTCGTTGTTGTCCAGGTAGAGCTTACGGAGCTTTTTAAGCTTGCCGAGGGTTGCCGGGACTTCGGAAAGCATGTTGTCGTGAAGGGAGAGCTTGGTGACGTTTGTCCACTTGCCGACTTCGTTTGTGAGGTCCAAGAGCTGGTTCTTGGCGATGTTCACGGTCTGGAGCTTGGTGAGGTTCCCTACAGAGTCCGGAAGTTCGGAGAGGGAATTGTAGCCCAGGTAGAGGTGTTCCAGCTTTGTGAGTTCGCCGATGGTTTCCGGGAGTTCCATCAGGTCGTTTTCGCTCACGGAGAGTTTTTTCAGGTTTTTGAGTCTGGAAATGTCGTCGGGAAGTTCCACGAGCATATTGCGATCGAGGACCAGTTCTTCGAGATCTTCTAGTTCAAAAAGTTCCTGGGGAAGGATGCGGATTTCCTTCTGGGAAAGGTCTAACGAGGTGGCTTTTTCGGTCTTAGCTTTGTGAATAACTTCTAGCAAATTCATATGAACATCTCCTATGATGTAAATCATAGCATTTTTGATTGAAAAAGATGCATTCCTGTACAAAAAAAGTAAAAAAGTATCATTTTTACACAAATGTTCACTACAAATTGGACTATTTTATGAAAAAAATTGAAAAAAATTGTCTTTTTTTTGCTCAGAAGGGCGTTTTGATGCTATTTTTAGGGTAGAAAAGCGATAGCTTTAATAAGGTGCCCCTGTTTGCACCCGCTTTTTGCTATTGTAAATAACTAAACTGAGGAAAAAATGGAACTAACCAAATCGCAGGAACGCCGTCTAGCATTTGTGGCTAGCCTCTTGAGTCTCAATCCGAACGATCCTACTGACCGAATTAAGGCACTCCGGCATCTAAACCTTGATGAAAACGGCTGCTTCCATGGTTTCCAATATTCCCAGGGCTTTATGGAATTCTTCATCTTCCTCGATGAAGATACTCCGCTCGAAAAGGTTGTTGCTCACCTGACCTCCGACCTCAAGCAGCTGCAGATTGCCGTTTTCCGTACGAGCGATCCTCCTAACCCGTTCTTCATGTCGCTGCGCGAAGAAGCTGATCCTTGGGCAATCAATAAGATTAGCGACGACGAAGAAGGCGACGATGATTCCGATTCCCCGGCAAGCCGCCCCTACATGGAAACGCTCGAAATTACGGTGCTCCGTACCCGTGCAAGCCGCGACATCACCGATTCCGAACTGGAACGCACGCTCAAGGATATGCGTCGCAAGCTCCTGATTTGGAAGAACGACGTCAAGGCGAAGCTCGAAATCATTGCCGAACATGACGACCTGACCCGCGATTTCCGCAGCGCCGACGACAAGCTTGAAATTGTGATGGATTCCGACCCGCTTCACCTGACCTCCGATCACGGTGAACTGTTCCTCGGTTTCTGCCCCATCCGCACCATTTTTGACTATCACGTGAACCTGGGTAAGCGCCTCAAGACGAAGCACAACATGGCAATCGTCTCCAGTAACATCCGTACTTACCTCGGTAACCTCACGCACACGAATGCAGCCCTTATCGATGCATTCCAAACTATGGAACGTAACGATGACCAGAATGTGAACGTGGATGACTTCCCGTTCCTCCATAACGGTATGACGCTTACGGGCGATGACCTTCGCCTCAAGGAACGCGACGGCAAGAAGGTGCTGTTCATTGAACGTCCGAAGATTATTAACGGTGCCCAGTCCCTGTTCACCTACGAACAGTACGCCAAGAAGAGCAAGAAGCCGGTGAACCCGCAGGTGCTCGTGAAGGTCGTGGTGCCGTACCCCGGTGCCGACAACTTCTTGAACCAGGTGACCATGGCCAACAACCGCCAGAACCCGGTGTTCAGCTACCATCTGCGTGCCGCTGACGACCTGCAGTTCTTCATTTGGCAGCGCTATCAGGAAGAAGGCTTTACCTACGTTTATAAGGATGGCGTTCGCCTGAAGGCCCGTACCCGTAAGCTCGAAGTGCGTATGCGCCCCGAACTGGCGAAGACCCTTTTCATGATGGATGGCAAGCTCAGCGAATGCCGCAGCAGCGATTGCATTTTCGATAAGGAAACCCTGTACCAGCGTTGCTTCGGTGCTTTTGTGCGCGTCGCCCCCGAAAAGGAAAAGGACTTTGTCCGTAAGACTATCGCCTTCACCAAGGCATGGCAGCTGCTTAGCCGTTTGCCGATCAAGATTCGCCGCGTGACCCCGGGTAAGGGCGTTTCTATCGAAGCGAACGACGATAACCCGCTGACTCGCATCACCTGGAACGGCCGCCTCGAAGACAAGTTCATCTTCCGTAGCGCCGTGAAGGACCTGGTGGTCGCTCTCGCCCTGAAGCACTGGCTCATCTACGGTGATCCGATCCAGGATTTCGAATGGCTCGTGGAAAACGAACTCAATTTCAACGATTCTATCCTCAAGTACGCGGCCCGCATTTACACCGACGACTTGAAGGGAATCCTGATTTCCGAGTTCAAGGACAATCCGGCTTATTACGACACCATCACCACTATCGACAAGGATAGCGGCGAATCGGTGGAACGCCGCCTGTGGAAGGGCTTCAGCAATACCGCCACTTACGACAAGATGATGGATCTCCTGTGCAAGAAGAACCCCACTTGGGAAAAGTGCCGCGGCGGAATCGAAGCTTTCATCTAATCGATTCCTACAAACTTCTTCCATCTTTATTATTTAAACAAAAAGAAACAAAAGCCGTTGACTAGCTCAACGGCTTTTTCTAATTTTGGCTACGAAAATCTTACAGTACAGGAGTTCTTTACAAAATGTGGAACGAAAAGTATATCGCTAAGCTGGATAGCTACCTGGCTCAGGCCCAGGCGGCAGGTGGGGCTGCCCGTGTCGATAAGCAGCACCAGTCCGGAAAGTGCACGGCCCGCGAACGCATGGAGATGCTGTTCGACGAAGGTACGTTTGTTGAAGTCGGTGCGCTCCGCAAGTCGAGCAACCGCGTGCTCAAGGAAAGCAAGGTCGTCCTGGGTGACGGCGTCGTAACCGGTTACGGCAAGGTGAATGGCCGTCTGGTGTTTGCATCCTCCCAGGACTTTACGGTGGGTGGTGGCTCCTTGGGCCAGTGCCACGCCGAAAAGATTTGCCGCGTGATGGACATGGCTGTCGAAGCCGGTGCCCCGTTTGTCGCCATGAACGATAGCGGTGGAGCCCGTATTGACGAAGGCGTGTTCTCGCTCGCAGGCTATAGCGCCATCATGGCCCGTAACGTTTGGGCTTCTGGCGTGATTCCGCAGATTGCTGTGATCATGGGCCCCTGCGCTGGTGGCGCCTGCTATTCTCCGGCTCTTAGCGACTTCATTTTCATGACCCAGAACACGAGCCAGATGTTCCTCACGGGCCCGGCTGTTGTGAAGCAGGTGATGGGTGAAAACATCACCGCCGCTGAACTTGGTGGCGCTCCGGTGCATACTTCCAAGTCCGGCGTGGCTCACTTCATGTACGAAGACGACAAGAAGTGCCTCGAAGGTGTCCGCAAGCTCCTCAGCTACTTGCCGCAGAGCAACCGCAAGGAATCTGCCGAATGCAACTGCAAGATTGCCGAAGCCGCCAAGAACGACGAAGGTTTCTTCAAGAAGCTGTTCTCCAAGTCCGAATCGACCGAAGTTGCCGCATCCTTCGACAACAGCGCCTCTATCCAGGACATCGTTCCGGATAACTACAAGCAGGCTTACGACGTGAAGTCCGTGATTGCCGCCTTTGCCGATGCCGACAGCTTCTTTGAAGTGCAGAGCGACTGGGGCAAGAACGTGGTGATCGGCTTTGCTCGCCTGAACGGTGAAGCCATCGGTATCGTGGCTAACCAGCCGAAGGTGCTCGCTGGTTCCTTGGACGTGGACGGTTCCGACAAGGCAGGCCGCTTTGTTCGCTTCTGCGACGCGTTCAACATTCCGCTCCTCGCCCTCGCTGATGTTCCGGGTTACATGCCGGGTTCCAAGCAGGAATACTCGGGCATTATCCGCCACGGTGCAAAGCTCCTTTACGCCTTTGCCGAAGCGACCGTGCCGAAGGTGACGCTCATTCTGCGTAAGGCTTTCGGTGGCGCCTACATTGCCATGAACAGCAAGGACGTGGGTGCCGACTACGTGTTCGCCCTTCCGATTGCTCAGGTGGCCGTGATGGGTGCCGAAGGTGCTGTGGAAATCATCAACAAGAAGGAAATCGCCGCTGCCCCGGATCCGGTGGCCGCTCGCGCCCAGTGCATTGCCAAGTACGAAGAAGAGCTGATGAACCCCTACGTTGCCGCTTCTATGGGCGTGGTCGACGAAGTGATTCACCCGGCCGATGTTCGCAAGCGCCTGATTGCCGCTTTTGACGCCTTGAAGACCAAGGAACAGAAGCGCCATTGGAAGAAGCACGCGAACATTCCGCTGTAGTAAATATCGTGAGTCGTTTGTGGCTCACTATACAGACCGCGCGAGCTGCAAATAAGTCGGTTCTTACGATTGGCTCGCGCTCTCGCCACCACGACTCGTTAAGACGAGTCGTTTGTGGCTCACTATACAGACCGCGCGAACTGCAAATAAGTCGGTTCTTACGATTGGCTCGCGCTCTCGCCACCACGACTCGTTAAGACGAGTCGTTTGTGGCTCACTATACAGACTGCGCGAGCTGCAAATAAGTCGGTTCTTACGATTGGCTCGCACTCTCGCCACCACGACTCGTTAAGACGAGTCGTTTGTGGCTCACAGTACAGACTGCGCAAAAAAAATTATTTCTGATTTTTACCCTCGACTTTGTCGGGGGTTTTTCTGTTAGCGGATTCGCTGAAGGGAAATACGAATCGTCCGCGCAGTACGCAGCCGGGGGCACCGGGGTCGCATTCCTTTTTGCGCTTGTTGCAGAAGGTGTTTCGCAGATGTCTACATTCGTAACTCATGTTTGTAAGTATAATAAAATATTTTGAAAATCATCATTCTGCATTTTCGCAAATAATTGAAATGGACTGTTGAAAAATAATTCTGAATTTGAAAATCCGAATTCCGAATTAACTAAATTTGTGCCATGCGTTACGGTGACATTTCTAATTTCCAGAGCGGCGTAGCCGTTCCCCTCTTTAGCCTTTACAGCAAGCAGAGCATCGGTATCGGTGAATTTTTGGACCTGATTCCGTTTGCACGCTGGACGGCCTACTGCGACTTCAATATTATTCAACTTTTGCCGGTGAATGACACGGGCGCTGAGTCCAGCCCCTACAGTGCGAGGAGCGCCTTTGCCCTGAATCCGGTGTTTATCAATGTGCAGTCGGTGGAAGGTTCTTCGGAGTACGAAGAGGAAATTCAGGACGCCAAGGCTGATTTTGAAAAGCTGGGTAAGATTGACTATTACCATATTTCGACGTGGAAGCGCTTTATCCTCCGCAAGATTTTTGATAATCGTTATGACGATTTGAAAAAGGACAAGGTGTTGCAGCGCTGGATTGATGACAATGCCTGGGCGAAGTCGTACTGCGTGTATTGCACCCTGAAGTCGCTGAATAACGAATGCAGCTGGAAGGACTGGAATGACTACCGCGATCCTTCTGCAAAGGATATTGAAAAGCTCTGGAAGAAGTTCGAAAAGGATAATCTCTTCCAGGCATGGATGCAGTTCGAAGCCGAAAAGCAGTTCGGTACTGCCGTTGCAGAAATCTCCAAGATGGGGATTCGCCTGAAGGGCGATATCCCGATTCTTATCAACGAGGATAGTGCGGATGTCTGGGCCGACCGCAAGTATTTTTCGCTCGACGACCGTGCCGGCGCACCTCCTGACATGTTCAGCTACAGCGGTCAGAACTGGGGTTTCCCGACTTACCGCTGGGATGTAATCGAAAAAGATGACTTTGTATGGTGGCGCCGTCGCCTTGCTCAGGCAAGCAAGTTCTACCACGCCTACCGCATTGACCACGTGCTCGGCTTCTTCCGTATCTGGTCGATTCCGCAGAAAGAAGTGACTGGCATTTTGGGATATTTCAATCCGTGTGTTCCGCTTACTTGGGACAAGCTTTCTCAGTCCGGGTTCATTCGTGAAACGCTTGAATACCTGCGCCGTCCGAATTACGGCATAGACCAGCTGCGTGAGTTCCTGGGCGACGATACCGAACGACTGGTTCCTGTTTGCTTTACGCAGCTGGAAGGTCATCCGGATCGCTTGATCTTGAAAGAGGAATATTCTTCGGAAAAGGCGATTCTTGGAATGCCTGAACCGCAGGAAGTCAAGGACAAGCTGCTCAAGGTGTATTGGAACCGCGTGTTCGTGCCGTCGGGTGACGAAAACACGTTCTACCCCTACTGGTACTGGTACAATGCTCCGGTGTTCTTTACCTTGCCTGAATACGAACAGGATAGGCTGCGCAACATTATCAAGGATAACGAAAATGCGCAGAACAGCCTGTGGGAGGCGAACGCGACGAAGCTTTTGACGGTGCTTTCGCAGGAAACCGACATGCTGGTTTGTGCCGAAGACCTGGGTGCCGTGCCGCCTTGCGTACCGTCCGTTCTCAAGAAACTCAACATTCTTTCGCTGCGTATTGAACGCTGGGCTCGCAACTGGAATGCTCCGTATTCTCCGTACTACGAAATGGACGAATACCCGCGCTTGTCCGTGTGCGCCACGAGCTGCCACGATACCTCGAACCTGCGTGGACTGTGGCAGGAAAGCGATTTCGACCGCGACCTGTACTGGTCCCATGCGCACCTGCCGGGAAATGCTCCTGCCGAGATTACGCCCTCAGTCGCCCGTGCCATTTTGACGCATGTGTTCACGGCGAATAGCTTGTTCTGCATCTTGCCGGTGCAGGATTACTTTGCTCTTTCGGCAAGCCTTTCCAAGTGCTCTCCGGAATCGGAACGCGTGAACGTGCCGGGTACGGTGGGTGGTGCCAACTGGTGCTACCGCATGCCTTGCTCGGTCGACGAACTGATGGACTATGCTTCGCTTAGCTCCGATATCCGAATGCTCGTGGATGTGCGCAAGCGCCGCCCGATGTGGAAGATCTAGGATGTTCGCTCCTGCTTGGGTTAAAGACGCCATTTTCTATCAGATTTTTCCGGACCGCTTTTGCCGTTCGGAGCGTTACCATGCCGTAGGCAAGTTCGTGGAGTGGGGAAGTAAGCCCACTCGCGAAAACATGTTTGGCGGAAACCTTGCGGGTATTGAAGATAAACTAGAGTACATTGCGGGCCTCGGCGTAAACGCGATTTACCTTTGCCCGATTTTCAAGAGCAATTCGAATCATCGTTACCACACGGTGGACTACTTCGAGATTGACCCGGTGCTCGGTACGCTCGAAGATTTTGACCGGCTTGTGAAGAAGGCGCACAAGCTGAAAATTCGCGTGATTCTGGATGGCGTATTCAACCATTGCTCGCGAGGATTCTTCCAGTTCAATAGCCTTATGGAACTGGGGCCGAATTCGCCGTATGTGGACTGGTTCCATGTAAAGGGTTGGCCGTTGAACGCCTATTCGGGGAAACCCAATTACGAATGTTGGTGGAATTTCCCGGCACTTCCGAAGTTCAACACGGACTGCCCCGATGTGCGCGAATACCTGTTCTCGGTGGGCGAGTACTGGATGAAACGTGGCATTGACGGTTGGCGCCTCGATGTTCCGAACGAAATTGACGATGACAGTTTCTGGCAGGAGTTCCGCCGTCGCGTGAAGGCGGTGAACCCTGATGCCTATATTGTCGGTGAAATCTGGGACGACCCTCTGCGTTGGCTGAAAGGCGACCTGTTCGACGGTGTGATGAACTACGTTTTCCGCAAGGCGGTGATGCAGTTCCTTTTCGACGAGAATCCGATTGATGTTGCGGAATTCTGTGAACGGGTGCGCGGGGCCTTCGTGGAAGGCCGTGGCGACATCCCCATGAACTTGCTCGGAAGCCACGATACGACCCGTCTCGGGTCGCAGCCGCGCACCAGCATCGAACGCATCAAGCTCGCCTATGCGCTCCTCTTCTTTATGCCGGGCGCCCCTTGCATTTACTACGGCGAGGAACTTTCGATGAAAGGCGGCAAGGACCCCGATAATCGCCGTAGCGTTCCCTGGGAAAATCTGGGCGAAATGCAGAAGAAGCCGATGTATGAATTTATTCGGCAGATGGTCGATATGCGCAAGAAAAATTCTGTCCTTCGCGACGGGAGCCTGGATATCCGTTGCGAGGATAATCGCCTTGTCGTGGAGCGCAGGGGCAAGGGCGTCTCGATGACGCTCACCGTGGATGTCGAAACTTTTGCCGGCGATCTGCCCTTTACGATCGAAACAAAAAAGATCTGAAGCTTTCTTTCCCAAAATTTGGTAAAAAAAAGTTCTAAATAGAGTTTTTTTTTGTTAAATACGCAAAAATTGTTTATTTTTAGACCAAAAATAAGAAAAAACCTCTTTTGGAGTAGATTTTTATGAAAAAGCAGTTGTTGGCTCTTTGTGCGGCCGCTTTGATGATGTCCGTTACCGGCTGTAACGATAAGATGGATCCGAACGATCCGCAGTCCGTGCGTAAGTACCTGACCAAGCAGCAGATTCCCTTTACGCCGAACCAGTTCGTGTCGTTTGCCGCAAGTGGCGACACTGCCAAGATGACTCTTTTCCTGCAGGCTTCTTTTGAAATCGACGCTCCGGCAGACAATGGCAACAACGCCGTGGCTATTGCCGCCAATAAGGGCAACATGGTGGTTCTCGATTATTTGTTCAGTCATGGAGCCAAGGCCGATGTTAAGAATGGCAACGGCGAAGCCGTGATCGACAATGCCGTGATGATGGGCAACAAGGAAGTCGTGAACCGTCTTCTGACTCAGCTCAAGTCCGAAGGTGCTGAAATGCAGTCTCTCGGTACCGCTGTGCTTCTCGCCGCAAAGACCGGTAAGGTCGATATGCTCGAAGTTCTGGCCGATGCCGGTGCTCCGCTCGACTCCCGCAGTGCAGACGGTTACTTGCCGATCCACTGGACCGTAAAGAACGGCCAGTACGACGCCATGATGTTCCTCATCAACAAGGGTGTAGACGTGAACGCCAAGTGCGGTCAGGGCTACTCTGTGCTTGACTGGGCTACCAATGAAGGTTATACCCGCTTGATCAAGGCTCTTAAGAAGGCCGGCGCCAAGAACACTCCGCAGTACTTCAAGGATTCCAAGAAGTAATTTCGCTTGCGTCATTCCCGCGAAGGCGGGCGGACAGCACTTAGCAACTTGTTGCTTAGTGCGCATGGCCACCTTGGTGGGAATCTCCTGTTTTTAGCGGATTTTCGCATTTATCTCACATGGAACCGTGGTCTAGTGGCTGCGGTTCTTTGTATTTTTAGCCCTATGAAATTACACTTGTTGACTAGGATTTTCCTTTGTCTGTGCCTTGCGGGAGCCGTATCGCAGGCCCAGGAGACTGTGGAAAGCGTTCGTCGCCAAATCAAGGCGGTGGAGGCGGAAACCGCTCGCGAGAAGTCGCTTCACGACGCCGAAAAGAAACGCCATTCCGAGTTTGTCGAGGTCGGGCGCAAGAAGGTGCAGGCCCTTGCTTCGCAGAACAAGACCTTGAAGGCCGAAATCGATTCCCTGAAGGCTGAACTCAAGAACCTTGCCGATGCCCGTCAGAAGGCTATGGGAACGGTCAAGTACTTTGAAAACCGTAAGGCCAAGTATGGTGAATCGCTTGCGAAGGTGATCGATTCGCTGGTGCCGGTGTTCGAGTCGGATTTTCCTTACCGCAATGAAGAAACGGTCAAGAGCGTCCAGGAAATTGCGAACCAGCTGCATAAGGGGCTCATCGAAGCGGATGACGGCCTGAACCGTGCGCTCGAAGTCTTTTATGACCGCATCCGTCTCGGTTACACGACCGAAGTCTACAAGGGATTCCTGCAGGTGGATGCCCGCAGCGTTCCGGGAACTTATTTGCGCTATGGTGCAGTCGCGTCGGTGTTTGTGAGTAACGACGGTAACGACGTGCTGTGGCTTAATCGGACAGGCGATGGCGGTTATGCCTGGAAAAACGTGTCCGAAGATTTAGCGATGCGTTCGATACTTAAGGATGTGATGAAAGTTGCCGAAGGAAAGACCGCTCCGAGGCTTGTGACGATTCCTGTCGCCATTCCGAAGGAGGCCCAGTAGATGAAAAGCGCACTTAAGCCTTTATTAATCGCTGCATTCGCAATGCTCGCGCCTCTTTCTTTTGCGCAGCAGAATGCCGATATCGATGCGGTGAAGAAGCGTGCCGCGCTCAACAGTGCTAAGGCGGACCTCGAAGAAGCCCGCAAGAAACGTGACATGGCTGTCGCTGCTCGCTGGAAGGACCGCGAAACGGCGAACCAGGAACGCGAACTCTTTAACGAAAAGTATAACGAAAGCAAGGAAAAGGTCGACGCCCTGATGTCGGATCGTGCGCGTCTGTTCGAGGACGTGCGTGTGGCCCGCGAGGACTTGGCGCAGGTCAAGTTGCAGGCGGAAAAGGCCCGTGCCGAATATCTGTCGCTTGCGGCAGGCCCCGAACGCCTGGAAACGCTTTCGAAGTTTGCGGAACAGGGAATCCCCTTCAAGATTGCGGAGCGCGTCGAAGCGCAGAACAAGGTGAAGAAGGAAATGGGCCTCTACCGCGACGACCCGGTACGTATTGCGACGGCGCTCTTGAACGTGGCGAAAGGCGAACTTGCCTTTACCCGTGAAATCCAGCTGGAAAATGCGGAACTCGTTTTCGGATCTGCCGTGGCAAAGGGAAACCGCTTGCGACTGGGTGGCCTCTATGCGATGCAGATGGCAAATGCTGTCGATATCAACGGCTTGCATCCGGCGGCGCTGATGCTCCCGGTGGCGGGCGAAAAGAAGCGTGCCTTTAGCTGGCAAGAAAATTTGACTCCCGATACGAAGTCCGAAATCAGCAAGGCCTTTACAAGCTCGAAGGATTCCGCTTATTCGATGGTGCCTGTCGATGTGCTCTTGAGTACGGAGCTTTCTTCGGAAATGGCGAACCATCAGGAAAAGACATGGAAGGATGAACTCCGCGAATTCTTCAAGAATGGCGGCATCCTGATGTATCCGATTGTGACGCTGTTTGCACTTGGCTTGTTGGTTGCCTTGTGGCGTTTCGTGTGGCTCATGGTGGTGGGCTTCGGTGGACTTTCGACAAGGCGCTGCATCAAGGCCTTGAAGAAGGGCGATATCGATACGGCCCGTCAGCTGTCGGCAAAGGTTCACGGCAAGGTGGGCAAGGTGCTCAAGACGGTGCTTGCCAAGAATTACGCGGGCCGCGAAGGAGCCGAGAAGGCACTCGAAGAATTGTTTAGCGCCGATGTCCCGAAACTGGAATCAGGCCTCACCTGGATTTCCGTGTTTGCGGCGACCGCTCCGTTGCTCGGTCTCTTGGGTACGGTGATGGGTATGATCGAACTTTTCGACGTGATTACGATGCATGGTACTTCTGACCCGAAGCTTTTGGCGGGCGGTATCTCGATTGCTCTTGTCACGACGGAAGCGGGCCTTATCGTTGCAATTCCGCTGCAGCTGATTCATACCTTCTTGATGAACCGCGCCGATGCCCTGCGCACCCGCATGGAAAGTGCCGGTCTCACCGTGCTGAACGCCCTCTGGATCAAGGAAAAGTAGTTGGAAGCCGTCAATCAAATATCGGTCATCGAAGCGGCCATGGCTATCGTGTTTCGCGGTGGCTGGGTGCTTGCCCCTATATTTATTCTGGGGTGGTTCGGCTGGTTTCTGATGATTGAACGCTACGGTTATTACTTTATGCTGAGAGGCGGAAACATAAACGGCCTCGGCGGATTCTGGCGTACATTAAAAAAGAACGGTGAAGAGGCCGCCTTCAAGAAACTGGAACGCCGCCGCTACGGATATTTCTATGCGCTAGCTTCGGATGTTCGCAACTTCCGCGATCAGGGGCCTGTTGCGGTTCGCAATGCGATGGAAGAAACGCGCCACCGCATTTCGGTGAGCCTGTCCCGGTCGTTACGGACGATTTCTACTTGTGCGGCGATTGCCCCGATGCTTGGCCTTTTGGGTACGGTGTCCGGCATGGTGCATACTTTCGAGACGATTCAGCTTTTCGGTTTCGGAAACCCGGTGCTGTTGGCCGACGGTATTTCCGAAGCTTTGCTCACGACGCAGGCGGGTCTTTTGGTGGCTTTTCCGCTGATGCTTGCCTACAATTTCTTGGCGAGCCGCGTTGAAAACGTCGAAAAACAGGCGTGGAGCGAAGCCCTTAAGTACGAGTCTTATGTGTTTTCCGCTGATGAAGGTCATCCTGGAGTGAGCGAAGCGAACGACGGGATCCATAGTGAAATTTCTGAGGTGAATTAATGAGTTTTATTCGTAAACGTTCGCAGGATGCAGGCAAGATAGATGTGTCGCCGATGCTCGACATGGTGTTTATCCTGCTCATCTTCTTTATCGTAACCTCGACTTTTACCCGCGAGACGGGCGTTGACGTGACTAAGCCCAAGGCCAGTTCGGCGAAGGACTTGGCGAAGGAAAGCATCTTGATTGGCGTGACGCGTCAGGGCACGATTCACATTAACGAAACTCAGGTGAACTTGACGACGCTCAACACGGTGCTGCGCCAGATGATGGCCGAGGCGCCTGACCGTCCGGTGATTATCGTGAGTGACCGCGATGCTCCTAATGGGGTAGTGGTGGACATTCTTGATGAATGTAATTTGGCCAAGGTACGCAAGGTCTCCATCTCGGCAAATAAGGAGGAGTAAGAGGAACTTAGTACGCTCGTTTCACTCGCTTTGAGCGATGAGGTCGCCTTGCAAGCAAGGCTCTGGGCTAAAGATGGTGCCAATGGCGCGATACTGAAAGCTCAAAGGACCGTAGGTCCGTGCTCATACCTCAAAGGGCGATGCCCGACCCCATACCTCGTAGTCTTATGCTTGATTTTTTCGCTAAATATTTCCGCTTCCCGCTGGCATTGGTGCTTTCCTTTGTGGTGAGCGCGGTGTTCTTCCTTGCGATTCCGGTCATCAATACGTTGTTCTTCGATAAGGGCGTCAAGACGGAAAAGGAACTGGAATCGGTGACGGAAGTCGAGGTTTTAGTGAGCGAAAAGAAGCCCGAAGTCAAGCAGAAGGTGCTGCGGACCGTGATGAACCCGAACCCGTTCAAGATCTCGGCGAACATGGGCGTGTCCCGTAGTCAGAATTTCCAGATGGATCTCTCGCTTGCGCGCGGTGCTGCAGGTGACGGCGTGGCTGTGGGAACGGGCTCGATGGAGAATGTCGTTTACGAAGCTGGCGAGGTGGATGAACAGGCGCAGGTGTTGCGTGAAATCCAGCCGAAGTTTCCCGAAAAGGCGAAACGTATGGGCGTTTCGGGTTACGTGAAGGTCTTGATTGTGATTGACGTGTATGGCGACGTGGCGCAGGCTCAGGTGCTTACGCAGGAGCCGCCCGGATATGGATTTGACAACGAAGCCCTGAAGGCCGTAAGACAGTGGAAGTTTAGCCCCGCGCAGCTGGGCGGTTTCCCCGTGGCGCAGAAAGCCACAAAGGAGTTCCGCTTTGTCAACTAGATTAGACGAAAGAACGGGCTTCGCCCTACAGACGAAAGACGAAAGAAGTTTGAGACGGAATTCTCTCGTCTCTCGTCTCTTGTCTCTCGTCTTGATTTTATTTTATGCGATTCCTCTTTTCGCTGCTGAAGATTATTTCTTCAAGGCTAATGAGTTGTACGATCAGGGAAAATTCAAGGAAGCGGTGCCGCTGTATCGTGCCGCGATTGATGAGGGCCGCTACGAACCTTTCGCCTGGTTCAACCTGGGAAACGCCTTGGTGCAACTCGACCGCAAGCAGGTTGCAATGGTGGCCTACAAGCGCACCGTGGAACTGCTGCCGACATTTGAAAAGGCTTGGATGCTCCTGGGTGACCTCTATTATTTGGGGGGCGACGTAGGCGAGGCCATTGCTGCTTACAACCGTGCTGTCGAACTTGGCGTGGAATCGGACCATGTGCATTTTGCTTTGGCGGAATGTTACTTGAAGGGGCGCGACTGGACGCTTGCGCAGAAAAATTTTGAACGAGCCCTGCAGCTGAATCCGGACCGAATGGATGCGTGGTACGGCCTTGCCGAAGTCTACGAAAAACTCGGCGACTATGAATATGCCATCAAGACGCTTCAGAATGCTCTCCAGATGACGGCTACCGCAGGCGCCGATGTGCACTTTACCATGGCCTACTATTACCGCAGCATGGATTCTACGCGGCAGTCCCTGAACGAGATGGAAAACGGAATTTTGATGGATCCGGAAAATGTTTCTGCCCGCCGCTACCTCGCGCAAATGTATGTGCAGAATAATTCTCCGTGGATGGCGATCTTCACGCTCGAAGAAGGCCTCCGGCATAGCAAGGGAAAGGCTGATTTGAATCTTGATTTAGGACAAATTTACTTTACCCAAAAACGCTACGACGAAGCTTTTGAATGTTATATGAAAGCGTGGCTTGCGGGAAATTCCCAAGGACGTATCGGAGCCGAAAATGTAGGTCACGTTTTCTCGAACGCCGGCGATACCGAAAAGGCCGAAAGTCTGTACAAGCGTATTCGCGAAAAAAAATGATTTTTCCGGTGTAGCGCTTGCTTTTACTTGTTGTCATCTATGCGGCCTTTATTGGCCTAGGACTCCCGGATACGGTGCTGGGGGTGGCTTGGCCCTTAATGCAGTTGGATTTGAAGGCTCCGCTTTCGGCGGCAGGGCTTTTGTCGATTATCGTGAGTGCCGGGACGATTATTTCGAGTTTGCATACACCGGGGCTGATGCGGATTCTCGGGACGGGTAAGCTAGTCTTTGTGAGTATCGCCCTTACCGCGGTAGCATCGGTCGGTTATGGCTTTTCGAGTGCTTTTTGGGTGATGTGCCTGTGGGCGGTACCCATGGGAATCGGTGCCGGGGCAATTGATGTATCGCTGAACAATTTTGCGGCCATTTATCTTGAGTCGAAACATACGAGTTGGCTGCATGCGAGTTGGGGTGTGGGCGCTTGCCTAGGGCCTGCGCTGCTGTCTTTGTCGGTGGTGACGGAACATGGATGGCGGGGCGCTTATTACCTTGTCGCCTTGCTGCTTGCACTCATTGCCGTGATGATGCTCTTGACGCTTCCGGTTTGGAAAAAGACGGAAGCACGCGATTCGTCACCGCAGGAATCCGGTGCTGCTGATGTTTCGTTACGCGCGGCTTTGAAGGTTCCTGGAATGAAACTTTCGTTCTGGGTGTTCTTCTTTTATTCGTCGCTTGAAATTTCCACAAGCCTTTGGTGCGGTACTTATTTGGTTGCGCGAGGCTTTGAACCTGAAATTGGAGCGCTTGCGGTTTCGCTTATGTTTGCAAGTGTCATGGTCGGGCGTATTCTGAGTGGATTTTTTGCGATCAAGTTTACGGACTTGCGCCTGATTCATGCGGGCATTGCGCTTGTGGTGCTTGGCTGTTTTGTGCTTGTGTTGCCGCTTCCGCTCTGGTTTACTCCGGTTTGCATTTGCTTACTTGGTTTTGGGTGCGCTCCTGTGTATCCGTCGCTGATTCATGCGACGCCTGCGCGTTTTGGAGAAAAGCTTTCGGGGCGTGCCATTAGTATTCAGATGGCGGGTTCTTATGTGGGGTCTATTCTGATGCCTGCGGCCTTTGGGTTTGTGGCGAGCAAGACTTCTGTAACGGTGTGGCCCGTTGCTTTGGCTTTGTTTGTAGGCTGCCTGCTGCTTTGTGTTTGCTTGCTGGATTATGTGACGCGTAAGAAGTTGCATAATGCCTTTGCGACGGAGCGGATTAAGGATATTCTGCAGCAGGTGGAGAAAATGGCGGAACTTCGTCGGAAACTTCGCAGGGAAAGACGTCGAGCGAAAAAGAAGAAGCTGGCGGTGGCTCGGGTGAAGAGACGGGGAAAAAATTTGTAGATTGCCGCGGAAAATTGGGTTTGTACAGGCTAAAATAGTGGAACGGAGTGAGGCCGCCTGTACTGGGGTGAAAAACGGTGGTGGATGCGTGGAGCGAGATAAGACAAAAACCTCGCATGGCTTCGGCTTTTACCTTCCTCAGCAAAGCGAGATAAGACAAAATGTTCATTTCATTTCACATTTTGCCCTTCGGGTTACGCCTGCGGCGTAATCTCTAACTTGCCCAAAATTCGCTACGCTCATGGGGCAAGTTAGTCGAACTCACGACTTCGTCGCTCGTTCTCAATCCCGCCAAATTCATATAAGACAAAAAAGACACCCTAGAAGGTGTCTTTTTGTCTTATCGGAATAGCGAGATTGCCGAAACGGTCTTGTTATTCCCGTTTCGCCCTTCGGGCTTGCCGGCAACGTTGTTGCCGGTCAAGGCTTCCGCTCTGCGTTTCACTTCATTCACTTAGAGCGTAATCGAACTCACGACTTCGTCGTTCGTTCTCAATCCCGCCAAATTCATATAAGACAAAAAAGACACCCTAGAAGGTGTCTTTTTGTCTTATCGGAATAGCGAGATTCGAACTCACGACCTCTTGCTCCCGAAGCAAGCGCTCTACCAGGCTGAGCTATATTCCGGTTCGGTGGTCCAATTATAGCTAAAAGTGCGGAAATTTTAAAGGGTAACGGAGCAAAAAAAGTGAAAAAAGGTTCTTTTTTTACTTTTTGCGTGCCTTTTGGGGGCGTCCTTCGGGGGCTGGACGGGGTTTTCCGAGTATCATGATGCTCGAACCCGCGTTGTCGGGTTCGACTTTGTAGAGTTGGATGCGGTTGCTCCATTCGGAACGGACCTTGCGGTCGATGATCCGCTTGACGTTCCCGTAGCTGGGGTTTCCGCCGCCGTGGATGACCCGGAGTACCTTGAGGCCTGCAATCATCAGGTCATCGATGCGCCGTTCGACGGCTTCTGCCGCCTCGTCGGATGTCATGCCGTGGAGGTCGATTTCATCTTCGGGGATGGGGAGTTCCCAGGCGCTGGGATTACGGCGCATCTTGCGCCCGCGCGGGGACCGCGCGGGACGTTCGGCGGCGGCATCTGCAGCCTCCTTCTGCATTTGGGCGTCCTTGTCTTCCATGTGGTGGTTCTTGATCCACTCGAGCTGAAATTCTTCTTCTTGATTCAACGACATAATTTATAATCCCGCGCGAGCTGCAAATAAGTCGGTTCTTACTCTGGGCTCGCGCTCTCGCGACCATGCCCGGCTTTCGCCCGAGCACTTGTCGCTCACATAGCTCCGCGCGAACAGCAAATAAGTCGGTACTTACTCTGGGTTCGCGCTCTCACGACCGTGCCCGGCTTTCGCCCATGCACATCATAAAGATAGTTTTTTTCGGAAATTCTGTAAAATTCAGCGTTTTGACGGGGGTGTTGGTTGTTTTACATAGATTTTACTTTAAATCTTTAAAAATCTTTCTAATATTGTAATAAAATAATGAGGTTATTGTGGTAAAAACGTTTTTTTTAACTCTTTGTGCGCTTTTAGTGACATTGGCGCTTGTGGGGTGTGGAAAAAACGATGTTTTAGAAAACAAGGTGTTTTCGGTTAATGACCTTGGAAACAAGAGGGTTGGTGTCATTAAGGGGACCACGGCCGAGGCTTATGCGTCTAATTTTGGCGGAGATTCTGCCAAAATGCAATTGCAGTCCTTCTCGACGCTTTCGGAAATGGTGGAGGCCCTGGAGCAGGGTTCGCTCGATGCCGCTCTGAGTGACGATGTCCCTGCCAAGGTCGTCGCTAGTAAGGACCCGTCGATTCAGATATTGGACGAATCCTTTATGGAGGAATCGTATGCGGGGGTTGTTGCGAAAGAAAATCTGGGGTTGCTTGATTCGGTCAATCTTGCCCTGATCCAGTTGCGTGCCATGGGTGTTTACGACTCTATTTTTGCATCTTATGTTGGTGGAAATAAGAAATACCGCGTCAAGCAGGAATCCGTCAAGGGGCCTGTTCTGAAGGTGGCGACCTGTGCGAAATTTCCGCCGTTCGTATTTTACGATGACAAGAAGCAAATGATGGGCATCGATGTTGAAATCATTCGTTATGTCGCAAAGCATTTGGAACGCCCGGTAGAAATTATCGATATGGACTTCGAGAATATTATTGGAGCTGTTCGGGATGGCAAGGTGGACTTGGGCTTTTCAGCGCTTTCGGTGTCCGAGGAACGTCGGCAGATTATCAACTTTACGGATTACTATGCAACGTCTAGGATAATTGTGGTTGTGCGTAGTGGCCAGGAAAAATCATTTTTTTCGCGCATAAAGGAAATGCTGTTTGGGTATTAGGAGAGAACATGAAAGCTAAAAATCTAACAATGAAGAGTCTTTTGATTTCTGCAGCCCTCCTTGTAATTGGGGTTCTGGTGGGTTGCAACAAGTCAGAAATTCCCGCGAATCGAGTGTTCTCGATAAACGACCTGAGCCATAAGAAGGTCGGGGTTCTCGAAGGGACAACGGGAGAGGTGTATGCGGCGGAATACGGTGACGATTCTAGCCGAATTCACGCTCAAGTTTTTACGACGCTTGCAGAAGCCGTAGAGGCTTTGCGCCGTGGTGAACTCGATGCCGTGCTGAGTGACGACGCTCCAGCGAAGGTTTTTGTCGACAAGAATCCGTCCTTGCGGATTTTGAACGAAACCTTTAAGGAGGAATCGTATGCAGGGGTTGTGGCTAAGGAAAAATGGGGCCTGCTCGATACGGTGAATGTCGCCCTAATCCAGATGCGAGCAATGGGTGTCTTTGATTCGATTTTTAATTCCTATATCGGTGGCTCGGGCAATTTCCGTGTCCAGGCGGATTCTACAACGGGGCCTGTTTTGAAGGTGGCAACGAATGCGGAGTTTCCTCCGTTTGAGTACCGTCGCGACGGCCATGTTGTGGGAATCGACATTGAAATAGCACGTTACATTGCCGACTATATGGAACGTCCGCTCGAAATTCTGGATATGGATTTCGATGATATTATAGAATCGGTTCGTTCGGGCAAGGCGGATATTGGACTTGCTGCGTTGTCGGTGACCGAGGAACGCGAAAAGGTAATCAACTTTACGGACCATTATGCAACGTCTAAAGTTGTCGTCATGGTGCGCAATGACGAAGACGAAGAATCGACTTTCCAGCGCATCAAGGACACTCTGTTCGGTAGTTAGGGTTCCCTGAATTCCTTTACGGAATTTATTTTTGAATTACCGAAAGTTTCCGTGGTAGTTCCAGCTCCATTGTTCGGGGTGCTCGGAAATCCACTTTTCAGTTTCTTTAGCAATGCTTGAAACGAGTGCGCTGCGCTCGTTTTTTTGCGATTCGCTAGGCGCCTGGTGCATCTGGATGGAATCGAATCTTGGCGGATAGTAGCTTTCGAACCGGATGACGATACGTCCCTTTGGGGAGTGTTCGGTCCAGGTGCGGAAAGTCACGACGCCTGCCCCCATCTGATTCACTTTCTGTATCAGCCGCAGGTAGAGAGTGCTACTTTGTCCAAAAAGTTCGACGGAATTTCCCTTGGTGTTCTTGCCTTGGTCGAATACCATCGCAAGAATTCCTTTGGTGTTGAACAGGTCGCGAATGAGCTTGCCGGTTTCTTCGGGGTGGTATTCGGTGAGGTGCGGGTCGCTGCGGAGGTCTTTGAGCACTTCGCGGAAGGCTTCGTCGCCTACGGAGTCGGTAATCAGGTGAACGTGTTCGCTGTAGCGGCAGAGGCTACGGTGCAAAAGTTCGAATGCGCCCTGGTGAATGCTGATGCCTGCAATCGGCTTGCCCGCCTTTGTGCATTCCGCAACGGCGTTGCGGATAATGTCTTCGTTCTCGTAGACAATGCGACGTTCGACGCTTTTGAAACGGGCGAGTCCCCGGTAGGAATCGAGGGCATTCCAGAAGATTCCCTTGAAAACGTCTCGTGCGGTTACGTTCGCTTTTAAATAGGCCTTCGCGTTTGCGAGGTGCTTTTCGGTGCGCCCGTACGCCCGTTTGGTGTGGAGCGCCTTGTAGACAGGAAATGCAACTGCAAAAAGTGCCGAATAGAATATGTTCGGCACTCTCAACAAAACGTTCACCAGAATCTTGTATGTTTTACTCTTCGTCAAATTCCAGAATGTTTCTTCCGAGTTCGCGTTCGAATACGCGGCGGCTGAGTCCTTCGCCGGCGTAGCTCAACGTGGGCGAAACTTCGTACAACTTGTTCGGATTTACTTCGACGTGCGCCTTGCGAAGCCATTCGCGGTGGAGTCGGCCGATCATTTCGCGGGCCGTTTTCGGGGAATCGTTTCCTTCGGCGTTCTTCACCGGGCTGAATTCTTCTTCGCGTACCACGCCAAAGGGCATCATCGTGCCCAGCTGCGGAAAGGCATCGAACAGGAACTGCTCGAACTTCCAGCACTTTTCGATACCGCAAACGGTCTTGCGGGCCGTGTGCCACGGGAGTTTGCTTGTCTGCAACTTGCGGAGACCGTCAATTTTGAACAAGTGAATGGCGATGTTGCCTCCGTCAAAAGTGAGGCTCCCGTCGGCGTTCGTCATGTCGCGGTAGTTTTCGGGCAGGTCGCTGTATTCCACCACGCCGGGCTTGTTGTTTTGCAGGGCGAAAATGCCCACCTTTTCGTTCGGACCGGCCTTGTGCACCACCTTGGATGCCGACATGCTGCGTCCTTCGCTAGCGAGCGCTCCGATAAAAGCCGGGTCGCAAATGCGGCAGAGGGCGTTATCGACGCTGTAGAGGAATACGTAGCGGACACCCTTTTCAATTAACCAGGCGAGTGTGCCGCTCTGGGCGAGCGCCCTGAAGCATCCACCGTTTCCATCGGGAACGAGAGCCAGTCGGTCGTTATCGATAACGGCCTTACCTTCGGGGGTCAAGGCGCAGATTGTGCCCTGCTCAAAGAAACGAATGTTTTCGCGGGCGTACCCGAAAAAGTTGTGATCGGTAAAGAAGTTGACCGTAGCTTCGTGATTCAGCGGACTTGTCATGATGCACCACGGAATCGCGTGGCCTACCTGGGCGGCCAAGTTCTGCAAGCGTTCTGCCTGCAACTGGAACAGGCTCTTGTGACTCGGAAGGCCGATATCGAACATGCCCTTCGGACCGTCAAATCCGAGGCGGGAACCCTGTCCGCCTGCAACGAGGAATGCTGCCACCTGACCCTTGCCGAGGAGTATTTCTCCGGTTTCTTTCCAAAAGTCGTAACGCAAGTCGTCGGTTGCAATCTTGAACGGCATCGGCTTCAAGTCGCCCGACACGTTATCGTCGAGCGAGGCGTTCGATTTTTCGGTGTAAAGCGCCTTCAGTTCTTCCCAGTCCTGGCTTGCAATGTCGCGCTCCAGGGCCTTGCGGGCATCACCGCTCAAAGATTCCAATTTCGCAGCAAGTTCTTGCTGCCCCGCTGCATTCAAAGTTTCGATCACGTTGTTCATGTTGTATAATATAGAAATGTATTGTTGGCTTTCGTTTACACAAAAGCTATATTTCTTTATATGAGGATTTTCCTATTTATTATTATATGCTTTATGCTAGTTGCTGAAGCATTTGCAACTCATGTGGCAGTCCTTGAAACGGGGGCCGATGGCATCGCAAAAGAATCGGTATCTTTAACAGACCGTCAGTATTTGACGAATGTGTTGCGAGAACAAGCCGTCAAGGAACTTCCTGCAACCCAGAATTATACAATTATGACTCGAGAAAACATCCAACAGATGTTGCCTCCGGGTAAAGCGATTGAAGATTGCGAAGGTAGTTGCCTTGTAGAAACGGGAAAGAATATTTCTGCGGATTTTGTTTGCCAAATGCGGGTTGGTAACTTTGATGGTGAACTCACGCTGTCTGCGGAACTATATGAAACGGCTGGCAATAAACTTGTTGCAAGTTTTAATGGTCAGGGAACCAACTTGAAAGAACTGTTGGAATTGATAAAAAAACAGTCGCCTGAATTTTTCAGAATCGTCAAAGAAATGTCTCAACCTGTTCCTGTAGTACAGGAAATTCCTGAGAAAAGAGATACTGTCGAGACGATTGTTCGTGAACCGGAAGACAATCCTTACACATTGATTGCTCAAGCGAATGAACCGAATAAAAGCGATTCTGTGCGGGTTCTTGCACAAGATGCTTATGATGAACTCGATGAAAAAGATAAAGTGGGCGAAAGCGTTCCTGCTAATGTAGATGCTGCCGAAACAAGCGAAATCCATTGGCTTCCGCTGGGTATTAGCGCTGTAGCGACAGTGACTGGCGTGGTACTTGCCGTTGTTGGGAATAGCCAGGCAAAAAAGGCTGCTGATAAGGGTGGCGATACTGTCGGTGAACTTGAGAAAAATCGAGATGATGCTGAATCGGGGCAGAATCTTCGCACGGTGGGTGTAGGGCTTGCTATTGTCGGTGCTATTGGTGTTTGCCTAAGCGTTGCGTTCTAGGAGGCGGAGGAATGATGAAGTCGAAATTTGGAATTAAGAATTGGGCGAAATTGTCATTCGTCTTTGGTCTATCGTCTTTCGCCTTGCTTGCTGCTTGCACCGATTACGTTGATGAGATCGACGATCAGATCGATGAATTGAAAGAATTGCAGGCTTTGAATACGGGTTTGTTCAAGTCTTCTTCTTCGTCTCGCGGTAATTTCATTGTTGAAGGGTCGTCATCGTCTTCTCATATTGACTTAGCTTCTTCGGAATCATTGGTGAATAGTAGCAGTGAAATAGCGATTCCCAAGAGTAGTGCCGGTTGGGTGATTAAAAGTTCCTCGTCTTCGGTAGGAAGAACTGACCCGGTAAGTTCTTCTTCTGCAGCTGTGGTTGTGACGGGTCTTGGTAGTTGTGCTCCGGCTAAGGCAACGATAGAGAAGAACGGTTCTGTTGCGTGGAACTTTACCCCGAATTTGTCGGAAGGTTCGATGCAGGATTTCCTTGGCGCATCCTATTCATGGAATTTCGGTAGCGACGGTGATGGTACGGGCATGACCTCTTCTCCGGTCACCTATGCAACATCGGGTAAGCACCTAGCGTTGTTGACCGTGACAATGGGCTTGAAACAATCAGTGATAGAATGTTCTCCGCTGCTGGTGAACGGTGATCCAATCTCATATTGTGAATGCTCGACTTCTGCTGCGGAGATTGACTATGCCGCACAACCGAATGCGGTTTGGACGGTGTCGGGGTGTACATCTGCATCAAAAATTACCGACTATGTTTGGAATGACTCTGAAACAGGCATGTCTTTTACCCACACCTTCACAGCAAAGGGTGAGACGCAAACGCCGACTCTTAAAGTTATGAATGCCGACAGCACTGTTGTTGATGTGATATGTCCGACTGTAACTGCGACGGCCTCGGGGCCATCTACCTGTCCAAATATCACTGTGAAAAAAAATGGTGCGAGAGGTAGTGGCTTTGCTAGCCGTTATTGGGACTGCTGCAAACCTACTTGCTCTTGGCCAGAAGTAACTAGCTACAATTCAAAACAATGTACTGACAAGGGTAGGACTCCAAATACGAATTGGAATGAACTTAGTGTTTGTGAAGGTGGCAATCAAATGACTTGCATGAGCCAAAGCCCGTTTACGATTGATGGCTGTGAAGGAATTGGATTTGCTTTTGCCGCTGTTTCTGAAATCGATGGAGGTGCCTGCGGTAAATGCTATCAGCTTACTTTTAATGGTGCGGGTAAATACTCCACTGATGCTAATCATAAAGCCATTGCAGATAAGAAACTTATCGTCATGACAACAGACTTTAGCATTACTCAAGGCCAATTTGATATCAAGATTCCAGGAGGAGGAATGGGGGAGTTCTTCGAAGGTTGCTCTAGCATGGGTTGGGGGGCTCAGGGGATGAAATATGGCGGTCTTCTAGGCGATTGTGAAAAGGACTCTGGTTACGATCCAACAAAAACGCTCTCTTGCCTTAAGGAAAAATGCAAGGGCTCCTTTGAAAACGATACTGAGGCTATGCAGGGGTGCTTATTCCTCGCCGATTTCATGCATGCAGCGAGCTCTCCGTTACTCAATTATGTCGAAGTGGAATGCCCTGATGTGCTAATAGAGAGATATTGATGTGATGCTTGCTTTTCGCGAGCCGTGTCAAAATTTACCCAATGCTAAAACCATAGACATTTGAAAATCGAAATAAATAAAAAGCTGCAAACAATTTTTTGCAGCTTTTAACATTTTTAATCAAACTGTTGTTATCACTAATTTAAGGGGTTTTAGGGGTGTTCCCTAGGAGAGGGGGTGATGTAAGACTCGGCGAAAGCCTAACCGCTAAGCGAACTTTCCGCAGCCGAAGGCGAGGACCTGTGAGCGTGCGGCTTAGGCTGAGTCGAGGCTGGAATCAGGGGGATTCTTCCCCTACCTTATCCCGAAGAATACCACCATGCTGAAGATGAGGGCAAAGATGCTCACCAGGTGCATACGCCAGACGATCTTGGAATTCATCAGCGGCTTGCTCGGGAAACGGCCTTCCCACTTCTTTTGGTAATGATGGTGGAGTGGTGCGCAAAGGAAAATGCGCTTGCCTTCGCCGGATGTTTTCTTGGTGATTTTGAACCAAGTAATCTGGAGCAAAACGGAGCAAGCTTCGGCAATGATGATGATGCACACGATGGGGAGGAAAAGCCCTGCCTGAACCAGGATGAACATAATGCCGATCGCAGCGCCGAAGCCCACGGAACCGGCATCGCCCATATAGATTTCGGCGGGAGGACTGTTAAACCACAGGTAAGCGAGTAGGGAACCTGCAATGGCGGTTGCAAGGGGGAACAGTTCGTCGCAGCCGGGCAGGTACGGAACGCTCAGGTACTGGCTGAAGATGAAGTTGCCGCTCACGTAAGCGACAAGACCAACAAACACCATGCTCGTGAGAATCGGAACCGAAACGAGGCTGTCGAGACCGTCGGTAAAGTTTGTGCCGTTGGCAGAGGCCGCAATCACGAACGTCATGAAGGCAACGAAAATCCAGTTGGGGAGATGCAGTTGGAAAACGTCGATGGGGAGGAACGGTATCGTGAGGTCACCCTTGAGTTCGGGGATGAACTTGTAGCAGAATATGGCGACCACGAGGCTGAACAGGAAATAGAGGAACAGGCGCAGGCTGCTGGAAATGCCGTCGGCCTTGTCCATATAGTCGGCGGCCTTGATTTTTCCGAGCTTGACTAGGCGCTTGGCCTTGACCTTTGCGATATCGTCGATGGCGCCCACCGCCGAGAACGCGGCGAGAATCACCAGGGTGGATATCGTGTAGCCATTCATTTTGCAGACCAGGAGCGAAACGATTTCGACGACAACAACGAGCAAGAGGCCTCCCATAATCGGAGGGGATTTTGATTTGCCGTCCTTGTCGAAGTCGCTGGTAGCGTCAAGGCTTTGGAGCTTACGGATGTAAATCGGCATAAAGCACATGACTAAGATAATGGAAAGCATGGCGGCTGCACCTGCACGGAACAGACGACCGTCGAAAAGATCAATGCTGGTTAAATGATAAAGCCACTGGCAAAGCATAGTGAGTTAGAAGTAGGAAATAGACAGTCGGAAAATGTTGTGTCATCCTGAGCTAAATAAACAAAAAACGTAAAAGTACACAAAGCGCGATGGACGGCGTAAAGATAAAATATTGTGGTATGCTTGGCTTTGGGTAGTCAAATTTTTCTACATTATAGGGTATGAGTGAATTCCATATCGATTGCCCGCACTGCGGTACATCTTTTGATGCGCAAATCCAGGGAGATGGCGCGAACATGATGGTGTTTTGCTGCGCCCGCTGCAAGACGCCCTTGATGTACTATCATGGAGAGGTCGCGGAACTCGATCGTGAAGAATTTGCCGGACTCCGCAAGAAACTCAGCCGTGCCATTGACGCCGTTGTCAGCAATGGCGGTGCGATGGGTGCCGTGGCAGAGGCTCTCAAGAAAATGGTCGATGCGTCGGAATCCTTGGCGGAAGAACGCGCCCTGGAAAAAAGCGACAGTCTGCCTAGTCCGCGCGAAGGTTCTGCTCCCTCGGAATTTGAAAGCGCTGCAGAAAACCTCTCGGCGAATATGGCGGAAGGTATACCTCAGCGACCCAGTGGCGATGCTGAATCGAGAAAGGATGCCGAGTCGATTTCTGACGATGCGCTTGCCGATTTGCAGAAAGACCTTGACGAACTTGACGTCGACAGTTTCTTAGAGAAATTGTAGTTTAAAACAGACACACGGTGTCATCCTGAGCGGAGCCCCGTAGGGGCGTAGTCGAAGGATCTCTAGGCTCAGCCAACTGATTACTATGCTTGAATTCTTTATAGCGGCGCTGGTGGTGGGCGTTGCTCCCGGTCCAGATAATTTGTTTGTGCTTGCGCAAAGTGCGACGCATGGGGTGCGGGCTGGCTTTTGCATCATTTTAGGGCTTTGCTCGGGAATTGTCGTGCAGATTTGTCTGTTGGTTGCTGGCGTGTCTGCCCTGATTGCCGCGAGTCCGAGGGCCTTTTTCGTGATGCAGTGCCTTGGTGCGGCGTACCTGCTTTACCTAGCCTACAAGAGTTTTCGGGTACGTACGGGGGTGGTGAAATTGGACGAGGAAATTTGTCATTCTGGAACGAGCCAGAATGGCGAAGTGACGGAATCCAGGGATGCGATTGCGAATGAAATTAGCTTTAAAAAGCTCTACCTTCGCGGCATTGTCATGAATCTCACGAATCCGAAAGCGGTGCTTTTCTTGCTGTCGTTCATTCCGCCTGCCGTCAAGACGGAACGTCCGATTCATCCGAGCCTGCAGACGGCCATTTTGGGGGCGGAATTCATTTTGGCAACGTTGATTGTTTTTGGCACGGTGGCGGTGTTGGCGGGTTCCGTCAAGAAATTCCTGCGAAATTCACCAAAGGCGAACCGCAACATCAACTGGTTTAGCGGCTGCGTGTTTATTGCCCTCGCTATTGCGCTGTTCTTGTTTTAATAACGTCATCGCGAGGGGTGAAACCCCGAAGCGATCTAAAGTTGCTTTTCGATTAGCCCAAGAATCTTTTCAATCGCCGCTTCGGGGGTGTCGTTGGTGTCACCGCCGGCGGCACGGGTGTGGCCGCCTCCGCCGAATTCACGTGCGATGGCGTTCACGTCCACGATGTAGTTGCTGCGCAGGCTAATCTTATACTTGCCGTTGACGGGGTAGAGGAACAAGGCCACTTCGGTGCCGCCGACTTCGCGGATGGTGTCGATGACGTTGGACAGTTCCACCGGCGTCACGTCGAAACGCTGCATGTCTTCGGGGGTGATGTGGGCGTAGACCACTTTACCGCCGAGCCCGAGCTTGCAGTTTTCCATTACGAATCCGGTCACGAGCGTCTGCTTGTAGGTGCGCGTGTAGTACGTCTCGTTGACGATTTTCGCAAAGTCGATTCCCTTTTCGATCAAGTCGCCGACCACCTGCATGGTGCGCTTGCCGGTACAGCTGAACTTGAAGGCGCCCGTGTCGTGCACAATCCCGAGGTACAGGGAATTGGCGGTCTCGCGGCTGACTTTTTCCTTGTCGAGGTTCACGTACAGGACTTCGCTTGCGGAACTTGCCTCGGGTTCTACTAGGTTCAGGGTGCAGAGGTTCAGCGGGTTAGAAATGTGGTGGTCGATATTGATGCTCTTCTTGGCGGTCTGCAGGCATTCGGCTCCGTTTGCACCCACGCGCTCGAAACTCGGCGTATCCATTAGGAATACGAGGTCATAGGGGAGGCCTGCGTTATTTTCGGAGGTGTAGAGAGGCTTGGCGTCGCTTGCCCCGCGTAAAATCTTGTAACTTTCGGGAAAGTTTTCGAGGTACAGGTCCGCATGAATGCTCGGATAGTTGTCCTGGATGTAGTTGTAGATTCCCGTAGTGGAACCTACGCAGTCGCCGTCCGGGCGAACATGTCCGAAAATAGCTACGGTTTTGGCTTCTTTCAAAAAATCTTCGATTGTCATGTAAGGGAATATAGTAAACTAAACTCCGCGCGGCGATCTCTATGCTCGATCATTTTTTGTATTTTATACGGTGATGAAACGTTTTTCCCTATTTGCTCTTGTCTCGGCTTTTAGCCTGTTTGCGACGTCGCTTGCGTTTGCGTTTCCCGCTCCGCAGGCACGTAATGGTTTTAGCAACATGACCGTAACCACGGAATATTCCGAACTCCTCAAGGAAAAGAATGCCCGCAACGATTCCTTGCTCCCTGCGCTCGATGGCGACAAGGCCTTTGCCGAAGTACTTCGCCTGAATCCGAACTTCTGGAGCTTGGGGGGCGTCATCGATAAAGAAGAATCGCTTGTGACGAAACTCAATGCGAAGGTCGTGTTTATCGACGGTATCCGCGAAGATCCCTTCTGCGAAATCGACAAGAATGTCGGCAACACCGCTGGCGAATGGAATGTGCGCTTTGGCGTGGACTTTGTGTCGGGCGGATCCAATACGGTGCATATTCACGTGCAGCAGTGCTTGGATTACGTGCGCGACCAGCTCGGTTATGCCATCAAGAAAGGCGACAAGGTAGTCTTTGTCCCGCCCAAGAAGGTGCTCGACAAGATTAAGGAAAGCGAAATTCCCGATGCCATTGACATAGACCTGCAGCAGACACTCCTGAAAGCCCACGAGGACGTGAACCTGACGGGAAAATGCCCCAAGGATATCGAAGCGTACATCATCTTGATGAATGTCTACGAACAGGTGAAAAATCAGAAGATGGACTACGTGGTTATCAACGACCAGCTGAACAAGCAACGCAACGGGGCGGGCCGCGTGCAGAGCTGCGCCTTTAGCCGCGAATGGAACAAACGCTACCACGAAAGTGCAAGTTTCGAATGTGACATCGACAATGACCGCTGCACCTACCGTCAGGAAAACGACGGCAATTCTGACTGGGCGATTAACTACGAAAACGACCGCTTCGAGTACATTAACAAGAAGTTCCTTTTCTTTAACCTGAATCCGAAAAGCATCCACAAGGGCGGCACTATGCTCGACCTGCGCTTGCTCCGCCTTTCCACGAACTTGTGGCTCGAAGCCTACTTGAACATGAAGGGCGACCCCGTGACGCTCGGCCTTATCATCGTCCCCGGCGGCGACAAGTCTATGGATGACTACGACGACGGCGAAAGCGATGAAGACGAAGGCATGATGTTCGAGTAACGCTGCTCGCTCGGCTGCGTGTCATCCCCGCGCTCTTTAAATGTCATCACCGTATTCTTGAATGTCATCCCCTCTTTTCTTGTTTGTCATCCCCGCGCAGGCGGGGATCTCCCTTCTTGCGAAAAAGTTGCATTTATTCTAGAATTCGGTTCCCGAATTTCTTCTCAAAATCGATCACGAGCTTGTGCGGCTCCGGGAAGTAATGCTTTAAAATATTCATCCCGATGGTATACAATTTTTTCGGAACGCCGAACACGGGTTCTGCGATTCCCCCTGCGATGCAGGCGAGAGTGTCGCTGTCCCCGCCGAGTGAAACGGCGTTGCGGATGGCGTCTTCGTAGTCCGTGGCTTCGAGTACGCAGCGGATCGCCTGCGGGACTGTTCCTTGGCAAAGGGCCGCTCCGGGGTAAGCCCAACTGTATTCTGGACGCAGCTCGTCTAGCGTAAAATTCAAATCGTAGCCGAATTCGCTTTCCATGGTCGTCTTGATTTCGTCTTTGCTAGCTCCCTTGCGTGCCATAAAAATGGCAAGTGCCGTCGCCTGCGCACCCTTGATGCCTTCGGGGTGATTGTGCGTACATTCCGCGGATTCCTTCGCCTTGGCAAGAATTTCTTCTTTAGTGTTGAATGCCCAACCCACCGGCGAGATGCGCATCGCAGAACCGTTACCGCAACTGTCGTAGGGCTTGCCCTGTCCCGTAGCGCGGGCATCGATGACATACCTGGTGAAACTGCCGCCGTATCCGCCAACCGGACAATCGTACTTGCTCGCGTATGCCACATAGTATTTCCATGCTTCGCCCCCGCGCATAATCCAATCCGCCGTCGCGAATGTCAAAATGCTGTCGTCTGTGGGCGAAATGCCGTCCTTGATCAGCTCAAAATCTTTCGTCTTGATGTTGTCAAACTCGTAAATCGACCCCACCGTATCACCGATAATTGCACCTATCATAAATTCTCCTATTTTTTTACTCCTATAATATCGCTTTTTATGGGGATTTTGTAAAGGGGAGGGGGATGAGTGCATTACTTTTTGACTAAACTCGCTTTTTTTGCGATATAAAAGAAGGCTTTTAGGGGAAGAAAAAGAATTTTTATTGTTTTTGTAAAAAAAATGTATATTAGTGAAGGAATTTATAACCATAGGAGATAAAATGGAAAAAATTGGCAAACTAGTTCAAAATGATTTAATTCCGGCAGTTGCAAAGTTGGATGATGCTGAGTTTGCAAAACTGCTTGACGCAGAGAATGCGAGAAGAATTTTTGGGCTTAGAAGTGAGGCTGACACAATTCCTTTTCTGAAATTGCAGTCAGAAGTTAATGAAGATAATCAAAAAATTAGGTATTATCAATCTGCACCAATAAAACGCCCTGATGGGAAGGTTTACTTGATGACATCCCAGTGGTATGACGGCTCATTGAGTAATGTAAAAGCATGGTTGAAAAATAATGAAGCGCGAATAAAGCAGAAAAATGCTGATAAGTTTGTTCACGAAACAGCGAAGACTTCTTCTGATATTGACTGGGAACCTGCAGTAGAAGGCAAACCCCAGTTTGGCATGTTTACGGACATTCGCGATGGACAAAAATACAAATGCTTTAAAATCGGCAACCAAGTTTGGATGGCTGAAAATTTGCGATTTGAAGGAGGATGGGCTACAGTAGAAGGGAACCTTGAAAATTTGGATGATGGTCTTCCTGAAAGATTCCTAAAAGAGGGTGAATCCTTGAAATACACATGGGCAGCTGTGATGAATATGCCTAGTTGCATGAACAAGATTGCATTGCCGCTTTATGATAAAATGGTAACTGAAGGATACGAATCTTCCTGGAACTCCAATGATCCGTTCAAGGGGACTAAATATCAGGGCATCGCCCCGATAGGGTGGCATATTCCATCTGTTTCGGAATTTATGGTGTTAAAAGAAAATATAAAGAATAAGATGGCGAAGCTCGAAGAAGATGCTGAAAAATTGATGGGCGGCTTGTTTGAGGATGGTGTTCCATATGAAGAAGACGATTCAGTCTCACGTCCAGTGTGGTTGTGGACTGTGAATGAAACCGGCTCTGATTCTGCAGTTGTTTTTATTACGACTGGTTGGGAAAATCGTCCCTCGTTGGAAAACAAGTCGAATCACTATTTCCTCCGTTGTATCAAGAACGCTGATTAATATCTGCCAAGATATAGGGGCGATAAATTCGCCCCTTCTTTATAAGTTTTCTAAGGATGAAGGTTATTTGCTATGAGTGATTTTTCGGGGCCTGTTGAGGCGATTGTGGCTTTGTATGAAGCTGGCAAGGATATTTCGAGTATTTACAAAGTGCTTTGGAAAGAGCTAAAAACATACTGGTCGGAATCTAAAATAAAGGATCACCTCAAAATATACAAGTATCTTAAGGCAACAGGCCAGTATCATGCTCCGGCCGATGTTGAACTGTTCGAAGGCGACATCGACGCTCTGTTGGCAGAAATGTCTTCGCAAAAGAATGGTAGAACTAAATCATCTACGCATGCCGGAGAATACGAACCGGAAGATGACTCTGACGAAGAAACGGAGACCTCCGAAGATGTTGGGGATGTAGTAGAACAACCTCGGCCAGTTCGCAGGCTACCCCGTGTTCTAATGACCGAAACTTCATTGCAAAAGAAATTCTTCAAGTGGCTTACCAAGCAGGTTAAGCCGAATGTACTTAACAGTTATAAGACGGGCTTACGCAAGGTTCTCAATGAGGCTCGAATGGAATTTGACGATTTTGCGCCTCTCGCCGAAACTGTGCTACCTGACTATTATGCGGGTGGTGCGAAAGCGAATGTAGGGGATCAGTCGTCTGGTGCGGCCCGTGCATCCGTTCGTAAGTTGGCCGAATTCATGAAAACCCAGGAACCGAAAAAAGAGGTCCCGAAAAAAGCTGTAGCAGAGAAACCTGCTCGAAAGGTGAAGAAAGAGGAGCCGAAGGCGGCTGTTCCTGTAAAAAAGACAAGTTCGAGCAAGTCAAAAAAGGCAAAGGTTCAGGAAGTCACTGAGGTTGAGGAACCGCCCAAGAAGATTTCTCTGGAGAAGAATCCTGCTCGTGAGAAAGTCCTTCCCAAATTGGACAAAAAGGCGGAACAGGAAATCTTTGCCGATCCTTCAAAGTCCTTTAACGCCATGAAAAAAGCGGTATCCGTCATTGCTAAGGGTATTGGAAAGGCTTTGTTTATTTCGGGAAATGGCGGAATCGGCAAGACCTATGCGGTCAGCAGTGTGCTGGAGGCCTATGGCCATAAGCGCCCGGTGGATTACAATATCCTGAAGACGAAGTGTACGCCGATTAATGTCTATAAGTTTCTTTACAAGAATCAGAACAAAATTTGCGTATTTGACGACTGTGATTCCGTTTTGCAGAATGTGGAGGGGCGTTCCGTGCTCAAGAGCGCCTTGGATTCCGACGACGTCCGCGAAGTGTTTTGGGGTTCCGATAGCAAGGATGTTGTAGATACGACAGATTGCATGGATAATGATGAAGTTGCCGAATGCTTGGAACGTTGGTCTAAGAAGCATGATGGTCGCATGGGAATGCCAAACCATTTCTTCTTCAATGGCTCGGTAATCATTATCTCGAATATGAAAAAGAGTGAAATCAAGAAATTGGATGAAGCTCTTGTAACCCGAGCTACGTCAATAGAGGTCCTGCTCACAAATTCCGAAATTTTGGATAGGCTAAAAGGCCTTTTGAATAATTTCAAGATAACCGATGCTGCTGGGCGCGACATCTCCGACAAAGCAAAGAAAAAGAAGGTTTTTGACTGGATTAGTTCCAAGGAATTCCTGAACGACCCGCGGATGGAAGGCAAATCACTCAACTTTAGGCTGTTCATCAACACGTACAAGGCTCTGTATGCCGGTGATGATGAATCTGACGACTGGAAACAGGCTGCTTTCCAGGGATAAATTTTGAATATGATTTAGAATTATAAAACAAAAAGGAAAATACCATGCAGGAAAATCAGTTTAAAAAGTGGCTTGAAAGCAAAGGACATAACAGTCGAGTTGTCTCTAGTGTCTTGTCTCGCTGTGGAAAGATTGAGAGTGAGTTAAAGCTTGATCTGGATAAAGAATTTATAACTGATCAGGGAACAAGTCTGTTGGAAAAACTGAAGTATTCTGCAGATGATGAGCGGCATTCTCGTCCGGCGCCTCGAGGATTAATTGTGAATGGAAGTATTCGCAAAATTTTGGCTTCTTTAAAAAGTGCAGCGAAGTCGTATATGGATTTTAAGAAGGGCTCATCAAATAAGGTGACTTCCAATCCCAAATCAAAGTCTTCCGCGACCGTTAAGGCAATTGATAAGAATGATGTAGTTGACTTTGAGTATTTGAAGAAAGCCTTTGGCGTCTGGCTTGATGAAAAAGAAATCCTGTCAACTGCGGCTTCTATAGCATCGTATCGCTCCTATATAAATCAGTTGCACGATGGCTATAATGAAAAAAATGGATCGGGTTCTTTTGAAAATGTTATTTCCGCATACAAAAGTAAGTCGAAAAAGGATATATCAAAAGCATATGTTGATGTTATTGTTTTTATAAATGAGCAAAAACAGGTAAATCGTAAAAAGTGGACTGATATTGGCAGCGGTTTTAATCAGTTCGATTCGTTCTTGAATGAAGAATTTGATGTCGAAGGATATGAAACTGATGAGAAACGAACGAAAAGTGTAAAGGAAATAACATATCCTGAAGTTACTCCGCAAAAGATTACTAAAGAAAAGAAAGTACGTGTTTCAAGAGAGATAAGCACGGCAGATGGTGTCCTTGAAGAGTTCTCTCAGAAAGAACTGTTTAATATTTTTAAGAACCGTTTGAAAACGCAGAGTCGTTATTACCCAGCAAGTGTTGATTTGCTGTTTCCAGTTAGATTGATTACGGCCATATTCCATAAGGCGAAAGACAAAGCGTTTAATGAATGGATGGTGTCTGGATTGCGTGATATGGTCGTATTGGGAAAAGACGAAGCCTATCGTTTTGAAGATGTTGAGAAAATGTGCTTCTTGAACGATAAACGCGTAATGGTTGTCTTGAAAAATTCAAAAGTATTTGAATTGTATACTTATAATGCGGATGGAAAAAAGGTTGTTCCTCTTCGTACTCAATATAAGGGTGATATTTCTATAGATCATATAGTCTCTTTGGCAGAAAAAATGAAAAAACATAAGAATGAATTGCCTGCCTTTAGAGAAATGACGCAAATCTATCATGAATTTGAAAGGGCTACTGCAACAAAGTTGAATCCTAGGGCCGAACGAACTTGGAAAAACGACTTGCTGAAAAAGTATTCTAGTGAATTGTGTTCGAAAAAAATGCGTAATGCAATTCTGAATGATTTGAATACTTTGGATTTGCATTACGTTTTGATGGATCAGCGCGAAAATTCTAAGAAAGGAAAGAACTAGTAAGGGACTGAACAACGGAAAGAAGGGCAAAAATGAATCAAAATTACCTAGAACAATTAACCAGGGATTATATTCAGAACTATCTGCGCAACGAGTACATGGACGATCTCCGCTTCATATTCCAGAAGGATTATGAATATGAAAATGGACGCTGCCCTTGGCTGCGTGATTTTAATGCCGCTGATGCGAAATCTAAAATTGATAATCGTGCTGAAACTGATCCGCTGAGGCATTTCGTCTTTTCAAGCATTTTCCTGTATCAGTTGATGGCCTACATCACGATTAAGGACGATATGAACCACAACGGTTATAAATCTCCCAATGAAGCCGCATATGAAGAGTTCATGGACTCTGACAAATTTCAAGAATTTCTTGACCATTCAGGATGGCCTGATTTTGGTTTGGATATATGGCAAGAATTTTCGGCAAAATATTCACAGAAAAAGCTCGATGGCTTGAATGAACTCTTGGATCGTTATGGTCTGGTGATCCCTTTTCTTAATTACCGGTTTCAACTCGCAAGTATCTTTGATGTGTTGCAGAGATTGCTACAAGAAGAACTGTTCCGCCTAGACATTTCCAATGATGTAAAATCACGTATCGTCGACTGTGCAAATGAAAATACTCAAAAAATGCTGTCTATTTTGTTAAATACAAAGACCCCCGTTATTGAGGATTATTTGCAGCATGAATACAAAGAAGATATTAAGAATATCTTTGAGGATAGGGAAAAAGGGTGGTTCGGCATCGATGATTATGAACGGACTGAAAAGTGGCCTGATGCCGAAAAAAGGAACTTGGCTTTGTCCGAAGCAAAGCCCGGTCGTCACTTTGTTCTATCTAGTGTTCTTTTGTTCCATTTCGCAGTTGGTGTTGCGATTAATGATGAAAGGTATTATAAGCATACCTTCTCCGAAGGGATTGATGAATTCTATGGAACGTTGACGGGGTGGCCTCGGATAGGGTTGAACTATTGGAAAATACTTTCCAAAAGAGACCCCGAAGTGGGATTCCAAGCAAAAGACGTCCATTATATCTTAAACCTTCTTGGTTTGATGCGTAATGTTTTTCCCGATAGGTCAAGTGAATTCGTTTTGTCATGTATCTTCGATGCAATGCAGGGGCTGTTGGACGATGCCTTGCTCAAATGGAATATCCCGGATGAGGCTAAGTCGGGTATTTCAACTAGGGTTCAGTCCCATCTGAACGGAATCATGGCTGTTTTGAAGGTTGGGTACAATTCAGATGAACAGAAATAAGATAATAATGATGTAGGCAATCCGGCTTCGAGAAAATCTAAATTTGAAATTTTTTCTGATGTAGAATTTATGGATGTTTAATTGAATTCAATTTGGCAACCTTTAGCCCCCTCTCTGAGGGGGCTTTTCTAATGTCAAATTCTGACTTTACAAATATGGCTTTTTTTACTATATTTGCTCGGCTTTTATGAGTTTGATTTTTTAATTGTTTAATATAAATTGTTGGTTTTTGTTAGAGAAAAATTTTAGGATTTTTCGAGTTTTTCACTGTATCCCCCAAATTTCAATCTTTTTTCCAAAAAAAATTCAAAAAAAGGAGTCGCACTATGGTTAAGGTTATCGCTCGCGATAGAAAGCATCTCATTCAACTCATCGACAAGGCTGTTGAAGAAAATGGTCCCGAATGCGATTTGAATTTTATTGACGTATCGCAGGTGACGGACATGAGCGGGTTGTTCGATCCTGTGCTCGGTTGTTATGACCGTGATGAAGATGTTGGCCCAGTTGATTTTGCTGAGCTAAATAGAAAGGCGGAAAAGAGGAGCATGTTCAATGGTGACATTAGCCGGTGGGACGTGTCCAACGTGGAGAATATGTTCGGATTGTTCAGCCATTCTCGATTCAATGGCGATATTAGCAAGTGGGATGTATCCAGTGTACAAAGTATGAACGGCATGTTCTGCAGTTCTATGTTTGATGGTGACGTTAGCCAATGGAATGTGTCAAACGTGTTGGTTATGGATAGAATGTTTATGTACACCAGGTTCCATGGAGACATTAGCAAGTGGGATGTGTCGAATGTAATGTACATGGCGTCAATGTTTGAAAGTTCGCGTTTTAACGGTGATATCAGTCAGTGGAATGTATCTAAGGTGACGGATATGAATCTGATGTTTTCTGAATCTATTTTCAACGGCGATATCAGTAAGTGGGATGTGTCGAATGTGGAGAATATGAAGGAAATGTTTGGTACGTCCGCGTTCAATGGCGACATCAGCAAGTGGGATGTATCTAAGGTAACGGATATGAGTTTGATGTTTTATGACTCTGTATTTGAAGGCGACATCAGCCAGTGGGATGTGTCGAACGTGACAAGTATGAGATCTATGTTCTATAATTCACATTACAAGGGTGACATCAGCAAGTGGAATATGTCGAAAGTGGTTAGTAAAGAGTATATGTTCGGCAGTGATTATGATTTTTAACTAACATTATATATAATACTAAAAAACCGCTGGCGTTCATTCCAGCGGGCTTTTTTTATTCCGGCTGTTCAGGCCGGAATGTTGCAGGGGAGTTTTACCCCAAGTATGTCAGTCCCTTGTAATTAAACTTCACGATATCGATGTTCATATCGGCCTGTTCGATCAGTTTGTCCTTCCATTCGCCCATGGGAGTGTCGCTTGCGATGAGTTGGTTCAGACGCTGGCCGAACAGAATTTCTTCGCGGGTGATGGTTGCCGCATCGGAGCGGGTGCAACCATTGATGTGCGCCTCGATGGGGTTGCTGATGAACATCGACGAGAAAAATCCGTTCAGGTTGACACTCTTGGCGAACGACGATGCGTAACACCAGATTCCGATGACGTGTTTCGCCTTGATGTAGCGCACGTTCCTTTCGGAAACGAGAAACTGTTCGCCGTGCATTTGCGGCGACAGGAGTCCGCTGGGGTAGCCGTGGCCGCATAATATAAGTGTGTCTTTTTCGGCGAGAATGGCGGAATCCACTTTTTTGGCCCAGGGACCATTGTGGTTGTTGACCTCAATGACTTTCACATTCGGGAGCCCTTCCCAGATGTGCTTGAGAACCAGAGTGTCTGTGTCGCCCATGTTAGAAAAGATGACTGTACAGGAATTCATAATAATCTCCATTTTTTTTCTATATCGTTATAAATGGAGATTTTGTCTAAATGACAATTCCTGACAATTAGCCCCCTTTACAAATATGGCAATTTTTACTATATTTATCTAGCTTATGGGTTTGGTATTTTAATTTTTTAATAAAAATCGCCGCTTTTTAATTTGTCTGAAATTTGAAAATTTCGGGGTTTTACCACTATATCTACTCAAAACCCCTTATAACTCTCAAAAATTTTTTCAAAAAAAGTTTTTTTAATAGGAGATCCATTATGGAAACAACAAACACCAACAACATCCGTTCTTTTCAGCGCTTCTTCGACGAAGACAGGGAAGTCGTCTACAACCTGTTCGATGCGTTTATCGCAAAGACCATTCTCGAAGGTAAGGCGATTGATTTCTCGAAATACGCTGTTGACTACTATGGTCAGGTAGAGTTCGCGACGCTTGAAGACGAAAACGGTCAGCCGGTTTTGTTTTCGAAACTGCTCTGCGGTAAAAAGGGTGACGAAGCATATAAAAAGAGCGTTGAGTTTATCATCAATGCTCCAGCAGCCGTTCTGCGGGAATTTCTCAAGAATGCCGATTGGAAGGCTGCTCATAAGGGTGAGCTCGTTTTGATTGCTCATCTGCACTGGCTGTGGTCTCTGGGTATGTCCGGGGTCAAGACGTCGTGCGGCAAGTTCGGCAAACTTGCCGGTATCAAGGAAGACTGGATGGGCGTTCTGAATGGCTATAATCCGGAAGAGGGGCTGTGGGATGCCTACATTTCTGCGATGGGTCTGAAAAAGGAGCTGCTGCTGGTCTATTCCATTCTGCATCGTTTTATGACTTGGCCGAACAAGCCTGAATTCAAGAATGTAGACGAAATCAAGTCCGCTATGGTTGACTTCGTCTTTAAAACGCGAATTGATTTGAATGCTCCGGTTCGAAACGGCATGCTGCATCTGTGCGATCCTGATAAGTATATCAATATCTATGATTACGAAATGAAAATGGAATGGATTGAGCATCATTCATCGTTGCTGCGCTATTATAAGTCAAGCAGTTTCAGTACGCTGCAGGAACAAGATAGTGTCTACTATTCTAAGCGCATTGGCCGTGTGGAAGACAATATTGTCTATCGTGCAGACCGTACCGAGGACAGGATCCGCTATATCATGGATCGGCTCTGTGGTGTGGAAATGGGGTAGCCACCCCCTTTTTTCCTTGCTTTTTTTTTGAAAATTTTATATATGTTTCAAATGAGAGGTCAAAATGGGCGAATCCAACAATGTTAATGCTAAAGTGTCGGGACGTTTTGCTGTTCCGGGGCAGGAAACGGTTTATAAGTTGTTCGACGCTTTTTTGTCGAAGACCGTTTTGGAAGATCGTCTAGTCGATTTCTCGAAACCGCCCGTTGAGCGTGAAGATGGTTCTGTTGAATTTGAAACTTTGAATGCTGCCGATGGTACTCCAGTTCCGTCTTTTTTGGAGCTGATCTTGGGGCAGACATTCGTCCGGTTTAGTTTCTCTGCAAGATCGATCAAGAACAGTGGGATGTCGCAGGAGGAATACAAGCGTTATTTCGATGGCTACAATACAAAGTGTGTACAGTATAGGGACGATGTTTGCAAATTTTTAGATGAAAATTTGCTTGAAAAGCCGGAGGAACCGATCGAACCTATGTTCAATCCGCCAGTAAGACCGGGGGACTATAAGGAAATAGTGGTCCCCAAGCGCAAAAAGAAGGATACCGACGAAGAATACCAGGCGAAAATGCTCAAATATGAGCAGGATGTCAAAGAACGCGATGAAAAGAATCGGGTTCGCATGGAAAATTTCGAAAAGAGGTATAACGAATACATGGAGCGCTACGACTCCCGTTTGAAGGAATATGAGGAGCGAAAGACATTGTATTCGGAGGAACTGAAGGCTTATCAGGAATGGCGAGATTCGTTCATTGAAAAGAACAAGGTCTATTTGATGATTGCGTGCCATCTTTATTGGCTTTGGTCCTTGGGGGCGAACAATGTTGCTCTCGGTTGTGGCGCGTATGGACAATTGATGGATCTTGAAACTCCGGCTTATCCTGATATGGGGGTGTGGAATGTCCAGGTGCTTGGAATGCGAAGGGACCTGAAGTTGATTTATTCCATTTTTGAACGCTTCTTGTCCTGGCCGAGGCGCCCGAAGTTCAACACGGTGGCCGAAGTGAAAGCCGCTCTGGTGGATTATATCTTGAAAGTCAGAAAGGATTCTTCGGCACAGGTCCGCAACGGGCTTCTGCACCTATGTGATCCGGACAAGTTCACGAACATGTACACTTATCAGGAAAAGGTGGAGTATGTGTTGATGCATGATTCAGCCCTTCAGGGGTTTCGTGCGGGCGATATGTTCGAAATGAACCGAAACGATTCTGTCTGCTTTTCTAAAAAGAATGTGGGTGGCAATAGGTTCGAAGGTGATTATCAGGGGCTTAGAACCGAAGATAAAATCCGCTATATTAAAGGATGATGCCTGCCTAATTTGCGGGTAAAATTGAATTATGAAAAAAGCCGTCGGCGAAAATGCCGGCGGCTTTTGTGCTATGTCCGAACATTTTAGAATCCCATCCTTCTTTTATTTTCAACTCCTTCTTTCGCCTCGATTTCACGTTCGAGCGCTTTTGCGATGCAGTCGGCGGAGAGCCTGTGTGCGGGCATGTAACGCAGCTGGTTGTAGACGGCGCCGAAGTCGCCCGGAGCGAGATTCGTCATGCGCTTGACGTACTCGGGACATTCGAGCTTCGGGAAGAACGAATCCCAAACAGTTTCGATGCCTTCGCGGGTGAGATAGTCGAACTTGACCTTGATGGCGAACCGGCGACGGGATGCATTGTCGAGACGTCCGTTGAAATTTGTTGCGGCAATGAAAATGCCGTTGAAATTTTCCATCTGCGTCAGCAGTTCGTTGACCTGCTGCACTTCGAAATTGCGCTCGGCATTGTTGCGGTCGCTGAGAAAACTGTCCGCTTCGTCGAAGAAGAGTATTGCCTTGCTCTCTTCGGCTTCGCTGAATGCCGCCTTGATGTTTGCTTCAGTTTCGCCGACGTACTTTCCGAGCAAATCGCTTGCTCGCTTGATGACCAGATTCCTGTTCAGACTGCGGGCGAGATACCGTACGAATTCGGTCTTGCCGGTACCCGGAGCGCCATACAGGAGAATGTTTAGCGACTGTGCGGCGGAACTCCCGTCGAGATGGTCCCAGATTCCGTTGAAATTTGTGGCGATTTCCAAAATGTCGGTGATATTCTGGTCTATGTTGAGTCCGGAGAGTGTGTACGCAGGGGAGTGTGTCGTCTTGTCGCGAGTGTTGTCGCAGGAGATGTTCAGCAGATTGGCGTGGGCGTCGAGCGTCCTGCGGATAATGTCTACGGGATTGACTTTTTTCTGCTTTGCCGCGGGAATGGCGTTCTGGACGGCTTTGGTGTAGCCGCCTACTGTCACGGGGTATTCCGCGGCAATGGACTTCACTTCTTCTTCGCTGATCAGATGCGGAACGTGGAATGTTTCCAGCACAGACTGCAACTGCACGGCGCGTTTTTCTGCCGTGAAATTCTGGAATTCCATCGAATAGTCGAACCGGCGACAGGTGCTTTCTTCGACATGGTCCATGGAGTTAGATATCCAGATGATCGGGGTGTGGACGTCTTCCATGAGCATGTTGAGCGCGCCCTTTTCAAAACTGTTCAGCATCTGGTCCGCTTCGTCGACCAAAATGATGGTTTTCGCATTTTCGTTGTTGATGGCAATGAAACGGATAGCGCGCACACGGCGACGGAGTATGGTGTCGGAAAGATTGGTGAGATCGTTTCCGTAACGTTCGCTCTTGTCGCTTGTCTTGGTGACATACATCGGAAGCCCGACTTCCTGGGCGAGCGCCTTCGCGAGTTCCGATTTTCCTGTACCTGCACGACCGTAGAATAGAATGTTGAGTGGCTTCTTGTAATCGTGATTCTTGAGCAGATACACGAGTGTTTCTGCTTCGGGGCGGTCCTTGGCGAGTGTCTTGAACGGAATTTTGGGGGCTTCGGCCATTTCGACGTTGCTAATCCTAGTGATTTCGCTTTGTCCATTCAAATGGAAAATGATGTCGCGTTCGAGATCGACTTCTTCGTTAATGAGACCGAGCTTTGCGAGGAGCGATTCGCCGTTGAGCAAATCGGACACTCTCTGCTTGGAGAGTCCGGTCGCGACAGAAATCAAATCGAAGTCCTTTTCCATATAGCGGCTTCGATTTCCCGTGGAGGGGCCCTTCTTTTTAGCCGTGACTTCCATTTCGTCGTATTCCTGCAGCCAGAGATACAAGATGATTTCGATTTCGTCATCTTGCAGGTGGGACAGATTTTGCAATTTTTCGATTCGTTCCATGGTGGTGTCGTTTTCGGCGACACCCTTGTTGAGCTCGTTCCATGCGAACTTCAGGAACAGCGGAATGACAGTGTTCTTGAACTTTTTCCATTCTTCTTCGGTGAATACGTCGCGGGTGAGATGCTTGATGTTGTTGATGCAGTGCTTCACCTCGAAGTGGTAGTCTGCGCTCGGGTACTTCTTTAGAAACTGGCGACCGTGAGGCCCGCAGTAATTTACCTTAGACGCGACGGAGGCGGGAAGCCGCAGATTTTGCTCTTCGATCTTAGCGAGTGCGTAGACGAGTTCGGTCTGCGTTTCAAAGTTCATCAGAGCGACGATCGGCTCGATGTTCAGGTAGTCGGAGTCCGTCTGCAGAAAACGGACCCAGTACTCCATGATTTTGAGCAGAGCGAAGCTCGGACCTGCATTTTCGGCGGGAGCTGCTTTGCAGTTGAGTTGTTGGGCGATGTTTTGGAAATAGTTTTTCTTATTCATGAGTTACCTTTTTTTGAAAAAAATTTTGGAAACTCATACCCGGTTTCGAGAGGGTACAATATCCCCAAAAATTTTTTCATGGGGTCTCAAAGAATTTTATGGAAAATTTTTTATTGAAAATTGATAAATGCGCGATTTTGGTGCGCAACCATAGCCCATATATAGTAAATTTTGGCGTTTTTGTCAAGGGTTCGGCATTTTGGAATGTTTTCTTGACAAATTCAGTTGCCGAAACGATTAAATATTATATATTTAGGTCGAATGGATTTACAAGGAGAATTTATGAACAAGTTTATCAAGGCTTCTCTTGTTGCTGCAATGCTTGCTGCTCCGATCATGGCCGACGAAGAATTCGGCGGTATCGGCGTGACGATTTACCAGACCCGCGACGGCGTCAAGGTGGCGGAAGTCATTCCGGGTACTCCTGCAGCGGAAACCAAGCTCCAGGCTGGCGATGTGATTATCGCCGTCGACGGGGTGAGCCTCAAGGGTAACGACATTGAAAAGTCCAAGGAACAGCTCCGTGGCCAGGTGAACAAGCCGCTCGAACTCACCTTTGTAAGCGGAGTCGATACGATGACGGCAACGCTTCGCCGTGCCCAGATTACCGTGAAGGATCTGCAGAGCGAAAGTGTCGAAGCTTGGTACGGTGACAAGAAGGAATTCAACTCCCAGGAACTTGAAACTTACGCAAGCGCGACCGAAGGTGCCAAACAGCTGGTGGCGGTCCTCAAGCGTGGCTCTCTCGTTGCTGAAGACGAAAAGGTGAACGCCAAGGAACTGAACGGCATTTATGTGGAACGTGCCGATGAATTTGCTCCCAAGGCATCCAAGAATGTGAACAAGCCTGCTTCGGCAATGCTCAAGGGCTTTAGCCGTAAGGCAGTGAGCTTTGATGCCAAGTCTGCCGGTACTGCTATCGTCACCATCTTGAACTCCGATGGTGCTGAAGTGGCAAATCTCCGTGCCGACAACGCCCAGCCGGGCTTCAACACGGTACGTTGGAATGGCGAAAATGTTCCGAGTGGCCGTTACCTGGTCCGCATCGACCTCAACGGTTCTGTCTCTGGCAAGAACGCCGTGCTCAAGTAATTGGCCGCCTTTAGTTGCGGATTGATCGCTAATATTGCAGATGCCACCCTCGATTAAATCGGGGGTGACGTTTTTTATAGAAAAACATTTTGTACAACGTAAAATAGGGCGTATAAAAGTGACCTTTGGAACGTTTTTATATGCCCCGTCTTAAAAATCGGCTAGAGATCCTGCTCCTACGAACCTAACTCTACTAAGGCAACAAGTTGCCAAGTATCGTATATCGACTACGGGCAAAGCCCGGAGTTTACCCTGAGTTTACCGAAGGGCCTGGATGCCACGTTCGTGCCTCTTTCTACTATTTCCTATATTTGCCGCAACGTGATTTTATCTGGAACCCATCGTAATCTGTGGGCATTTTTGGCATTATGGCTTGTTGCCTTAGCCGCTCCGACCGCTTTCGGTCAGGAGATGACCCGCTTTGAACTCGAAGAGCGCGAGCAGGTCGAAGAGGATACCACCGAAGTCGACTGGATGAACGATACGACTGGGGTGGACACGATTGAATACCGTGCGGTGGACCTCGTTTACGATGTGGACAAGTCGACTTTCAACTTGAATAACAGCGCACAGCTCAAGTACCGCACGGCGACCCTGGATGCCGACACCATCTTGTTCGACCAGGAAAACAGTATCCTGGCTGCAAGTGGCGATCCGATTTTGCGTGAGTCCAAGAATCCGTCGCTTTCGGGAATGCGGCTCAAATACAACATGAAAAGCCGGATCGGCGAAATCTATTATGCGACCACGTATCAGGACAACCAGCAGTTGAATGGTATGGAGGTTCGTAGACTCCCGGATCAGCGAATTCAGATTGCGCGCGGTGACTTTAGTACCTGTAACGACTCGACGCACCAGCACTTCTACTTTTACGGACGCCGCATGGTGGTGAAGCCCAAGGAGACCATTACCGCGCGCCCGGTGGTGCTGAATATTGCCGATGTGCCGGTGGCGGTGCTTCCGATGATTGTTGCTCCCCTGAAGAGCGGACGTAAGTCGGGTCTTTTGACTCCCAAGTTCGGCGGTGACCAGAAGCAGGGCTACTACATGAGCAATATCGGCTTCTACTACGCACCGAATGATTACTGGGATGCAACGGTCAAGGGCGACATTATCGAAGGTGACGAGGCCCGTTTTGAACGTTCGACTCTCACGGGCGAAGTCCGCTACAAGAAACGTTACGTGCTCGACGGAAACCTTTCCTATACGGCGTACCTCGAAGAGTTTGACATGGCGAACAGTGGCTACGATATCCGCTTTGCGCATAACCAGAACTTGACTCCCGACGGAAAGCAGACGTTGAGCGGCTCGGGTTCGTTTGTTTCTAGCCAGAGCATTCGTAAGGACAAGGCCCTCGATGCCGAAACCATCTTGAACCAGCAGGCGAATGCCCAGCTCACTTATTCGGGCAAGTTCGGTACCAACAAGAGCTTGACCGTGAAGGCGCGCCAGAGCCACAACCTGGTGACCGACATGATGGAACGCGAAATTCCCGATATCCAGTACCGTATGAGCGGACAGCTTTTTACGTTCGAGTACGACGAGGACGAAGAAGCTTACGAAGACGGTTCGTTTATCAGCTACATGGAAAAGTTCAACTATAGCTTCAATAACCGTTTCAACTATTACACGCGTCGTGCCCGCGATACGGTGAACGTGAAAGATACGACGGCGGAATACGTGGGTTACACGGGTACCTATTCCGTAGATTATTCGGGATCGATTTTCGATGTCATCAACCTCACGCCGCGTGCGACCTTCACGGGTTACTGGACGGGAACGGGCTGGATCAATCCCGAGGATTCCCTCAAGTACCGTAGGCGTTACATGAGCCTGGACCCTGAACATGACGAATACGGTCAGGTCGCCTATAACCACAATTACAGCATTACGGCGGACACCAAGCTTTACGGCATTTGGGTGCCTGAAATTGGACGCTTCACGGGTGCAAGGCATGTGCTTTCGCCGAGCGTGTCCTATACGTATGCGCCCGAAATCGATACGGTGAAAAAGTTTGCTCCGCACCCTCTCCTGGGGCAGACTCCTTATCAGATAGAGCAGAAAACGGTCGGCTTCGGACTGAACAACGACTTCGATATCAAGTACCTCAAGGTGGTGGGCCATGCTGCCGATACCACCAAGGGCGATACGGCGAAGGCGGTCGAGGATCAGTACGGTACACGCCGCCTCCTGACGACGCGTCATAATGTTTCGTATAACTTTGCGGCGGACTCGTTGCAGTTCTCGGACATTACGTCTTCGTTCGGTTTCCAGATCTTGCCGGACTACTTGTTCACTATCTATACGCGGCATAGCGTTTACCACAAGTTCAGCGATGACCCGAACAAGGTGCAGGTGCCGGAACTCACTTACTGGGGTTACGATTTTTCGAAGCGCTTTAGCTGGAGCGGCGAATTCAATGGGGGCCTCCCTTCGCAGATGGGCAAGTACGAAATGCTCAAGTGGACTTTTGGCTTCGACTACAGCTACAGTTTTAGCAGTACGCGTGTAGCGAAGGACTTGTTCCAGGATCAGGTGTCGCATTCTACGGGAATCAGCGCGAGCCTGCAACCGACGCGCAACTGGGAAATGACTTACAGTACGCGCTACAACTATAACGAAGGCCGTTTCGTGACGCATAGCTTTACGTTCAACCGAGTGTTGCATTGCTGGCAACTTGACTTTAGCTGGACCCCGACGGGACCTGCCGCGGGCTGGAGTTTCTCGATTTACGTGAGGGATCTGCCGGACATCAAGCTGAACGCGGGTAGCACGGAAACGAATTAGCGATGAGGGCGCACCTGTGGTGCTTTGAGCAGTGAGGGCGGTCGCAGAAAGCTCCCTCTGAGTAAAAAAGGATGCTATGATGGGAAAAACGAAAGTGATTTTAGCGAGTGGTTCGCCTCGGCGCAGAGAGATTCTGCAACTGATCGGCGTGGATTTTGAAGTGGTTGTCTCGAACGAAGAAGAAAAGCCTGCTTCGACGAACCCGCTGGATTTCCCGAAGGAAATCGCCTCGATCAAGGCGCTCTCGGTTTCGCGGAAGCGCCCGTCCGAAATTGTTCTGGGTTTCGATACGCTTGTGTTCCTGGATAACCGCCCCCTGGGAAAGCCGCACGATGAAGCGGAAGCCTTAGAAATGCTTCAGGAGCTGAACGGCCGGTCGCACAAAGTAATGACCGGGGTGGCGGTCGCCCACGGTGGCAAGGTGCTTTCGGTCGGATGCGAGGAAACGGAGGTCATTTTTAGAAATTGCTCCTTACAGGAACTCGAAAATTATGTAAATTCTAGGGACCCGATGGACAAGGCTGGCGCCTACGGAATTCAGACCGCAGGGGCGAGGCTTATCAAGGAGATTCGGGGGTGCTATTACAACGTTGTGGGGCTGCCCGTTGCGCGTATGCTCCAGATGCTGAGTGATTTGAAGGTAGAGGTATAATGTCGATTCCGGCAGAAGAAAAACGTCCCGATGAAAAGTTGGGCGAATTTATTGCAAGGGTCCGCGAATCTCGCGGAATGACTGTTGAGGAACTTTCGGATGCGACCAAGGTTGCCGTGTCCTATATCAGGTCTATCGAGGCGGGTCAGTGGAAGGCTTTCCCGGTGGCTGCCTACGTGCGCGGATATTTGCGTTCCATCAGCAACAAGCTCAACTTGAACGCGGATCAGGTTCTCAAGGCCTTTGGTTCTGAGATTGGCGCTCCGGTTGAAAATGACTATGAGAATGTTTCGGGCGAACAAAAGATTGCTCCGCTGAAAGAAGGCGAAACCAAGAAAAAGAGCATGGCGGTTCCTGTCGTAATCGTCGTTCTTATACTGGCGTTCCTTGTTGTTTCCCACTTCCTGGACTTGGAATCGCTCGCCCTCAAGCAGACGGCTGAACAGCAGCCCGAAGAAAAGGTGCCCGCGGTAGTCGAAGATACGATGACTCAGGAAATTCCCGACGGAGCCGAGGCTGTTCCGGTCGATTCCCTTGTGGCAGATTCTACGGCAAAGGACTCTTCGGCGGATCAGTTCTCTTTGAAGACTACCGTGATGAGCCAGGCGGAAGTCGATTCTGCGGTCAAAAAATCCGACCTGCCCGCTTCTGCGACGATTTTCATTTCTTCGGATTCCAAGAAGAATGCTGAAAAAGCCGAAGCCCCGAAAACGAACAAGACGAACTTTGTGCTGGTGGGTTCGGGCGAAGCCCTTTCGTGGGTAGGACTCAAGCGCCGTGAAGATTCCAGTTCTTTCTTGAAAGAAGCGAATATCTCCCGTGCCGGCGTGAAAATGGTCTACAATACGAACGACACCTTGTGCGTGACGATTGGCGACCCGAAGGCGATTGCGAAGATGCTGCTGAACGGCGAGGAAACTCCGCTTCCCGAAATGAAGTCTGGCCGCGTCACCCGTTTCCGCGTGTTCGGTGGAATGATTGTAAAGTAAGGATTTATTATGCGTAGCACGACGATTACCCGAAAAACTTCAGAAACCGATATTTCCCTGTCCTTGAACCTGGACGATTCCACTCCGGGTCAAATCAGCTCCGGTAACGGTTTTCTGGACCACATGCTGAACCTGTTCCAGGTCCATGGCGGAATTCACCTGGATTTGACCTGCAAGGGCGATGTCCACGTGGATATGCACCACAGCATGGAAGACATTGCGATTGTGCTCGGCCAGGCTCTGGTGGAATGCCTTGGCGACAAGAAAGGAATCGAACGCTACGGCTTCTACTTTGTTCCGATGGACGAGGCCTTGAGCCGCGTGTGCATCGACTTCAGCAACCGTATCGGTTTTGTCTGGAACGTGAAACTCCCGGCTGCGATGGCGGGTGGCATCGAGGCTTCGATGTTCGAACACTTCTTCAAGAGCCTCTGTGAAAATGCCCGTATGAACCTGCACGTGGAACTCTTTTACGGTAACGACAACCATCACTGCCTCGAATCGATTTTCAAGGCCTTTGCCCGTGCCGTTGCGATGGCCGTTTCTCCGAGCCGTAACGTGAAGGGAATCCCCAGCAGCAAGGGTGTCCTGTAGAAATTCATGAAGGCCCAGCCGTAGATTTCGGTTGGGCTTTTTTATGTCCGCTGGATATGAAAACGGCTCCCCAATGGGGAGCCGTTTTAAATGTCCTGGAATAATTCCTGAAACTTACTTGATGGTGCTCGTCAGGCGGAAGGCGAGACCCACGTCGCTCATTTCGTTTTCGCTATAGACGCTGAACTGGAGCTTGGACTTGCCGATGCTTTTCACCCAGGCAACGGTCCATGCCCAATCGTCATAGGTGTGTTCCGTGGCGGCGTAGAGGTTGTCGCGCTTGTTGATGTATTCCCATTCCACCATGAGGTGGCTCATGAGGGTGTTGGCGATTCCGCTCTTGGGGGCAAGATCAAGGCCCAGGTAGAACGGCTGGTAGTAAATGCCCGGCTGGAAATACTTGGATTCGGGAGCGACGTAGTTGTCGGCCTGTGTATTGATATCGTCGTCTTGCGTGTAGATGCAGGCGTATTCACCGTAGGCGCGCAGGAAAGAAAGCAGGTCGTAGCTTGCGTAGGCGGCCATGCGGTGGGTCACGTAGGCGGTGTTCTGTACCACGTCAACCAGGTTGGAACGGTAGGCGACCTTGACTTCCAGGGGGAACGTGAACTTCATGTCGTCTTCGACGCGGATGTAGCCTTGGTTTGCGGTGCCGTTCTTGGCGGCGACCATGGCGTTCAGCTGGTTCAGGCCGTGCTTCCAGCCGAGTTCCAGTGCGTTGTGGCTATAGTCGCGCATCCAGAGGCCGCGCTTGGTGAGGTCCTTGTCTACGTAGGTACCGAAGTTGGTGGATTGCGACCAGTCGGTTTTCCAGCGACCGATTTTCAGGTTCACGAGGTCGTTTTCGCTGACGTTCCACTTGTAGTTCACCCAATAGAGATCCGCGAGAATCTTGTCGTAGCTGCTTGTTTTGCCGTCGCCGTCCTTAATCTTGTTGCCGAATTCGGGAGCGAAGATGCGGAGCATGATGGTTCCGTCCAGGTTTTCGCTCTTGTACTGTCCGCCGATGTTGGCGCGGATCCAGCCGCTGCTGAAGTTGTTGTCATCGTCCGCGATGGACTTGGTGACCTGGGTCTGCACGTTGCCCTTGAGGGTCATGTTGTCGGTGACATCGGCTGCGAAGGCCGTCGTGGCAAGTCCTGCGATGAGTGTCATCGCCGCGAATTTCTTGAATTTCATGATAACTCCTTGGAGTGATGCAATTTTCGCGCAAAATTTAGAATTTTGAATGCTTTTTGCAAGGACGTTTTATCGAACGTTTTTCTATTTTTAGCCGCGTTTTTGAACATTTCCCTTTTTTGAAGGTTGATTTATTCTATGAAAAATATTGTGGTGCTGCTTGCGGCGTTCTTTTTGCTTTCGATGCCCGTTATGGCGCGCGATCTTCTGCCGAACAAGACTCATGCCGTGTTGACCGTGACCTATACCAATTTTGACGATGTTCCCCAGGCAAAGAAAAGACTCGTCTTCATTGGACAGAAAAATCCGAAGAACAAGGTGTCCGTTGTAACCGACGAAGAAGGCGAAGTGACCTTCCATATTCCCCGCGAAGAGACGTACACCATTTTTTGCGAAAGCATTACGGGACTGTTCGAATGTGGCAATACGCCCTATGTTTCGCCCACGGCGAGTACGGGTGGCATAACGGTCGCCTTCGATGATACCCGCGTGGAACTGAAGGGCGTGAATTTCAAGGCCGGGAGCGCTGAGCTGGAACCGGAATCGATGGAAATCCTGGATGCCGCGGTGGCGGGAATCAAGCGTAACCCCAAGGCAAGAATCGAAATCCAGGGGCATACCAGTTCCGAGGGTGACGAAAACATGAACCAGACCCTTTCGGAACAGCGTGCATACGCCGTGTTCCTCTACATGACTTCCAAGGGAATCGACAGGGGACGTCTTTCGGCAAGTGGCTATGGCTCTTCTCAGCCCAAGGCAGACAACAGCACCGAGGCGGGCCGCATCAAGAACCGTCGCATTGAACTTCGCGTGCTGAATGACGACGAAGTCGAAGTGGAAGTGAAGTAGAATTCTACTGATTACCGGTAGACTCGGATGTAGTCGACTAGCATCTCGTTCGGAAATTGCGAGTCGTCTACTTCGAAGCCTGGCCAGTTGCCTGCAACGGCAACGTTCAAGATAAAGAAGAAAGGCTTATGGAAAGCGTCGGTTCCGCCGGCGCTTTTTCCGTTGGCGTCTAGTTCGATGCTCATTTCGTGGTACTTGAAATCGTCTACGTACATGGCGATCTTCTTCTCGTTCCAGATGAGTTTGTAGGTGTGGAACTGAGTGATATCGAGCGTTAGGCTTGTTCCGTAATAGTCTTTGGTTTTGTTGCCATATTCGACATGGTTTCCTTCGTAAGCCCAGTGGTTCGTGCCGTAGACGATGTTTTCGTCGTTTACTGTTTCGATGATGTCCGTTTCGCCGCAGGCGGGCCAGCTGACGTCATCGATGTTTTCGCCAAGCATCCAGAAGGCGGGCCAGATTCCCTTGCCTACGGGGAGCGCGATGCGGGCTTCTACGGTGCCGTAGGTGAAGCTGAACTTTCCTTTGGTGATGATGCGGGCCGAGGTGTAGTCGGAACTTTCGTAGCGTTCCTTGCTTGCGCGGATGTGGAGAATGCCGTCTTGCACGTAGGCGTTTTCGCTACGGGCGGTGTAGTTTTGCCATTCGTTGTTGCCCCAGCCGGTGGCGCCTGTTTCGAAAGTCCATTTGCTTGCGTCAATGGCGGCTCCGTCGAATTCGTCGTTCCAGAGGTTTGGGGAAGAACTTGATTCAACGTTTTCGAGTGAACTCGAAGAGTTCGTGGCCGTCCAGGATGAATAGCTGGATTCGGGACTTGCCTTGCTGCTAGACGATTCGGAAAGCTCGATGGCTGAAGACGGTGACGCTGGGCGAGCATCGGAAGACGATTCCGATTCGGTAAAGGAACTGCTCGAATCGGAAGAATTTTTGTCGGCGGGTTTGGAGCCTTCGTCGGAACTACTGGATAATTGAGTTTCGGCAAAATTTGCCGGTTCTGTGGCCGAGCTGTCGTCGGATGAACACGCGGCAAGGAATGCCGTAGCGGCAATCGCCGAAAGAGAAACGAGCATTCCTTTGCGCATGGGATTAGTCCTCGGGGGCTTCGGGAGGAACTCTCGCGATAACGCCCACAGTCGCGCGAGTCGCCTTGACAAGGTCAGCGGGCGCGACTTTCAGCTGCAAGCCACGTTCGCCTGCACTCACGTAGATGTAGGGGAACTGCATCGCGGTTTCGTGAATGAAAATGGGAAAGTTCTTCTTGAGTCCAAGCGGACTGCAACCGCCGCGGATGTAGCCGGTCAGCGGTGTCAAATCCTTGAGCGGAACGGTGTCGATTTTCTTGTTGCCGCTCACCTTGGCGGCTCCCTTCAAGTCCACTTCGAGGTTCCCCGGCACCACGCAAATCAGGTAGCCGATCTTGTCGCCGTGCACAAGAATCGTCTTGAAAACCTGGTTGATGTCTTCGCCGAGGCTGTCGGCAACGTGCTGTGCGCCCAGGTCGTTTTCGTCGACCTTGTAGGGGATAAGCTCGTAAGAAATTTTCTGGCGGTCTAGAATTCTCGCCGCGTTCGTCTTCTTGATTTCCATAAAAATGTCCTTTGGCCCAAATATAATATCGTGAGCCATAAGCGGCACGGCGTAAGCGTGCCGTGATGGCGAGAGCGAGGCGATATCACATTTTATAATTGCAATAGAGCCGAGCGGTCATATAAGAAAGGTCGCGATAGAAATCGCGACCTAATCTTTCGTCTGTAGCGAACGCAGTGAGCGTTCTCTAGTCTCCCGTCTAAACTACAGCTTGATGCTGCAGCCCTTGGCGTTCCAGATTTCTTCGGCGTACTGCTTGATGGTACGGTCGGAGCTGAACTTGCCCATGCGAGCGACGTTCAGGATAGCCTTTTCTGCCCAGGTCTTCTTGTCCATGTATTCCTCGGCGACCTTCTTCTGCATGTCCACGTAGCTGCGGAAGTCTGCGCAGAGCAGGTAGTTGTCGTTGGTGAGGAGCTTGTCTGCAATGTGCTTGAAGAGGTCCGGACGGTCGGGGCTGAAGAAGCCGGAACCAATCAGGTCGATCACGCGGCGGAGATCGTCGTCCTTTTCGTAGAAGTCGCGCGGACGGTAGCCCTTGGCGAGGAGGTCGGTCACTTCTTCAACGGTGAGACCGAAGATGAAGATGTTTTCGTCACCGACTTCTTCCTTCATTTCGACGTTGGCGCCGTCGAGCGTACCGATGGTGAGTGCGCCGTTGAGGGCGAACTTCATGTTACCGGTACCAGAGGCTTCGGTGCCTGCGGTGGAAATCTGTTCGGAGAGGTCTGCCGCCGGAATGATCTTTTCGGCGAAAGACACGCGGTAGTTCTCGAGGAACACCATCTTGAGCTTGCCCTTGCAAACCGGATCGGCATCGATGATGGCTGCCACGGCGTTGGCAAGACGGATGATCTGCTTGGCCATCCAGTAACCCGGAGCGGACTTACCACCGATCATGATGGTACGCGGCATGATTTCCTTGCCGTCTTTCAGCTGGATGTACAGGTGAATGGCGTGCAGAATGTTCAGGAGCTGGCGCTTGTATTCGTGGATACGCTTGACCTGCACGTCGAAGAACGTGTTCACGTCGACATCCACGCCCTGCGTTGCCTTGAGGTACTTGGCGAGGCGTTCCTTGTTCTGCTTCTTGACCGCCATGAATTCCTTCTGGAATTGGGCGTCCTTCGCGAACTTTTCGAGCTTCTTCAGGTCGTCCAAATCCTTGACCCAGGATTCGCCAATCTTGGAAGAGATGAGCTCGGACATAGCCGGGTTTGCCTTGCGGACCCAGCGACGCGGCGTCACGCCGTTCGTCTTGTTGTTGAACTTTTCAGGCCACAGTTCGTAGAAGTCCTTGAAGAGGGTGGTCTTCAGGAGGTCGGAGTGGAGAGCAGCCACGCCGTTCACGGCGAACGAACCCACGATGGAGAGGTAAGCCATGCGGACCATCTTGCAGCCGCCTTCTTCGATGAGGCTCATGCGGGCGAGGCGAGCATTGTCGCCGGGCCACTTGAGGGACACCTGACGCAGGAAGCGAGCGTTGATTTCATAAATGATCTGGAGATGACGCGGCAGGAGCTTTTCGAAGAGGCTGACCGGCCACTTTTCGAGAGCTTCGGGCATCAAGGTGTGGTTCGTGTAGGCAAACGTGTGCGTCACGATTTCCCAAGCTTCGTCCCATTCCAGGTTTTCTTCGTCGAGGAGGATACGCATCATTTCGGCGATAGAGATTGCCGGGTGCGTGTCGTTCAACTGGATGGCGACCTTTTCAGGGAACACCTTCCATTCGCCTTCGTGGAGCTTCTTGAAGCGGCGGATGATGTCCTGCAGAGATGCAGAGCAGAGGAAGTACTGCTGCTTGAGGCGCAGTTCCTTACCGTTCATGGAGGCGTCGTTCGGATAGAGAACCTTGGAGATGGTTTCGGAAAGTTCCATGTCCTGCACAGCGGCGATGTAGTCACCGTTGTTGAAGTAGGAGAGGCCGAAGTCGTCGGTGGACTTGGCGCTCCAGAGGCGCAGGTTGTTCACGGTGTTGTTCTTGTAACCCGGAATCGGAGTGTCGTAGGGGAGAGCGAGCACGTAGTCCTTGGTTTCCCAACGGTTACGGAGTCTGCCCTTTTCGTCCATCCAGCTTACCACGTAGCCGTACATCGGAACCTTGACTTCGTTCGACGGACGGGCGATTTCCCACGGGTTGGTGAGGCGCAGCCAGTTATCCGGCTGTTCTTCCTGTTCGCCGTTCACGATCTTCTGGCTGAACATACCGTATTCGTAGCGGATGCCCATACCGGTGGCCGGGAGTTCGAGCGTGGCCATGGAGTCGAGGAAGCAAGCGGCGAGGCGGCCGAGGCCACCGTTGCCGAGGCCGGCATCGACTTCCTGTTCGCGGAGTTCTTCGAGCGTCATGCCGAGTTCATCGAGAGCTTCGGAAACGGCGCTTTCGACGTCGAGGTTCAGAACGGAGTTACCGAGGGTACGGCCAATCAAAAATTCGAGGGACAGGTAGTAGACGCGCTTCACGTCTTTCTGGTAATAGGTTTCCTGCGTCTTGATCCAGCGGTCTACGAGGCGGTCGCGCACGGCGTATGCCACGGCGAGGAACTTTTCGTGGTCGGTCACGGTCGCGCTGTTACGGGCGAGCGTGTGGTGGATGTGGTCGGTAAAGGCTTTGCGGAACGATTCCGCGTCGTTGCCGAGCACGGTCACTTCTTCTGCTTTCTTGAATGATTTTGCCATAAGAGGGTCCTATGGGTTTAGGGTTAAAATTTTTCTAATTCAAGTTTAGAAATTTTTACGGGTGTTGTGCAGATTGTAGCGTTTTTTTTGAGCCTTTTTCTATATTCAAAGTATGAAAGTTGCTGTTCTTGGCTCTACCGGCTTAATTGGAAAAAATGTCCTGAAATTGCTATCTCGCCTTCCGCAAGTGGTACGCGTCTATTGTCCCGTTCGCGAGTGTCCAAACATTGCTAGTTTCGGCATAATGGAAGGGGCTTCCAAGTTTGATTTCGAACAAGTTGACTTTGAACAAGCTAATGGGGATGCCCGTGAAAAGTTCTATGCCGGTTTTGTAGGGTGTGATTCTGTAGTCTGTTGTCTAGGAACGACGCGGAAACAAGCGGGTGGCAAGGCCGCGCAAGAAAAAATAGACTTGAGACTTCCGCTTACGTTGGCTGCCATTGCCAAGAAAGCGGGAGTGAAGCATTTCCTGTGTGTGAGCGCGCAAGGGGCCGACAGTCATTCATTCTTCTTTTACAATAAACTAAAGGGAATGCTCGAAGAGGGACTGACCTTGATCAATTTTGAGGCGCTTACGCTCGTGCGTCCGTCGCTATTGCTCGGTAAACACAAGGATAAACGCTTTGGTGAAGAACTGCTTCAAAAAACAATCGGCGCACACCCTGAATGGATTCCCGTCTATGTGCGCCCGGTGCATGCCGAGACGGTGGCGGCACATCTGGTGGCGTCCCTGTTGAGACCACCTACGGATCATATCTGCGCAACCGACGGCGTGAAAGGCAAGCGGATTATCTACAACCGCGTACTCGCCCAGACGAAAGTGGATGATTTGTTCTAGCGACTACTTGAACTTCCAGAATTTGTACAGGTATTTTGTAGTCTGCACGGGCGTCTTGAGGAAGGCGCTCTTCTTGTATCCGCTCAGGGCGAATCCCTGCAGAACCTTGTAAAGTCCGATTTGCTCTTCGCGGTTGATGGCTAGCAGGAACCTGCGGAACTTGTATTCAAAGTCATGCATCTTGCCGAAGTAGTCGTAGCAGCGTTTTTCATACTGCTTTAGGAACGGCTTCGAAAGGTCGCCTGCTTTGAGGCCCTGGTCCACGTATTCGGCGCAGAAGCGGCCGGCGCGCATCGCGGCAGCGATGCCACCACCCGTAAGCGGGTTGGTGTGGTGGGCGGCGTCGCCGACAAGGGCAAAACGGTCGAGCGTGTAGTTCTTGAGAACGCTCGAAACGGGGATGAGTCCGCCGACAGTGTGGTTGACCTTAGAACCGGGGAAAAGTTTTTCGAGCCATTCGAGAGTCACTTCCAGAATGTTCGGACGGTTCGCTCCATTCACGAGGAATCCTGCGCCGAAGTTCGTGACGTTCGACTTCTGCTTCGGGAAACTCCAGATGTATCCGTCGTTGATAAAGTCGTGACCTTGCCAGAAGGTCAGGTAATCGGGCTTGGTCAAGATTCCTTGCACTTCAATATCGACACCGGTGCAGGTCGTATTGGGCTTCTGTCCGCAGTCAAGTCCGACTATGCGGCCAATGCGGCTTTCGACACCATCTGCCGCGATAACCATCTTCGCAAAGATTTCCTGCGTGGCGGTTTCGGTGACAGAGCCGTTACCATCGCCTTTACCGAGAACAACGCGAACCATGCGAGTATCGCCTTCGACATCGCTCACGTAGTCGGCGCGAGCGCAGGTCTCCACCTGGGCTCCATCGTCGGCCGCTAGCTTTGCAAGCCACGGGTCAAAAATTTCACGGTTCAGCATGATGCCCGTTTCCGGCTGCGGAGCTTCGATGTTCACGCCGGCGGGGCCGTAAATGTAGAGACCGTTGATAATGCTTTCGATGCAACTGTCGTCAATTGGACCGTAGGTCTGCAAATCCGAAAGCTTGGTGCTCGCTTCGCCACAACGCACCGGGTAGCCAATCTTTTCGCGTTTTTCGAGGAGCAGAACCTTGTGGCCTGCACGGGCGAGGTTTCTTGCGGCAACAGATCCGCCGGGGCCTGCGCCAATCACGACGACATCGTAACGGGAATCAAGCATCGTTCACCTCCGTGAGTTTCAGTGCGCCTACAGGACAGGCCCTGGTGCAAATGCCGCACCGGATGCATTTTTCGGAATTAATCTGCAAGTCAAGGCCGTACATGTCGAGGGCCATTTTGGGGCAAATGCCTACGCATCCCGCACAGGCGAGACAAACCTTTCTGTCGTGAACAAGCTTCTTCATTAGAGACGAATATAGAAAAGTTACTAAGACGAGAGACAAAAGACGAGAGACGAGAGAGGCTCTGTAGAAGAAAAATGAAGAAATCTTTCGTCTTTCGTCTGTAGGCCCGTAGGGCCGTTCTTTAGTCTAGTACACCACTTCGCCGGTCAGGCGCTTCTGGAATTCGTCGTGAATAAGCGGCTTGTCGAACAGGAATCCCTGAACATTGTTGCATTGAATGCTCTTGAGGTATTTAGCCTGCTTTTCCGTTTCGACTCCTTCGGCGATCACTTCTTTCTTGAGCTCGTTTGCCATTTTCACCACGTTGCGGATAATGACTTCGTCCTTCGAATTGGGAATGCCGATGTTGTTGAGGAGCGACTTGTCCAGCTTGATGGTGCTGATGTTGAAGTCCTTGAGAACGTTGAGCGTCGAGTAACCAGTTCCAAAATCGTCAATAGATACGGCGATGCCATTTTCGTACATCGCGTTCACGAATTTCTGCATGGCGACGGTGTCGTCGAAATCGGAAACTTCGGTCAATTCCACTTCGACATACTTGCTTTCGATATCGTACTTGCGCATAATGCTCAGCACATGGTCGGCAAGTTCCGGATTTTGCAGGTGGAGCTTTGAAAAGTTGGTCGAAATACGTTTGGGCTCGATGCCTGCGTCAAGCCATTGACGGATATCGGAGCAGGCTGTTTCGAAAACGTAAAAGTCGAGGTCGCAAATGGTGCCTTCGCGTTCCAACACGGGAATAAAATCCATGGGGGGGACAATGGTCCTGTGGCGGATCCAACGTACCAGCGCTTCCGCGCCGCAAACACGTTTGGAAAGCAGGTCTACCTTCGGCTGGTAGAAAACGACGAATTCCTTGTTGCGGATGGCGTTGTGGAATTCGCTGGAAATTTCTTTCTGATGCATCGAGCGGATGAGCATGTCCTTGGTAAAGTACATGACGTCGCGCGTTTTGATGGTCCTTGCCGCTTGCAATGCTGTGGCGGCGTTGTTCAGCACGTCCCCGATTTCCACCTTTTCTTCGACGGGGTAGACGCCCATGCGTGCCTGGATGCGAATATTCATGGGCTTGGGGCCCTGGCTAAGGGACAGCTCGCAGATGCTGAACTTGGAAATGAAGCTTTCCTGGCGTTCTTTTTTGACTAATGCGAAAAAGTTGTCGCCGCCGAGTCGGGCGATAATTTCCGTTTTGTCCATGAATAAGAGAATTTGTTGTACATACATCTTGAGGGCGAGGTCGCCCATCTGGCTGCCCATGGACTTGTTGATGTACTTGAAATTCTTGAGGTTGATAAAGTAGGCGGTGTAGTCCTTCAGGTTTTCGCCGATCGTCATCTGGCAGAACATAAAGATGCCTGCCTGATTGTAGGCCCCGGTCATGGGGTCGGAAATGGCGGCCTTGCGGGTGTTGCCCATGAGGCGTGCGCGGCCGGAGAGGATAAAGGAGTCCCAGCTAAGAATCTGGATGAACTGTTTTTCGATGTCGTTAAAGGTGTGCCCTGCGATTGGGTGGGCCTGGAAGGTGAACGACCCGTGTTCCCCCGTACTCATGGTTTCGGAAAAATCCGTGGCTTCTGGAATCTCTGGAAGCCTTTCCTTGTCGTGGTAGACCGTGAACTGGCCAGAAATGCCGTTGGGCGCGAACTGGCTTGCCGGTATATAGTATATGCAGTTGATGTAACCGACGTTTGTTCTTTGGGTAAGGGTGGAAATGTGTTTTGACAGCATGGCAAAAAGTTCATCGGTAGTAAATACGGGCCCCAGGAATTTGGACCTGAAGTCAAGGTACATGCTGTTTAGAATAGAATAATCCATTACATCCTCAATAGACCGAAACGGCGTGAAATTTACAAAAAAACTACATCCATAGCAAGTTGAATGTAAAATAAATAGGTCCGTTTTTTTTGGTGTTGGGGTGCATTTCCCGTATTCAGGAGGGGGCTCCGCTTCGTGGCAGGCTTTTATTTTGTTAGATTTATCTAATTTTCATTCTCTTGAAAATCTACCACGGCCTACAGTCTGCGGCCTACGGTCTACTTCTTAAAATTCTATCTTTTAGCCCGCATTTTATGAGGTAACCTCCTATGAGTAATGAGGCAGAAAAGCCGAATTTCATCACGACCTCGCTTGACTTCCTAGTCAATTGGGGCCGAACGAACTCCCTGTGGCCGTTCCCTTATGGTACGGCATGTTGTGCAATCGAATTCATGAGTACCGAAGTGGGCCGTTACGACTTGTCCCGTATCGGGTCGGAATACGTGCGCTTTACGCCGCGTCAGTCCGATGTGCTGCTGGTCGCGGGAACCATTTCCTATAAGCAGGCGCCGATTCTCAAGCGCATGTACGAACAGATGGCTGAACCCCGCTGGGTCATCGCCATGGGTGCCTGTGCAAGTTCGGGCGGATTCTACGACTGCTACTGCACCGTGCCGGGTATCGACCATATTATCCCGGTAGACGTGTATATCGGTGGTTGCCCCTCCCGTCCGGAAGCGTTCTTCGAGGCGATGTTTGACCTCCAGAAGAAGATCAAGGACGAGTCCTACATGAAACAGCGTGCCGAACGCGTCAAGGACCAGCTCGAAATGATCAAGGCGAAGACCGAACAGGCTAAGGCGGAAGCCCGTGAGTTTGCTCGTGAAAAGCGCGAGGAAATCAAGGAATTTGTGGCCGAAAAAGAACAGAAACTTGTGAAGAAGGCCCAGTTCTGGAAGGAGTAATGATGGAAGCCAATGAAATGACTTTTGCAGAAACGGTCGTTTCTGTCCTCACCTCCAAGTTTGGTGGTAAGAAGGACGATGCGGCCAAGTGGGATGCCTGCGTGGTGGTCCCCAAGGAATACCTGCACAATGCGGTTGAATTTTTGAAGAACGACAGCTCCACCCAGATGGATATGCTTCTGGACCTTGCGGGTATCGACTACCTCACTTACCCGAACCATGAGGGCCCTCGTTTTGCGGTCTCGTATGCTTTCAAGAGCACCAAGAATCCGGGACACCGCGTCCGTCTTAAGGTGCTGGTCAGCGAAGCCGACCTGAAGGTGCCGACCGTTACTGATTTGTATGCAAGCGCGAACTGGCTCGAACGCGAAGTTTATGACCAATACGGTGTCAAATTCGAAGGCCACCCCGACCTGCGTCGCATTCTGAACCATGTTGAATTTGTGGGCCATCCGCTTCGCAAGGATTATCCTGCCCAGAAGCGTCAGTGGCTCTCGACGACCGATTTCTTGATTCCGGAACTCGAAAAGCGTCTGGAAGACAAGGGCTACAGGGTTATCCAGCGCTCCAAGGAAATCATGCCTGTCGAAGAAGAATATCTTGAAGGGAGTATCAGAGAATGATCGTACTTGACCCGAATGGCGAAAAGATGAACCTGATGGCCCTGAACGTGGGCCCGACGCATCCGGCGACTCACCACTGCGTGCGCCTGCTGGCTGCTCTCGATGGCGAAACCATCGTGGCCGGTGTCCATGAAATTGGCTTTATGCACCGCGGCTTTGAAAAGATGGTCGAACGCGGCACCTGGCAGCAGGTGATTCCGTACACCGACCGCCTCAACTACTGCTCTGCAATGATGAACAACATTGCGTTCTGCCGCGCAGTCGAAAACATGTACGGTATCGAAATCCCGGAACGTACCAAGGTGCTCCGCGTGATTGTGAACGAACTCTCCCGTATCAACGACCACTTTATTTGCGTCGCTGCAGCTTTCCAGGACTTGGGCGGTACGACTCCGTTCATGTACGCCTTCAACCCGCGTGAAGAAATCATGCTGATTTGGGAAAAGCTCACGGGAGCACGCCTCACCAACAGCTTTGCCCGCATCGGCGGCCTCTACCGCGACAGCTACGACGGCTTCGAAAACGACGTACTCGCAGCTTGCAAATCGGTGGAAAAGGCCCTCAAGGACCTGCATGCCTGCTTGGACCGTAACCGTATCTTCCTCGACCGTACCGTGGGTGTCGGCAAGATTTCTGCCGAACGCGCCATCAGCTACGGCTGGACCGGTCCGTGTCTCCGTGCCACGGGTGTCGAAAGCGACCTCCGCAAGGATGAACCTTACTACGACTACGAAACCTACGACTGGGAAGTCGTGGTCGGCACACAGGGCGACGCCAACGACCGTCTGCAGGTGCGCCTTGCCGAAATCGAAGAATCTGTGAAGATTGTGCGCCAGGCCCTGAAGCGCCTCGCTCCGGGCCCGGTCGACATCGTCGACCCACGCATCCGCGTGCCCGCGCACAAGCTTGCCTACCAGGACATGGAAGCCCTTATCGGCCGCTTCAAGAGCGTGTACGAAGGTATCCGCGTGCCCGAAGGCGAATACTACTGCGCAAGCGAATGCGCGAACGGCGAACTTGGCTTTACCATCGTGAGCGATGGTTCTGGCCACCCATACCGCATCAAGGTGCGTTCACCTTCGTTTGCCCATGTGTCTGCATTTAACGAACTCGTCGAAGGCCTTACCCTTGCCGACTCTATGGCAACACTGCCTGGCCTCAACATGATTGCTGGAGAACTTGACCGATGACACAACATATTCAAGGTGCAGTTCAGTTTGTATCGAATAACCACTTGAAGTTCGACGGTCCGAGCGAAGCGATTCCCGCTCTCCCGGATCCGGGTCAGACTTTTGGCTACGTGAACAAGGCTGTTCCGCAGCCCGCCCCGAAGGAAGTGCTTGCAAAGCTTGACACTCCTGAAATCAAGGAACGTTGCGCCGACTTGCTCAGCCGTTACCCGGTGGGCCAGGGCGCTCTCCTCGAAGTCCTTTGGCTGGTGCAGGGCGTGTTCGGTTGGGTTCCGACCGAAGGTATCCGCTGGGCTGCAAACGTCTGCGGTTGCGCTCCGGCTCATGCTCTCGGCGTCGCTACTTTCTATACCATGTATAACCATGCCCCGAAGGGCAAGTTCCTGTTGCAGTTCTGCCGCAACATCAGCTGCGCTATCAAGGGTGCCCAGCCGCTCATCAAGTATGTGGAAAACAAGCTTGGCATCAAGAGTGGCGAGACGACTCCCGATGGCATGTTTACCGTGCTCCAGGTGGAATGCCTCGGTAGCTGCGGCAACGGCCCGATGATGCTCGTGAACGATGACTTTGCCACCGACGTGGTCGACGGTCAGCTCAAGATGAAGCGCGGTACGACTCTTACCGAAGCAAGCATCGACCGCATTATTGACTGGTGCAAGGCTCACGCGAACAATGTTCCGAAGCATGACGTGCTCGGTGGTGTGGTGAAGGGCCACGGCGGCCATCCCGGTGCTCCGGGCGCTACGGCTAAGCCGCAGGTCGCTGACTATGCTCCGCCTTCTCCGGTTCTGAACGTGAAGGCCGAAGCCGACGAAAACGGTGCCACCCTCACTTGGAAGGGCGCTCCCGAATTCACGAAGATTGTCGTCGAAAAGAAGGATGGTTCTTCCTGGGTCGCTGTCGGTGAACCCGGCGTGAAGGACAAGGCTTTTGTAGACGCTGCCGGTAAGGTCGGTGACGTGTACCGCATGATTGCCACTTCGGGCGAACGCACTGCAAAACCTTCCAAGGAAGCGGTTACCACCCAGAAGCCCGCGACCGTAGAGGAGGCTAAGTAATTATGGCTGAAGTAGTAAAAGTTTGTACAGGAAATTTTGGCAAGGGCGCCCAGGACATTGAAGTCTACAAGAAACTGGGTGGCTACGCAAACATTTCGGATCGCTTGTTCAACATGAGCCAGTTCGAAGTGATTGACTACGTACAACGTTCCGGTCTCCGTGGCCGTGGCGGTGCAGGCTTCCCGACCGGTATGAAGTGGAGTTTTGTTCCGCGTAATTCCGGCAAGCCCGTGTATATCGTGGTGAACGCTGACGAAGGCGAAGGCGGTACGTTCAAGGATCACTTCCTGATGATGGAAGATCCGCACCGCCTCATCGAAGGCCTGATTATCGCGGCTTGGGCGCTCGGTACCCGTGCGGCTTACATCTACTGCCGTGGCGAGTTCCTGCCCTGCATCGAGAGCATGAACAAGGCGCTGAACCAGGCATACGCTGCCGGTTACCTCGGCGAAAATATCATGGGCACCAAGTTCTGCTTCGATATCTTCGTGCATCGCGGTGCAGGCGCCTACATCTGCGGTGAAGAAACTGCTCTTATCAACTCGCTCGAAGGCCAGAAGGGTCAGCCCCGCCTGAAGCCGCCTTTCCCGGCGGTGAGCGGTGCATGGAAGTCTCCGACTTGCGTGAACAACGTGGAAACCATCATGGCTCTCCCGTGGATTTTCCAGCATGACCCGAGCGAATACGCTAAGATGGGTACTCCCCGTGCAGGCGGTACCAAGGTGTTCTGCATCTCGGGTGATGTCAAGAATCCGGGTGTGTACGAAGCTCCGCTCGGCACTCCGATGATGACGATGATTAATGATTATGCCGGCGGTGTCGTGGGCGGAAACCTGAAGGCTGTGCTTCCGGGGGGTTCTTCTTGCGCTCCGCTGAATGCAGGCGAATGTGCCGTGGCCACCATGGACTACGAATGCCTTGCCTCGATGAAGACGATGTTCGGTTCGGGCGCCATGATCGTGATTAACGATACGCACAACATGGCTGAACTCCTGAACGTGCTCGGCAACTTCTACAGCCACGAATCTTGCGGCCAGTGCACTCCGTGCCGCGAAGGTACGGGCCTTCTGCACCGCATTCTGAACCAGATTGTGGAAGGCAAGGGCCACGATGGCGACGTGGAACTGATGCAGAGCCTCTCCGGTGGATTTGGCGGCGTGACGATTTGCCCGCTGTCTATCTCGCTCGGTGGCCCGGTGTCTAGCTACACTGCAAAGTTCAGAGCCGACTTTGATGAATTAATCGCAAAGAACCCCGACCACGCCAAGCCGCGTGTTCAGGAAAACTATCGTCCTGGAATTTTCTGGTAATAATATGAGTAACTTCTACAACATGCCGAAACTCCCGACCGAGAATAGCCCGAAGGTGGAAATCTTCGTGGACGACAAGGCCGTGATGGTTCCTGGCGATACGAACCTGCTCGAAGCCCTGAAGGCTATCGGGATTGAAACTCCTCACGTCTGTTACCACCCGTATTTGCCGGTGTCCGGTAACTGCCGCCAGTGCCTGGTGGAGCAAGAAGGCCCGCGTGGCCGTATGCTCGTGATTGCCTGCTACACGCCGGTTATGCCGGGTATGAAAATCTACACGCCGGCCTCCAGCGCCCGTGTGAAGAATGCCCGCAAGGCAACGCAGGAATTCATGCTGGTGAACCACCCGCTCGATTGCCCGATTTGCGACAAGGCCGGTGAATGCACCCTGCAAGAGAACTACATGGAAGCGGGCCAGAACGAATCCCGCATGCGCCCCGAATACGGCAAGAACTACCACGGCAATCCGGCCCATCAGTTTATCGATGCAAAGGGTCAGCTCCGTGGCGGTAAGCACGTGGACCTCGGTCCCCGCGTTTTGCTCGACGAAGAACGCTGCGTGCAGTGCGACCGTTGCGTACGCTTTATGCGTACGATCGCCGGTTCCGAACAGCTGCAGCTTGCCGGCCGCGCCGACCATACCTACATTACGACGTTCCCGGGTGAAAAGCTCGATCACGAATACGACTTGTGCGTGACCGATGTTTGCCCCGTGGGTGCCATGACCGCGAAGTACTTCCGTTTCCAGAAGCGTGTATGGCTCTTGAGTCACACGCCGACGGTTTCGATGGATGACTCTCTCGGTGCTAACATTTGGCTGGATCATGCCGATGGTCACATCTACCGTGTGATGCCGCGTTGCAACCCCGAAGTGAACCGCAGCTGGCTCTCTAATACGAGCCGCCTCGCTTTCCAGGAATTCGACAAGAACCGTCTCCCGGCGATGGGCTTCCACGTGATTCAAGAAGCCCTTGCAGAAGCCAAGAAGAATGGGGGCAAGGTCGCCCTCGTTGCCGGTGGCTCCTGCACCATCGAAGACCTCGCTGCGCTCCGCATGCTGAAAGAAGCCTTGGGCGACTCCGCCGAACTTTTCGGCGGGACCTTCAAGAAGGTTGGTGCCCCCGATGGCATTGCCATGAGTGGCGACCCGCTTGCAAACCGCGCCGCATTCAAGCTGCTCGGTATTCCCGATGACAACCTCGACAATCTCGTTGACCGTTGCAGAAAGGATGTCGTGAAGGGTGCTCCCGAATTCAAGGTACTCCTCACGGTGAATATGGATATCTTCGGCGAAGGTGGTGCCGCTGTCGCCGCCCTCGAAAAGATTCCGACCCGAATCGCTCTCACTCCGTTCAACGATGCGACTGCACAAAAGGCAACGCTTGCCTTCGGTATCCGCCACTGGAGCGAAGTCCAGGGTACCATGGTGAACAGCCTGAACATTCTGCAAAAGTTGAATGCATGCCCGGTATGCCCCGATGAAAAGATCCGCGCCGCTTACGATGTTCTTTCGGAACTCGCCGGAAGCAAATTCGAAAGTGCGTTCGAAGCCTTCAGACATGCGGGCGAATATGCAGGCGTGCTTGCAGGACTTTCTTACGATACCATCAAGAGTACAGGCAAGTTGCTCGAAGGAGGTAACGCCTAATGGATATCATCGAATCCAAAACCTGGGTGGAATGGCTTATCACGATTGCGAAGTTCGGCTTCTGCTTCGTGCCGGTGCTCTACATCCTGTTGTTGATTCCTATGGAACGCCGTGGTGCGGGTTTCATGCAGGACCGTCAGGGCCCGAACCGCTCCTACATCAAGGTTCCGTATTTTGGTAAGGTCCGCCTGCTCGGCTATGTGCAGAACATGTGCGACGGTACCAAGTTGTTCTTCAAGGAAATGTTTGCTCCGAAGGGTGCAAAGAAGTTCCTTTACTACGTGGCGCCGGCAATCCCGTTTGCCATCGTGTTCCTTTCTCCGTGCGTGATTCCCTGGTTTGGCCCGATGGTCTTTGAATGGGGTGGCCAGGTGGTGCGCATTGCAGGTCCGATCGTGGATTCCGAAGTGGGCATTCTGCTCCTGTTCGGTTTCAGTTCGCTTTCCGCCTATGGTGCCGTGCTTGCGGGTCTTAGCTCCCGTTCCAAGTACAGCTACCTCGGTTCTTTGCGTACGACCGCGATGACGATCAGCTACGAAGTCTGCCAGGGCCTTTCGATGATGGGCCTCCTGGTGCTCGCGGGCTCCTTCAGCCTCACCGATATCGTGAGCTGGCAGGAACACCACGTGTGGGGCATTGTCGCCCAGCCGGTGGCATTCTTCTGCTTCCTCATTGCGACGATTGCCGAAACGGGCCGTGCTCCGTTCGACGTTGCCGAAGGTGAACCTGAACTCGTTGCCGGTTATCACACTGAATATGGTGCCATGCAGTTCGGCCTGTTCTACATGGGTGAATACTCCCACATCTGCATCAGCAGCCTTCTGGTGGCGACCCTCTTCCTGGGCGGCTACTCGGTCCCGTTCGTGCCGACCGAAACCATCCAGGCTCACATGGGTGGCTCGCTCGCTATCCTCTGCTGGGTGCTCGCTTTCTTCGCTCTCGCATTCCTCCATATGATTTACCGCTACTCCCGCAAGCTCCGTGCTGCGGCCCAGGTAAACAAGATGGAAATCTTGCAGGAATATAAGCTTTACAAGGGTATCGGCTGGATCGCCGCCGTGGTGCTTATCTGCGCCGGTGTTGCCTCCTGGATGCTTTACAACCCGCAGGTGACTATGGTGAACGGTGTTGCCGTGAACACCTTGGGTGCTGCCCTCGGTACGGCTCTCATCCACCTGCTGGTGCTCCTGGTGAAGAGCGTGTTCTTCTGCTGGGTGTGGATCTGGGTCCGCTGGACGCTTCCGCGCTTCCGCTACGATCACATTATGCACCTTGGCTGGAAGATTATCCTGAATATCGCGATTTTGAACCTCGTCGTGACCGCCGTGGTCGCGAAGCTCTTGGGAGGTAACTAATGGCCCGCGTTATTAGACAAAGACCCATGAACTGGGTAGAACGCCTCTACATCTTCGAGGCGATTCGCGGCCTGTGGACGACGCTCAAGCACGCCGCCCGTGGTCTTTTCCGCTACGAAACTCTGCCGACCATTTCCTATCCGGAAGGTCAGCCCGAAGTCCGTAGCACTTACCGTGCAAAGCACCGCCTGATGCTTCGCCCCGATGGCAGCCCCCGTTGCGTTGCCTGTGGCATGTGCGCTGCGGCTTGCCCTGCCCACTGCATTTATATCGAAGCGACCGCCAGTGACGATCCGCGTATCGAAAAGAAGGTGAAACGCTTCGACATTGACCATCTGACTTGCGTGTTCTGTGGCCTTTGCGTTGAAGCCTGCCCGGTCGATGCGCTCCGCATGGATACCAAGGAAATCATCTTTGAACACCGCACCCGCGACGAATTCGTGGCAAACCTCAAGACCCTCACTGCTTGGGACCCGAAGGATTACCCCGATGACGAACAGAGCCAGAAGGCTCCGGGTGGTACAAAGAATGCCCAGGCCCGCGCGGTCTGGGGAATGGAGGTAAAGTAATGCTTGCCCTGATTTATTTCATCGTTCTTGCGGTGATTGCCGTGGTGGCGGCCTTTGGCGTGCTTTTCTCGAAGCATCCGCTTTATGGTGGCCTTTCTCTGATTCTTACCATGCTCTCGCTCGCGGGTATTTATGGCCTGTTGGGAAGCCCCTTTATCGGGGTTGTCCAGGTGATGGTCTATGCCGGTGCAATCATGATGCTTCTCGTGTTCGTGATTTCGGTCTTGAACGCGGCGAAGGACAATAAGACTCCCATGTTCGACGGTGTTTCCATTTTCGTGGTCATCGGCGTGCTTGTCTTGGCCGGCCTCGTGGGCTTTGCCCTCGTGATGTCTCCGATGGGCTTCGACGTTTCCACGCTTCGCGGCTCCGTCGAGATGACTTCTTCGAACTTGTTCAATACGGCCCAGACGGGTCCCGGCTACTTCGTCCTTTTCGAAGTGCTTGGCTTGTTGCTGCTTTCTTCGATGGGGGCTGCGGTCCTCATGGCGAAAAAGCACCTGGGTTCCGAAGCTTCTGAAGAAGCTGTTTCGGAAGAAAAGGAGGATAAGTAATGGAACTCCAACCGATCTATATCCAGATTCTTGCCCTGGTTATCTTTAGCATCGGACTGATTGTGGCTCTTTCCCGCCGCAACGTGTTCTTTGTGCTGATGGGTGTTGAGCTTGCCCTGAACGCAGTGAACCTCAGTTTCGTGGGCTTTGCCAAGACGCTTCCTGCCGATTTGAGTGTCGCGGGCCAGATTGTGCCGCTGTTCTCGATCGCCGTTGCCGCTGCCGAAGCTTGCGTGGGCCTTGCACTCGTGATCCTCATTTTCCGCAACCGTGAAAGTGTCGATTCCGACAACTATTCCAATATGAAGGGGTAAGCAATGACAAATTTACCGCTTTGGATCATTCCTCTTTTCCCGCTTCTGGGAACGATTCTGCTCGGCACCATAGCCGTTGTCTCGTCGGGTAGCAAGAAGGGCCCTTCCGAAGGTTTCGTGGGGGCGCTCTCGGTGCTGTTCCCGGTGCTTTCGTTTGTGAGTGTCGTGTTGCTCGCCTTCGGCATGCCCGAAGAAGGCATCCGTCAGACGCTCTGCAACTGGATTGACATCCCGATGCTCAAGGTCGATATCGGATTCCTGTTCGACGGCCTTTCCCGCGTGATGCTCCTGTTCGTGACCGGCATCGGTTCGCTTATCGCGCTCTACTCGATTGGTTACATGCACGGTGACCGCGGCTTTGCCCGCTTCTTCGCCTACATCAACCTCTTCCTGTTCAGCATGGTGGTGCTCGTTCTTTCCGATAGCCTCTTGCTCACCTTCCTCGGTTGGGAAGGCGTGGGCCTCTGCTCCTACCTGCTTATCGGTTTCTGGAACCATGATCTCAATAACTGCAAGGCTGCAAACAAGGCCTTCATTGTGAACCGCGTGGGCGATATCGGGTTCCTGCTCGGTATGCTTTGTCTTGCAACTCTTGGCGGTTCCGCGATCCTCAACTACGATGCCCTGAACAAGTTCATCGAGATGTTGATTGCCGGTGGCCATGTGCAACTGGCGACTCCGATTATCGCGGTTGCAGGTCTTCTGTTCTTCCTGGGTTGTACTGGTAAGTCCGCCCAGATTCCGCTCCTCACCTGGCTTCCGGATGCCATGGCGGGTCCGACTCCTGTGTCTGCCCTTATCCATGCCGCAACCATGGTGACCTCGGGCGTTTACCTGCTCGCACGTCTTTCCCGTATGTTCACGGTGATTCCCGAAGTGCTGATTATCGTCTTGATCGTGGGTATGCTCACGGCTTTCTGGGCGGCTGTCGCAGGCCTTTTCCAGAACGACATCAAGAAGGTGCTTGCCTACTCGACCATTTCTCAGCTCGGTTACATGTTCATGGCTGCGGGTGCTTCGGCATTCGACGCCTCTATCTTCCACGTGTTCACTCACGCCTTCTTCAAGGCTGCCCTCTTCTTGGGTGCCGGTGCCGTGATTCATTCCCTTGCAGGGGAACAGGATATGCGCCGCATGGGTGGACTTCTCAAGAAGACTCCGGTTACGGCCTGCGTGATGATTTTTGCATTCCTTGCGATTATCGGCTTCCCGGGCTTTGCCGGTTTCTGGTCTAAGGACCTGATCCTGGAACGTCTCTATACGAACGCTCCGTGCGGCGAGTTCTTCTACGTGGTGGGCCTCCTGACCGCCGTGATTACGGCAGTCTACATGGGTCGCCTCATCATTATGACCTTCTTCGGCGAATACCGTGGCCCCAAGGAAAAGGAAGCCCATATCCACGAAGCTCCGGCCAGCATGCTTATCCCGATGGTGATTCTTGCCTTCGGTGCTGTGTTTGCCGGTTACCTGTGGGCTGACTCCATGGGCATCAAGTTCTTTGAAGCGACCCTTGCCCCGGTGGTTGGGGAGGCTCAGAACTACATGCTGGGCAAGCTCGAAATTGCGCACGTGAATCCGCTGGCGTTTGCCTGCTTCGGTACGGCCGCAGCCCTGCTCGGTATGATGATCGCATACATGGTTTATGGACTCAAGCGCCTGCCGCGCCTGCATGCCAAGTGGGGGAGCGCTCCCGAAGGCTTCAAGGCCGACTGGACGTTCTTCTTTGACTACATCCACGAAATTTTCATTGTCATCACGAAGGCTCTCGCCTTTGTTGCGGATATGTTCGTTGACAAGGTCTTGCAGGCCGCTCAATGGACGGTGGGTGCCATTGTCGAAATCGTGGGCGACGGAGTCAGCTCTTTCCAGGCGCGCAAGGTGCGTGTGCAGCTTACGCTTAGCCTGGTCGGTGTCGTCGCGTTAATCGCTGTTGTACTTTTGACTGGAGGATTGTTCTAATGCTGTTGCATTTCCTCGTCTTGGCTCCTTTTGCAGCCGCCATTTTGATGATGGCGACTTCCAAGGAAGACGCGAAGTCTTCTTCTAGGCTTGCCTTCTTGTTCGGTATTGCTTTCGTGGCGATGTCCATTGCCTTGATTGCTTCCGGAAACCAGGCTACGGAGGCCATTGAATGGTTCCGTATTCCGGGTGCGAAGGGATCCGTTTACTACTACCTGTACAGTCACGGACTGGGCGCCTGGATGGTGTTCCTTTCTACGGGCCTTTCCCTGGTGTCCCTGGTTACGGGGCGTAATACCTTTGAAAAGAACTACCGCAATTTTGCGATCGCCATCTTTGCCCTGATGGGTGCCATGAACGGTACCTTCCTCGCGGCAGATGCGGTCCTGTTTTTCTTCTTCTTTGAAGCGATGGTGTTCCCTGCCGCGGTCCTGATTGCAGGCTTTGGCGGTAAAGATCGCCGTAATGCGGCGATGACGTTTGCCATTTACACCTTGGTGGGTTCTGCTCCGATGATGGTTGCCCTGTGGTACCTTCTTACGGTTGCGGATAATTCCTTGGTGCTTTCCTTGGCGGTGGCGCTCCAGAATCTGGACCCCGCGATGCAGGCAACGCTTTTGGCTTGCTTCTTGCTCGCCTTTATGGTGAAGACCCCCGTATTCCCGTTCCACGGCTGGCAGGCGATTACCTACGCCGAAGCTCCGGCTCCGCTTTCGGCAATCCTTACGGGTGCCATGAGCAAGGCGGGCGTTTTCGGATTTATCGCCTGGATTCTCCCGATTTTCCCGCTTTCGATGGAAGTGGTCGATGCCATGATGTGGCTTGGCCTCCTTACCGCTGTTTACGGAGCCCTGATGGCGCTTCGTGCAACCGACGGTAAGAAACTCCTGGCGTATAGCTCCATGGGTCACCTGGGCCTTGCGGTGGCAGGTGTGTTCAGCTTGTCCGAATCGATGCTCCCTGCAGTGCTCGTGCTTCTGGTTGCTCACGGTATCAGCGCCGGTGCGCAGTTCTACCTGATGGGCATTGCGGAACGCTTTGCGGGTACGCGCGATATCGAACAGCTCGGTGGACTTGCTAAGCGCAATCCGGTGTTCGGTTCCTTGTTCGGCTTCTTGGCCGTGCTTTCTTTGGCGGTTCCGGGAACGGCAGGATTTGTCGGTGAATTCACGGTGCTGATGTCCCTGTGGGATATGGGGCCGCTTCCGGCTCTCGTCGTGGGCCTTTGCCTGATTCTTTCGGCGGCCTACATGCTCCGCTTTGTGCAGAAGGTTATCTTCGGTACGCCGGCTCGCCAGTACGAAGATGGCAAGCGCATGACCGCTCTCGAAGGTTCTTCGATCGGCATCATGGGAATTCTCCTTGTGGTGTTCGGTATGCATCCTGCTTTCATTACCAACGCGCTTCAGCTCTTTGACGAGTCCGCCGTGCAGGAAATGAACAAGGTGACGCACCCCTCCGATGCCGCAGCCGATGCGACGGTCGAAGCATCTGTCGATACGACAGGTGACATTGCTGTGGACGAAAATATCGCCGCCGTGGCTCAGCCCATGACCGAAGAAGACTTGCATCAGCTGGATTCCAACCTGAAGGCGAATGGTTTTACCGACGAGGAACGCGCCTCTCTGATTGCACAGCTCAAGGCGATGAGTGAAACCGATGTCGCCGACGCTCAGGAAAATGCGTCTGAATCTAACGAGGCCAAAGTAAACGAGGAGGCTTCTGAAAATGAGTAATATCGTTAATCTCTTGCCGGTCATTCTGATTGCCGCAGGAGCCCTGGTGTCCCTTGCTGCAGAACCGTTCCTTAAGGATGAAAACAAGCACAAGGTGCTCCCCTGGGTTGCAAGTTTCTTTATCGCGCTTGCTCTTGGGGCTTATTTCCTCACGACGACCGATACGTTTATGAACCTCTATGCCATGGATCCGATTCGTCGCGTGCTCGGGGCATCCATTGTGCTCTGCGCATTCCTTGGCATTGCCGGGCTCCAGTGGACGCTTGGCCATGAAAAGTTCAAGGGTGGCGAAGCTTACGGCTTGCTGATGCTTGCAACGAGTGGCGCCCTCCTGATGACCCAGGCGATCGATTTCTTGGCCCTTTACCTGGGCATGGAACTTGCCAGTTTCCCGATTTACGCCTTGGTGGGCCTTCGCCGTAAGGATGTGAACGCGGGCGAAGGTGCTTTCAAGTACTTTGTGTCGGGTTCTATTTTCAGTGCCATCTTCCTTTACGGTGTCGCCCTGATTTATGGTGCAACGGGTTCGACCAGTATCTTTGCCGCTGTGATTGCCGGCCGTGGACTGGTTTACGGCATTGGCGTTCTCCTTGCCCTGTTCGCTCTCCTGTTTAAGGCGGGTGCCGCTCCGGTGCACTTCTGGGTGGCCGACGTCTACACGGGTGCCTCTGTGGCGGTGACGGGCTTTATGGCTGCAGTCGTGAAGGTGGGGGCCTTGGCTGCTCTCGGAACTCTTTGGCTTGGCTCCCTGGTTACCCGCATCGGTTCCGCTCCGGCTTGGAACCTGGCCGAACAGGTGACGATTCATTCCGAAAACAAGAGCCTGTTCTACGTGATTATTGTGGTGTCGGTTCTTTCGATGGCAATCGGCGCTTTTGGCGGTCTCGCCCAGAAGTCGATTCGCCGCATTATGGCTTACTCTGCCGTGATGAATGCAGGCTTTATCGTGATCGGCCTGTTGCTCCCGGACTATGCGACCGAGGGCACGGTGCAGATGGGTGCCATGTATTATTTCCTGGTGACCTACGCGATTGCAAGTGCGGGCGCCCTTACGGGTATTGCCTACCTTGCCGGTAAAGATGACAAGAACGAAACCCTCGAAGACATCCAGGGTCGCGGTCGCAAGCGCCCCTACGTGGCTGTGGCGACGACGGTCTGCTTGGCAAGCCTCGCCGGTATGCCGCCTGTAGCGGGATTCCTTGCAAAGTTCACGCTCTTTACCGACGCCCTTGCGGGTGGACTTGGTATGATCGCGGGAATCGCATTTGGCCTTTCGCTCATTGCTGCGGTATTCTACCTGCGCATCGCCTTTGTGCTCTTCATGCCCTTGAAGGCTGAATGTGCATGCAAGTGCTGCTGCAAGAATACGGTGTATGCCTACTTGCTCCGCTTTGCCGTGACGCTCGCTGCAATCGCCCTGATTGTGATCGGCGTCTTCCCGAAGCTTGCACTGATTGTGTAATAGCAGACGGTAAAAAGTGACGCGAACGTGTCATCCAGGCCCTTCTACTGGCTCAGGGTAAACTCCGTCGAAGGATCTCTAGTTTCAATAGGGGAATGTCGCAAGGCATTCCTCTTTTTGTATCTGCAATGTTTGTCATATTGCTCATCCTGCCTCCGATAAATTATGGCTCTGTATGGAATATAAATTTATGGAGCGTTATTGCGCAAGCCTATGAACTGTACGGAAAGAGTTCTTGTTTGATGGGGGAGGCCTCCCCCTGACTTCTGTTTCGTCAGGCGAAAAGTGACGGAAAAGGTTGGTGAGCCTGCCGAACCATCCGCCACCCCTTCTAACGGGTGTTCATACGCCACACCCGTAACGCCCGGCTTACCCAGTCCACCCCCCCAATTTGTCACGCCTTGTTTTGCCATTGCGCAGAACGCATGACTGCATCGGCTCGACAATAGAACTCGCATGCGATTCTGCTGCTCTCGCCTCGCACGTCATTGCAAGGTCCTTTTAAGGACTGTGGCAATCTAATTCTCGCATATTTACTTATATTATCAGTATAAAGAGTTTTGTCTCTTGTTCTCACGACTGAAACCTAGACAATTTCAAACCCGAGAACAAGGCGAACGCTCACGCATGCATTGGTGCAAGCTAGTGCATCGCTATGTCCATGCCCAGATTCAGTCTGGGTCTTTGGTGCATTGTGCCCTTTATGGGGCGTGGGTCGTGCGTTTATCGGGTTAAGGCTTAGTCTAGGGCCGCAGTCGTGGTAAACGTATTGACTCACGCCTTTTTCTATTGCATTAAAAGCGTGGATTGAACGTCAGGGCAAGAGGCGTAAACAGGAGCCTTGTTTATGCCGAATGTATCAGAGATTGAATCCCAGGTTGCTGCCCTTGTCGAACGTTATCCTGAGGGCGTTGACGAATCTTTTATCTACGATTTGATTCTTGCGTACGGTCTCCCCAAGGCATCGGTTTCAAGACTCCAGAATGGAACGCTGAACCGTGCGACACGGCCCGGTGAGATTAATTGGAAGGATAAACTTCTTTATAAGTCGTTCTTTAAGGGTGAGTTGAATATCGGGGTTGCTCTTGCTACGGCGAAAGCAATCAAGTATAATGAAAGGTTCGTCATACTTACCGATGGCGATTTACTGCTTTGTGTTGATACAAAGAATGGCGATACATTGGAAACGCCTTACAAGGATTTACCCAAACATTATGCGTTCTTCCTACCGTGGGCTGGCATCGAAAAGGCGGAATACATCGATGAAAACCCTGCCGATGTTCGTGCAGCCCGCAAGATGGCGAAACTTTTTGATGAAATCAGGAAAGATAACGAGAATACATCAATTACTCCCCACGATTTGAACTTGTTCCTCTCCAGGTTACTTTTCTGTTTTTTCGCCGAAGATACAGGAATTTTTACGGACAATCTGTTTGTAAATACTCTTTCGAAATCAACCCACGACGATGGTTCGGACTTAGATGAGTTTCTGAGTCGTCTCTTTGTTGTGCTTGATACTCCGGCTGACAAACGAAATGGTTTGCCTGATTATTTGGAAAAGTTCCCTTATGTGAATGGCGGCCTTTTCCGCACACGCATTGAGATTCCGAAGTTTTCTGCCCATAGCCGCAACAAAATTATTGAATGTGGTGAATTGGATTGGAAGGATATCAATCCAGATATCTTTGGCTCTATGTTCCAAACGGTTATCGACGAGGAGCAGCGGAGTAACTTGGGGCAGCATTATACCAGCGTTCCCAATATCATGAAGGTGATAGAGCCGTTGTTCTTGAATGAGTTGCGGGAAGAATTTGAAATTGCGGGATCTAATGTTTCGAGACTGAAAAAATTGCTGATGCGTATACGTGGTATTCGCGTTTTCGACCCTGCTTGCGGTTCGGGAAATTTTTTGATTATTGCTTACAAAGAATTGCGTAAGCTGGAGATGGAAATTCTTTTAAAACTAGGCGAATTAGGCCTTACAGGAATTCATCTTGATCATTTTTATGGAATTGAAATAGACGATTTTGCTTGTGAAACGGCAAAACTCTCTCTATGGTTAACCGAGCACCAGATGAATGTTGAATTCATTAATAAGACTGGTGTACTCTGCCCGACGCTACCCTTGAAAGAAGCGGGGCATATTGTCAAAGGAAATGCGTGCCGATTGGATTGGGAAGATGTTTGCCCTAAAAATGAAGGCGATGAAATCTTTGTGCTGGGAAATCCTCCATATTTGGGAGGAAACTTACTTGATGAAAAACAGAAAGAAGATAGAGAAATTGCTGTAGGCGATGTTAAAGGATTTAAAAATTTAGATTATATTACTTGCTGGTTTTATAAAGGAACGAATTATATTCGCTCAAAGAATAATGCCAAATTCGCTTTTGTTAGCACAAATTCAATATGTCAGGGGGAACAAGTTGCCATTTTATGGCCGAACATATTCGCACTTGGTCTAGAAATTTTCTTTTCTTATGATTCTTTCAAATGGTCTAACAATGCACAACATAACGCGGGTGTTGCTGTGACCGTTATTGGATTGAGAAATAAGAGCAATGCGCCCAAATACCATTATCATGAATCAAGAAAACAATTGGTAAAAAATCAAAATGCCTATCTGTTAGATTATGATGATATAATAATCAAAAAACGGAATAAGAATCTGACATGTTTCTTTCCTCAAATGTGTTATGGGTCAAAGGCTGTTGACAATAAAGGTCTTTTGGCTCTTTCGGAAAATGATAAAAAAGACCTTGTTGTGAGGTATCCAGAATTATGTCAATGTATAAAACGATATATTGGAGCGGAAGAGTTTATTAATGGGGTAAATCGATATTGTTTTTGGATTGAAGATGGCCAATATGAAATTTTAAAAGATAATCCTGAAATAAAAAATCGCATTGAAAAATGCAGGGAATTTCGTTTAAAAAGCCCCAAAAAAGCTACGCAAAAATTAGCTGATACTCCATATAAATTTGGTGAAATTCGATATAAAAATGCTGATTCTATTATTCTACCTGAAACGTCTTCAGAAAAGCGAATTTATATACCGACGGATATTTTTTCTTCGGGGGTTGTTATTTCAAATGCTGCATTCGCAATCTATGATGCTGAATCCTGGATTTTTAGTGTCATAAACTCGAAAATGCATAATGTTTGGGCGCGAAGTGTCGGAGGAACGTTGGAAGAACGTATTCGTTATTCCGTTCAACTTGTTTATAATACATTCCCTTTCCCTCACATCAATGAAGACCAAAAGAATGTCCTTAAACGAAAAGCTTTTGACATTATAGCTGCTCGAGAGAATCATCCAGGAAAGACGCTCGCTGACTTATACGATCCCGAGTCAATGCCCGAAGATTTGAAGGCTGCACACGAGGCAAACGATCTTGCCATTGAAAAATTGTATCGTGCAAAACCATTTTCGAGTGACGAGGAACGTCTTGAATTCCTGTTCAAACTTTATGAACAGATGATTAAGGAAGAACGGGACAAGGAAACATTTTTTGAAGCCCAGAAAAAGTCGGGTATGCGGACAAAAAAGGTTTAATCGGAGGCTAAATTATGCCAGATATTGTTCATTTTGAATATGCTCAGACAGGTAATTCCTCTAGAACGGATTCTATGGGGATGCGTGAAATGCAGGCGAGGGCCTATGCGGCTCGTGCAGAGCAATATTTGTTGCTTAAGTCGCCTCCGGCATCTGGTAAATCCCGCGCCCTTATGTTTATTGCTCTTGATAAATTGTATCATCAGGGGCTTAAGAAGGTAATCGTTGCTGTGCCGGAACGTTCCATCGGATCGTCTTTTGCTCCTACGGAACTACGTAAAAACGGATTCTTTGCTGATTGGACCCCGTCTGATGAATATAATTTGTGCACGGCAGGGAGCGATTCTAGCACAGGAAAAGTCGATGCCTTCAAAAATTTTATGAAGAATGGTAACGAAAAAATCCTTATTTGCACCCATGCGACGCTACGTTTTGCGACGGAGGGCTTTCCAGAAAAGGATTTTGACGACTGCCTGCTTGCTATAGATGAATTTCATCATGTTTCTGCCGATGAATCTAGTCGCTTGGGCGAGATGCTCCGAGCAATAATGGCGAAATCTAGTGTGCATATTGTCGCCATGACGGGTTCGTATTTCCGTGGCGATTCCGTGCCTGTGCTTACCGCAGAAGATGAGGCTAAATTTACCAAGATAACCTACAATTATTATGAGCAATTAAACGGTTATAAGTATCTGAAATCGCTTGGCATAGGGTACAATTTCTATCAAGGAAAATATACAAGCGCCATAACTGAGGTTCTCAATACTGACAAGAAGACGATTCTCCATATCCCGAATGTGAATTCTGGCGAATCAACGAAGGACAAGCGTTCCGAGGTCGATTTTATCCTGGATAGCATAGGAACTGTTGATAAACAGGATTCTGCAACAGGTGTTATTTACGTTCGCCGCAAAAAAGATGGTAAAATCTTGAAGGTTGCTGACTTGGTTGACGATGAACCGCGTAACCGCAATAAGATTGTTGATTATCTGCGAAAAATTGAGAAACCGGACGATATGGACTTGATTATCGCTTTGGGTATGGCAAAGGAAGGTTTCGATTGGCCTTATTGCGAACATGCCCTTACCGTAGGTTATCGAGGTTCTCTAACCGAAATCATCCAAATTATCGGGCGTTGTACCCGTGATAGTGAAAACAAGACTCACGCACAATTCACAAATTTGATCGCGCAGCCCGAAGCGAAGGATGATGAAGTTGTTGTCGCAGTAAATAATATGCTCAAGGCGATAACGGCTTCACTCTTGATGGAACAGGTTCTTGCGCCGCAATGGGATTTTAAGACTAAAGTTTCTGACGATGACGAGGATGAACCGGGGACTATCAAGATAAGAGGCTTCAAGGAACCTACTTCCAAGCGTGTTAAGGCGATTGTAGAGACTGACCTTGATGATTTGAAGGCGACCATATTGCAGGATAAGACAATGCAAACAGCAATGCCGGGGGCGTGTGACCCTGAAGTAATCAATAAGGTCATTATCCCCAAAATCATCCGTGCCAAGTATCCTGACTTGAATGATGAAGAAGTTGAAGAACTTCGCGAACAGGTTGTTGTTGATTCCGTAATTCGCAAGTCGACCATCGAAACGGTAAAGGGGGAAGATGGTGTGGATCGTCGCTTTATTCGAATGGCAAATAAGTTCGTGAATATCGATGACCTTCACATAGACCTTATTGATTCTATAAATCCGTTCCAGGCTGCTTTTGAAGTTCTTTCCAAGTCGGTGACACCTGCCGTGCTGAAAATGATTCGTGAGACGATTGAATCAACCCGTATTGAAATGACCGACGAAGAAGCTCTTATTCTATGGCCGAAAGTTCAAGCTTTTGTCAAGCAGAACGGAAAAGAACCGAACATTGATTCCATGGATTTTAATGAAAGCCGTTTGGCTCAATGCCTGATCTATTTGCGGAAGAAGAAGAGAGAACGAGATGGCCAGTGATATTCTAGATTCTATTTTTGCAAATGATCCTGATGGGCTTTTGAATGTAAAGCCTAAGAGTGCGGCTCCGACGGATTATGACCGCCTTTTGCAGGAGTTGTATGAAATAAACGCGTTCTATGAGTCTCACGGCAAGGAACCATCTTCGGATAGTGGTGATATTGGTGAGTATCGCTTAGCTAAACGTCTAGAGACATTTAGAAACGGAGCGGTGAAGGACAATCAAGCCATATATAATGCTGATATTCATGGCTTGGTGTCAAAACGTTCGGGCGAGTTAAATAAAGAAACTGTTCCTGCGAGTATTGATGATATTCTGGCTGGTGATGACTTAGGGCTGCTAGGGGGAGATTCGTCTATATTTGCTTTGCGCCCTGCGGTAAAGAAAGCGATTGGCCGAGATGAGGCTGATTTTGTTGCTCAAAGAACGCCGTGCAAGGATTTTGCAAAATACGAATCTAATTTTATACGTGTTCAGCAGGATTTGAAGGCGGGCAAAAGAAAACTTATCGGCTCTAAACTTTCTGATTTGAAAGCAGGCGGATATTACGTTTATAACGGTTTGTTGTTCTTTGTCGAAAGTATTGAAATTTCGCAATATGACGGTGTGACGCCTGAGGGCAAACATATTTACAAGAATGGACGAACCCGCTGTATTTTTGAAAATGGAACTGAAGCGGCACTTCTCAAACGATCAGTTGAAAAACTGCTCTACTTGAATGGAAAAACGGTAACGGAAAGCAGCGAAGATGTAGCCAATGAAGTCGAAAACATGCTTGGTGGAATAAACGAGAATGACCAGGCTTGTGGTTTTATTTATGTCTGTAAATCACTGAGTCGTGACCCGAATATTTCTAGCATCGAAAATTTGTATAAAATTGGATTCTGCACGACATCTGTTCAGGAGCGCATTAAGAATGCTGAAATGGAGCCAACATATTTGATGGCCCCCGTTAAGCATGTTACGAGTTGGAAATGCTTCAACATGAATCCTCAAAAATTTGAACAGTTGATTCATAATTTCTTTGGAACCTGCTGTTTGAATGTGGATGTGTTTGATGAAAAAGGTCGTCGCCATGTCCCGAAGGAATGGTTTGTTGTCCCGCTCCCAGTTATAGAACGAGCTGTTGAAATGATAATCACGGGGCAGATCGTCAAATACCGCTACGATGCCAAAATACAGCAGATAGTGGAACGGTAAGTTTTCTTCACCGATTTCCAAAAGACGTTGTACGTAGTGTAATTTAGAAGTGAACCAATTTTGCAAGTGCCACTTGCAAAATTTTATGAAAATAATTTGCCCTAACCTCTTGACAATCATTTCTTCTTGATTTATATTTGCTAGTGCTCAAATGTGTATTTACCTATTTTGAGCTATTGACCGTTAAGCTCCGCCTTTTTATGCTTGTAGGCGGAAGGAGTGAAAAATGAAAGAAAGTAAGTCCTTTAAGGACTGTATCGTGAAACCGGGCGAAATGAGCCCGTACGCAAATCTGCTTGTTGATTTGGCGTTCAAGAAGGCCTTTGACCCAGACAAGCCTACCAGTCGGCAAAATCTCATAAATTTGCTGAATGACTTACTTGAACCGCAACTCAAGTTGCCCATCAAAAACGTATGGACCCGTAATGTGGCGAAAAACCTGAGTGGAAGTAAGGCGTCTCGTACGGCGATTTTTGATTTGCATTGTAAGGACGATGCGGGTGATTTGATTGAAATTGAAGTGCAGATTCGCGAAGTGGATAACTTCATGAAGCGTCTTGCGTTCTATGCGAGCGAGATGGTGGCAAATCAGGCCGAACCCGGTCAGGATTGGGATTACGATATTCAGCCGACTTACGTGATTGCGCTGACGCGTTTCTCGGTTTTCCCCGATGAACGTGCTGTCCATCGGGGGACGGTAATTGATTTGGAAAGCGGGGAACAGCTTGTAGACACCTACAACTTTACCGCTATTGAACTTTCAAAGGTTCCTTTCTTTATTGAAAAGACGTCTAGCGACCTGAGCAAGTGGCTGTTTTTCTTTCGCTATTTGAATCGTCTCAAGGAACTTCCTGCGGAGTTGAACGAAGAAAAATTCAAGGACTTGACAGAAAGCGCAAAAGTGTCTAAGTTTTCCAAGAGAGAGTTCGAGGTTTATCGGGATATGTATCACAAAATCTGGGATCATAACGCCATGAGGCGCGGCATCTTCAAGGAATTCGCGGAAGATATCAATGCGAAGATTGAAGATCGTACTCGTGAAATTGCGAAAAATCTGATAAAACTCGGTGATTCTGACGAGAAAATTGTCGCGGCCACGGGGCTTTCTTTGGAAGACGTCGTTGTTCTTCGTAGCCAACTCGAAATGTAAAGATGATGCCCGCAATTATGACTGCTGATGAAATCCTGCAGTTCAAGATTTAATGTTTTCTACACAAATGTTCACTAAAAATTAGACGGCTTTGCCGTCTTTTTCTATATTGGGGGCATGACCAAATCTATCGAAATCCGCGATGCGCACGAGCATAACCTTCGCCATGTGAACCTTTCCATTCCCCGCGATTCTATCGTGGTGGTGACCGGTGTTTCCGGTTCGGGCAAGTCGAGCCTTGCGTTCGATACGGTGTTCCAGGAAGGCCAGCGCCGCTTTGTGGAGTCGCTTTCGGCGTATGCGCGCCAGTTCATCGGCCGTATGAAACACCCCGAGGTGGAGAGCGTACGCGGTATCTCGCCGACGATTTCGATCGATCAGAAAACGGTGAACCGTAACCCGCGTTCCACAGTGGGTACGGTGGTAGAAATTTTGGACCATTACCGCTTGCTTTTTGCGCGCTTGGGCGTGCCGCATTGCCCCGATTGTGGGCGCGTGATCCAGGCGCAGACGGTGGACCAGATTGTCGATAATTTGTATGTGAGCGACGAGGGGAAGCAGATTACGGTGATGGCGCCGATTGTGCAGGAACGCAAGGGTGAATACCGCAAGGAACTCGCCGAACTCAAGGAAAACGGATTTGTGCGTGCCCGTGTAGACGGGACGATTTACCGCCTGGAAGATGTTCCCGCGCTCGTGCGTTACGAGAAGCATACGATTGAAGCTGTGATTGACCGCCTGACGCTTGAACGCAAGAATATGAGCCGTCTGCGCGAGGCTCTGGAAGGTGCGCTGAAGCTGACCGACGGAAAACTGGTGAGCTTTTTATTGTCGGCGGGCGGTTCCGCAGGTGCGGGGGAGGCGTCGCAGACTGGTGCGAAGGAAGAATATCGCCTGCAGGGGACGTTGCTCGCTTGTCCCAAGTGCGGCATTTCTATTCCAGAATTAGAACCGCGTTTCTTCAGCTTTAACGACCCGAAGGGTCGCTGCCCCGCTTGTAAGGGCATGGGCGAAAGCTACAAGTTTGATCTGGATTTGATTATCCCGGACAAGACGAAGTCCATCAAGGATGGCTGCATCGCGACCATTAAGAAGGATGACGGTACGCTGATTTTCAGCGACTTCGGCCGCCGCAACTTGCGTAACATCGCTAACGAGATGCATTTTTCGCTCGATACGCCGTGGAACAAACTCAAGAAAGCGCAACAGGATGCGGTGTTGTACGGCACGCCTAGCGAATCGGAACGCGGTATCATCCCGATTATGCAGGAATTGTGGGACATGTGGCACATTTTCCACTTCCGCAAGTATATGCAGATTGGCGTTTGCCCTGAATGTCACGGCACGCGAATCAACCGCACGGCGAATGCGGTCACTTTCCATGGTGTGAATCTGACCGAGATGACGGAATGGTCCGTTGAAAAGTCGGTGGATTTTTTCAATAAGGTTGACTTGTCCGAAAAGGAAAAGCGAATCGGCAAGGAAATCCTGAAAGAGATTCGTGGGCGTTTGAGTTTCTTGAATGCAGTGGGGCTGGGGTACCTGACTATCAACCGCAAGGCGTCCACGCTTTCGGGCGGTGAGGCGCAGCGAATTAGGCTTGCAAGCGCTGTGGGTGCCGGCCTGCAGGGCGTACTTTACGTACTTGACGAGCCGAGCATCGGGCTCCACCCCCGCGATAACGATAAACTGCTCGGGATGCTGGAACATTTGCGTGCGCAGGGCAACTCCCTGATTATCGTGGAACACGACGAAGATACCATGCGCCATGCGGACTGCGTGATTGACGTGGGGCCGGGTGCCGGCGTGGAAGGCGGTCGCGTGATTGCGGCAGGAACTGTCGAGGAACTCGAGAAGAATAAGGCTTCGCTGACGGGCGCTTATTTGAGCGGACGCAAGGCAATTGAAATTCCTGCGACCCGCAAGAAGATTGATAAGGATACTCCGAAATTAAAGATTTGCGGTGCCGCCGAAAACAACCTCAAGAATATCGATGTCGAAATTCCGCTTGATGGTGCGCTGACGGTAGTGACGGGCGTTTCGGGCTCCGGCAAGAGTACGCTCATCAATCAGATTCTTCGTCGCGAATTGGCCCGAGTATTCTATAATGCCGAAGAACCTGTCGGAAAATTCGACCACCTTGAAGGTCTCGAGAATATCGACAAGGTGATTGAAATCGATCAGACGCCGATTGGCCGCACACCGCGAAGCAATCCTGCGACTTACACCAAGATTTGGGACGATGTGCGCGACCTTTTCGCGAGCATGGAAGAAAGCAAGATTCGCGGTTACAGCAAGAGCCGTTTCAGCTTTAACGTGAAGGGTGGCCGCTGCGATGCCTGCGAAGGCGCGGGCGTGAAAATCGTCGATATGCATATTCTTCCGAGTGTGCAGGTGACTTGCGATGTGTGCGGCGGCAAGCGCTTTAACGATGCTACGCGCGAAGTCTATTATAAGGGCAAGAACGTTTCTGAAATTCTCGACTTGAGCATCGCCGATGCGGCGGAGTTCTTCAAGGACATTCCGAAGATTGCGCAACCACTGAACCTGCTGGTGGAAGTGGGGCTTGGCTATTTGACTTTGGGCCAGCCTTCAACGACGCTTAGCGGCGGTGAAGCGCAGCGTATCAAGATTGCGTCGGAACTGCGCCGCCCAGGAACAGGCAAGACGCTTTATCTGCTTGACGAACCAACGACGGGCTTGCATTTTGAAGACATCCGCAAGCTTATGGATTGCCTGAATCGCTTGCGTAGCCTCGGCAATAGCGTCGTGATTATCGAACACAATCTGGATGTGATCAAGTGTGCCGACTGGATTATCGACTTGGGCCCGAATGCGGGTATCCACGGCGGTAAAATCATTGCGACGGGAACGCCGGAGCAGATTGCCAAATGCAAGAAGTCCGAGACGGGTAAGTACCTTGCGCCGGTGTTAGCGAAAAAGCATGGCGAAAACCATCATTTTGACCGTACGCTCAAGGGCGGCGAAGACTTGTCGCTCGACATTGAGGTGCATGGTGCTCGTAAGCATAACCTCAAGAACATCGATGTCACGATTCCGCGGCACAAGCTCACGGTGGTGACAGGCGTTTCGGGCTCCGGAAAATCGAGCCTCGCTTTCCATACACTCTTTAGCGAAGGCCAGCGCCGTTTTGTCGAAACGTTAAGTACGTACGCCCGCCGATTCCTCGGACGCCCCGATCACGGAAGCATCGATTCCATTTCGGGCCTCGCTCCGGCCATCGCCATTGACCAGAAGAGTGCGAGCAAGAGTCCGCGCAGTACGGTCGCGACCCTCACCGAAATTTATGACTACTTCCGCATTTTCTGGGCGAGGGTCGGGACCCCGCATTGCCTGAAATGCGGGAAGCCTGTGTCTTCGTACAGCGCGGGCGACCTGATGCAATACGCTTTCGACCGCGACTTGAATAAAATGGTCACGGTGCTTGCCCCGTTCGAAATCAAGGACGTGCTGAAGCTTTCCAAGATTCTCACGGAAAAAGGCTATCGCAAGGTTTACCTCGGCGACAAGCTCGTGGAACTCCCGCTGCCGAAAATTCCGACCCGCGAAAAGCAGCTGTTCGCTGTGGTCGATACGGTTGTGGTGAAAGAAGACAATCGCGCCCGCTTGGTAGAAGCGTTTGAACGCGGCTACCGCGACGGTAACGGAATCTTGTATGTGGAAGACGAAAGCGGAAATCGTTTGGCCTGCTCCGAAAAGCCGGGCTGCCCGGAATGCGGCTGGTACATGGATTCGGCGCTCAATCCGAAACACTTCAGCTTTAACACGCACTGGGGCGCTTGCGAAACTTGCCTTGGCCTCGGTCATTTTAAAGATGGCGAAGTTTGCCCCGATTGCCATGGTGAACGCTTGAAACCGGAATATCTGGCGGTTCGTATCGGCGACAAGAATATCATGGATGTGAACCACATGAGCATCGCCCAGGCGCTCGAATGGTTCAGCAACGAAAACTTTAAGCGAGACAATTTCGGGAAAGACAAAAATCCCGACGGCAAGATGACGGTCGCCGAACCTTTGCTCCGCGAGATTGTAGGACGCCTGAACTTCCTCAAGGGGGTAGGCCTCGGCTATATCGGCCTCGACCGCGCGGGCGACACGCTCAGCGGCGGTGAATCCCAGCGTATTCGCCTGGCAAGCCAGATCGGTAGCGGCCTTGAAGGTGTACTCTACGTGCTTGATGAACCCACGGTGGGACTCCACGAAAGCGATACCGCCATGTTGCTCAATACGCTTTACCGTCTGCGCGACCTCGGCAATACGCTCGTGGTCGTGGAACATGACATGAAAATGATGCAGGCGGCGGACCATATTATCGATATGGGCCCCGCGGCGGGTGAGTTCGGCGGTGAAGTCGTCGCCGAAGGTTCTCCCGAACAGCTCTCCAAGCCATACGCCTTGCAACAGTTCCCGCGCAGCGAAACGGTCAAGTACCTGACGCATACTATCCCGATGGCGAATGAGATTGCGGCAAAGCCCATCACCGATTCCACAGAATTCTACGAATTTGAAAAGCTGAATCATAATAACCTTAAGAATTTGTCTGTAAAGTTCCCGAAGGGCGCCATCAGTGTAGTCTGCGGCGTTTCCGGCTCGGGTAAGAGCTCCATGGTCATGGACGAAATTTACCCGCGCCTCAAAAAGAAATTCCAGGCTCGCGGACGCAAGAAACAGAACGGCGAAGTTCTTTTGGTTGACCAAAGTCCGATTTCGGGAACTCCTCGCAGCACGCCCGCGAGTTTCACGGGCGTGTTTGACGACATCCGCAAGCTGTTCGCCAAACTGCCGCAAGCCAAGTTGAAAGGCTTCGACTATGGGCGCTTCAGTTACAACTTAGCCCGCGGCCGCTGCGAGGCCTGTGAAGGTCGTGGCGCTATCTCGGTGGAAATGCACTTCCTTTCGGACGTGTGGGAAGTCTGCGATGTCTGCGGCGGCAAACGCTACAATCAGGAAACCCTCACCGTCACCTTCAAGGGCAAGAATATTGCCGATGTACTTGACATGCGCGTCGCCGAAGCCTGCGAATTCTTCAAGGACCAGCCGAAAATTTTGCCGAAGCTCGAATGTCTGCGCGATGTGGGCCTCCCGTATGTGAAACTCGGCCAGTCCGTGACGACCCTCAGCGGCGGTGAATCCCAGCGCCTGAAATTGGCTGCGGAACTTGCCCGCAAGCCAGCTCAGGAAATGGTCTACCTGCTCGACGAACCGACAACGGGCCTCCACCTCAAGGATATCCAGATTCTCTGGAATATGCTCCGCAAGCTGTCTGCCCGTGGCGATACCGTCATTGTCATCGAACACCACCCCGATATCATCCGACTTTCGGACTGGAAGGTGGAATTGGGCCCTGTCGGGGGCTCCGAAGGCGGTTATTTGCTCAAAATGGGCCCAAATGACTAAATCCGTTTAGCAAAAATGTTATCTTTATGTGAGAAAAATGGAACATTCTGCGTGTTCCAGTGATTTGAATACAGGAGTTATTATGTCCTTTACTCGATTGCTTCCTTTCTTGCTCTTGTTCTCGGCTCTTGCTTTTGCCGATAGCGACAAGAACTTCAGGATTGCCCCGGTGATGTTCAAGGAGGGGGTCCTGATGCAGCCTATTGCCAATATGGCTATTGTCAAAGAGGGGAATATGATCCTTTCGGAGCCTCCCATGGTTCCGCTCAAGACGAGTATTATGTTCTTGCGCCATAAGAACGGGCCTAAGGAATACCTTTGGTTCTCCGGTTCGATCAATGTCGAAAATTTTGAGAAGCTCCACGCTTTCAGTATGGCGGACAACTACCTGAAAGCCTCCGACGTGATGCTGATGCGTTTCTATGCAACGCAGAAGTCCAGGGCTTTCCAGGATGAGGCGGACATCTATTTCGACAAGGACTATATCTATTCTCCGCGTGTTCCGAAGCTTTACTTTAAGAAGAACGGCCAGTGGCAGGCTTTGCAGGAAACGGACAAGCCGGGCGTTATTACCATCGACTCCTCAATTCCGGATCTTGAAACCACGTCGCTCTCTGTTCGTATGAGAGAGGTCCCGTCTAAGATTTACCCCCTGTCTCCCGGCATGTATGCGTTTTCCTTCTATGCGCCCAACCATCTTCCGTACGTAGATGCCGTTTCGCTTCCCGGTGGCGGCGAAGTCGTGCTTAAACCGGAATTGCCGGTCCTTGATACCGCATCGATGGTCAAGGCGACGACTACTGTGACGATGGCTGAGGTGAATTCCGCTAAGACTCTGGAAGAAACGGAAGTGCTGTTCGACCGCCTTTCCAAGGATGTCCAGCAAACGATCCCGCAGGTGGACTCGAGTAAGTTTGCCAAAATCTACCCGAAGCCGCGCAAGAACCTGATGCTTGGCGTTGCTTCTGACGATAGCGTCTATGTCAACTACATGATCCGCTACGAAAACAAGCGTGAAGAAGCCTTGCTGATGTGGCGCATGAGCCAGATGGGCTCTGCCAGCATCGTGAACCGCGCCATTCGCGCAAAACTCGACAGCTTGCAGGCTCTGCCTCTGCAGGTGTCCTTGACTCCGACAAAGGTGGAACCTGTCTATGAGGATGAATCTTGTGTAGCGTCTAAGCCTGCTCCGGCAGAGGTGGCTCCGGCGCCTGTTCCCGATTCTACGGTGGCCGCAGATTCTTCGAAACAGGTTTCCGACTCGGTGAGTACCGCCGCTACCGAGCAGCCTGCTACGGAACAGCCCGTTGCCGAACAGCCTGCTACGGTTTGTCCCCTGAAGGCGGTTCGCCTGACGTTTGGACAATCGGGTGAACGTTTTGACTTCTCCTGGTCTGGTAACGCCCGTGGGTATTCGGCTGATTCCCTTTATGCGATTCTTGCTGCGGGAGCTTCTGTGCGCGCGGTTGTAAACCTTGAAAACAATAAGCCCGTCTGGATTTATAATCAGGGTGCCTTGACGGGACGTCACCATTACCGCTATGCAGGCCTCTCCTTGGTTATCAGTAATAATGAGGTGGCCTGCCGTGGTGTGTTTGAACTGCCAAATTACATTTTCGACCACTTTGAAGTTCAGGAATGGCTGAACCGTCCTGCTGAAGAATCTCCTCGAATGCTCAAGGAACCCAAGGAAAAGGTCCAGAAGGAAGATGACGGCTTTGCTCTCGATATGGCCTTGAATGTACCGCGCGTCATTCGTGACAAGATTCATGGCAACGTGGCCTTGATTGATTCAGGCTCTTTCCGCTACAAGGGTAAGGTGGTCGCTATGTCCGGATTTGGAATCCAGACGACAGAAGTGACGCAGCAGTTCTTCAGGGAAACGATGGAACGCCTGGATTCGACGAAACAGATCAAGGATAGGTCCGTGTTCAAGGGTGCCCGCGTTCCGGTGCACAACATCACTTGGAACGATGCTTCTGCATTCTGTAAGGCTATTGGCGGCGATCTTCCGACGGAAGCCCAGTGGGAATTTGCGGGCCGTGCCGACAATAACGAAGGTGCCCTCTGGAATCTGGATGCAGAACCCAATCCGGGCGTATATGCAGTCTATAAGGCGAACTCCTATAGCCTAGGCAAGAAAAATCCGGGTTATGGACCGCAGCCTGTCAGTGGCAAAAAGTCCAATGCTTGGGGTATTTTCGATATGTCGGGTAACGTGGCAGAATGGACTCGCGACTCGTACTTCATGTTCTCGCTCTGGGTTGAAGATTCAAACCCGACGGGAGCCATGTTCGGCTCGAACAAGGTATATAAGGGCGGTTCCTGGAAAGACAAGGAAGACGATCTGAACCTGACGGACTACGACGACGAAGATCCGCGTTACTGGTCTGACTGGATTGGATTCCGCTGCGCCTTCCCTCGCTCCGTTTTCGAAGGAAATAAGTAATGGCTGAAAGCCCAAAAGAAAATTCTGTAAAGGGCGCACGAGGAATGCGCCTTTTTAAAAGGCTGACCGCGATTCCTTACCTGTTGGTCGTCCTTGCGTTGTTGATGCCCGTGGCGAATGTTTCCTGCTCCGATGAAAGTGTAATCGCCGAACCGTCGCTGTACGACTTTGCGATGGGACTTGACTTGGAACAGGAACTGAAGGAACCTGCCCTGGGAACGCTTCACAAGATGCAGGAAGGAAATTCTTTCGCGATGAAAAAGTTCAAGCAGAGCATGCCGAATTTCCCAAAAATGGAACCGGTACCGTTCCTGTTTGCGATTGTTGCCGGTGCTGTACTTGCGGGGCTGTTTGCCTGCTTTACTCCGCTAGGGTCCATTGCGATGGGAATGCTTACGATGGTTTCGATGTGGTTTTTCCTGTCGAAACTAGGGCAACTCAATGCGGCGATGGGACTGCCGCTACTGAAGGTTGAACCTGGCGTCGGAATCCACGCGGCAACGTTTATGATTCTCATAGGAACCGCGATGAACCTAGCTAGCATCATTCGGCCGATTGTAGACGAAATTAAGGCGAAACGCGCCGCTAAGAAGAAATCGTAGAATCCCAACCTTATTAAGGTCCCGGTGGTTCGACAAGCTCACCAACCTTTACCAACATCTTAAGGTCCCTGAGCCTGTCGAAGGGCCTAAAAAGAAAGCTCGTTAATCTTATTAAGGTCCCTGAGCTTGCCGAAGGGCCTAAAAAGAAAGCTCGCCTTAAGGCGAGCTGATTTTAATAGGTCTGTTTCCTGATACCTAAAACCTAAAGCCTGGTACCTGAAGCCTGATACCTAATCGGCGAAACCACTAAACATTGAACAGGAAGTACATGATGTCGCCATCCTGTACCACATAGTCCTTGCCTTCGGTGCGGACGAGGCCTGCTTCCTTGGCGGCGTTCCAGCTGCCGTGCTTCAGGAAGTCGCTGTAGCTCAAGGTTTCGGCGCGGATGAAGCCGCGTTCGAAGTCGGTGTGAATCACGCCTGCGCACTGCGGGGCCTTGTAGCCTGCGTGGAACGTCCAGGCGCGGCATTCCTTTTCGCCGGCGGTAAAGAAGGTGCGGAGCCCGAGGATTTCGTAGCCCTTGCGCACCACGGCGTCGAGGCCCGATTCCTTCATACCGAGTTCCTTGAGGAATTCGGCCTTCTCGTCGGGTTCCATGGCAGAAAGTTCTTCTTCGATCTTGCCGCTGATCATGATGACTTCGTGGCCGTTTGCGGCGGCGTATTCCTTCAGCTTTTCCACGTAGGCGTTACCGGTGAGGATGTCGTCTTCCTTCACGTTTGCGCAGTAGAAGAGCGGCTTTGCCGTCAGCAGGGCCAAATCTTTCACGATGAGTTCCATTTCTTCGCTGTCGTGCATCACGGTGCGGGCTGCCTTGCCTTCCTGGAAGGCGTCGCGGAGCTTTTCGCAAGCGGCGAGGCGGGCCTTGGCTTCGGCACCACCCATGCGGGCAGCCTTGGCTTCGGTGGCGAGGCGCTTTTCGACGGAGTCGAGGTCCTTCAAGATGAGTTCGGTTTCGATGATTTCCACGTCGCGGACCGGATCCACGGAACCGTGGACGTGCACGATGTTTTCGTCGTCGAAGCAGCGGATGACTTCCATGATGGCTTCGCATTCACGGATGTGGGTCAGGAACTGGTTGCCGAGGCCTTCGCCCTGGGCGGCGCCCTTTACAAGGCCTGCGATGTCCACAAATTCTGTAACGGCGGGAACGATGGATTTCGGGTTGTAGACCTTGACCAGTTCATCGAGGCGGCTGTCCGGCACGCTTACCATGCCCACGTTCGGTTCGATGGTGCAGAAGGGGTAGTTGGCCGCTTCGGCGCCGGCGTTGGTGATGGCGTTAAAGATGGTGGACTTGCCTACGTTCGGGAGGCCTACGATACCGCATTTAAAACCCATGATAATCTCCGTTTTATGGCGACCCGGAAAACTGGGGTGGGCCGCTCTATTTTTTGCGTTGTAAAGGTAGAAAAAAGCCCTTGTAGGTGACTGAGTGAAAATCTAAATTTACGCCCGATTTTAAGGTGAGTATGGCGAAGACCAATGTAGACATGTTGAATGGCCCCCTGGGTAGAAAGATCCTGTGGTTTGCCGTTCCGATTGCCTTGAGCAGCATTTTTCAGCAGCTGTTCAATTTGACGGATATTGCCGTGGTGGGGCAGTTCGCTGGTGACAAGGCCCTGGCGGCGGTCGGTGCAAATACCTTCGTCATCAATTTGCTCATCAACCTGTTCGTGGGAATTTCTGTCGGTGCGAACGTCGTGGTCGCCCATTCCATCGGCGAACGCAGTTACCGCTCCGTGACCCGCAGTGTACATACCTCGGTGATGGTGTCGTTCTTTAGCGGAATATTCCTTTCGTTCGTGGGCGTCTTTTTTGCGCGCCCGATTCTTTCGGCCATTTCGACTCCGTCCGACATTTTCGACAACGCAGTCCTTTACCTGCAAATCTACTTTGTGGGGATGCCCTTTGCCATGGTCTACAACTTTATTGCGGCGATTCTGCGCGGCAAGGGCGATACAAAGCGTCCGCTATACGTGTTGATGGTGGCGGGTGCGGTGAACGTGGTGCTGAACTTGATTCTTGTAGCGGGCTTTGACATGGGGGTGTCCGGGGTTGCGATTGCGACGGTCTTTGCTACGGCTATCAGCGGAATTACTTTGTTCTATTTTTTGCTGCACGAGGTGGGGCCTTTCAAGCTGGAATTCTGGAAGCTTCGAATCACGCCGCTGTTCCTTAGCCGCATTATGCGCGTGGGGCTTCCGTCGGGGCTTCGGGGCGTCGTGTTCTCGTTTAGCAACGTGTGTCTGCAATCGGCCATCAATAGCCTCGGTTCCTTGACGGTGGCGGCGTCTGCGGCGGCACTCAATTACGAATTCGTGGTGTATTACTGGCTGAGTTCCTTTTCCCAGGCGTGCGTCACCTTTGTCGGGCAAAACTATGGCGCAAAGAATATGGAACGCTGTCGCCGAAGCGTTCGCTGGACTCTTCTGTTGGGATGCTTGTCCACCATTGTGCTGAGTGCCCTTTGTTGCATTTTTGCCTACCCGTTGCTTTCGGTGTTTACGTCGAATGCCGAAATTATCGAAATCGCATCCATCCGCATGTATGTGGTGGTCGGGCTTCTGTTTATCAACGTTTTCCTGGATGTGTTTTCCGGGGCACTTTCGGGAATGGGCAAGTCTCTTGCCCCCGCGCTTACGTGTATGGCGGGGGTGTGCGGTTTTCGAATCCTTTGGGTGTTTTTCGTTTTCCCCAGGTATAAATCCTTTACTTCGTTGATGGTGGTTTATCCGATAAGCTGGGTTATTACGATTTCAGTGATAGTGGGCATCTATTTTTACCACGTAAGGCATGCGAAGTTTTAGTATATTTCGGATAATGCGTTATAAGAAAATAGTTACCTTGTCTTTGCTGCTTGCGCTTTCTGCTTGTGTCTACGAGCCGGAACAGTTTGTCGCATCGGATAGCGTTTCGTCGAGTTCTAGGGACGCTTCGGAAATCGGAACGCTCTATCCTGTGAACCTCAATATACCTAAGGGATGCAAGCAGATTTGCAATCCGTCGGTGTCTCAGGATACGGTCAACTATCCTGCATCGATGCTGTGGCTGAATTTTAGCGGAACGCTGTGCGTGAAAGCCCCGGATTCTATCTATACGCTTTCGAAGGTGATTCAGCATGACCGCCTTTCCGTTTCCGATACGGCGGGGAATGTCCTCTGGTACCTGATGCGCGATACCGACGCGGGGGATTGTCTTTTCCAGGATCCGGAATGGAGTACGCATCCTGGTTATATCGTTGCGCTGCGGGCCTTCAATTCCAAGGGCGGAAAGGGCTGCAAGGAAAGCGATCTGGATTACGGCATGTTCGCGGTCCGCATGTCCGACAAGAAAAAGTTTTTCTTCTACGACAAGGATATTAGCGAACTTGCGACGCCTCACCTGTGGGTGGAATCGGGGGCTGAACCCGATACAGGTGCAACGGACGCTACCGTGGAAGGTTTCTTCGGTACGAAACAGGTGCGTCTCGTTTACGTGAACAAGAAGGACCAGATTGTTTTTGTGGATTTTGCAAACGGTGGACTCAAGAAGGCTAAAATTCTCAAGAAGCCTTCGGGTGTCGATGACTGGATGATGGACAGTCCGCTTATTTCTCCGGATGGTCATTTCGTGGTGTATAACGTAATTGAACCATCCATGTTGGGCTGGAGGTCATTCGTACAGGAACTGTCCGGCAATTCCAATCCGATTGAAATCGAAAAGACGTCGACGATGATGTCAGAACCCGTGCAACCTCATTGGTTTAGCTATAGGGGGCGTCTCTTTGTGGAATGGACTGAATTCCCGCAGGGTTCTCCGTTCTTGAACAGAAACGATTTGTCGAACCCCTCTGTGCAGGACGGTAGTGCCGGCCGTACGGCGATGCGCGAAATTTCGCTTGTGTCGGGGGCTCCCTCGGACCTTGCGTTTGCCTGGGTTGGCGATGTGGTTGAAATTGCTCCTGTCCCCATGATTGGTGGGCGTTCGCCCGATGGTCGTTTCCTAGCGGCCGGAACGAATTACGGTTACTTGCTTGAACTCCCGTGAGGTAAATGATGAAGAAGAATTTGTTTAGCGGGATTTTGTCGGGGGCTGCCGTGGCGGCTCTCGCAGGCGTTGCTTTTTATGCCGGCTTCAATTCTCCTGTCGAGGTGGCGACTCCGTGGGAGTCTATTGGCGGTTGTGGCGCCGGTGGCTCGGGGGGCGGCTCCGGAGATGGTATCAAGTGGATTGGCCAGGGTGTTTCGGGCGGATATCTTGAAACTGAGGTCTTTACCAAGTACAGTGTCGGCCAGAATTTTTCGGGGTTGACCTTTACGCCGCATTTCTCTATCAAGCCGACCTGGTCTACAAAGCTTGGCGTGTCGATTCCGTGGATGAGCCACAGTGGCGAAGTGCAGTACCGCAGTAACCAGATTCCGACGGACCGCACGACGGGCGGCATGGGCGATATGTCCTTTGATTTCAGCAAGACTATCGGTAGCGGTGGTGCGGCTTCGCTTTCGGCAAGCCTTTCTGTTCCGACGGGGCAGTACGATATCAAGCGCGGAACTGATGCCGCCGAAGAGTTTTTGCCAAGCAGTTTTCAGAAGGGGTCGGGACTTTATTCGCTCACCCTCGGCTGGGACTACAGCCGCGATACCGACCAGGGAATCTGGCTTTACGGACTTTCGTACACGCATCCGTTTGCCATGCACCTGATTTCGGGTGAAAACGAATTTAACGATTCCTACTGGAAGGACTTGGATCACGATGACAAGCGCTTTGAATACCGCTTCAAGCCTTATGGCGAAAACGACCTTGGTGCGTATACGCCACCGTCTGTGGGCGGTTCCATTGCTTACGGTTACCGTGGACGTCCGGGAATCGTGCAGAGCTTCGGCGTGAACTTCTCGATTCCGCTCGGAGTCGCCTGGATTAACTCCGAAAAGGTCGGTACCTACGATCCGCGTCCGGACCCCGATCATCAGGCTTGGTCCGTGGCATTCGCCTATGGTATCGAGTTCTCTAATACGGATTTTCCGGTGTTCCTCGCCGTATCGCTACCTCTGCATGACAAGGCCAATGCGGCTGATCCCGATGACGAATACGACGAAAGCCCCATGCGCAAGTGGGACGCTCCCGACTGGAATGATTTTGGGGAACAGTGGACCATTGCCGTCGGCATCAAGGGAAGCTTCTTCTAGTTAGACAGTGATTAGTAAACAGTGGTTAGTAAACAGGTTGATGATCCTAACCACTAGCCACTAATCACTAGCCACTTTTTATGCTCTAGGGTGAGTTTTCTTGAACGCGGCTCTTAGGCGTTCTGCGTTTACGTGTGTGTAGACTTGGGTGGTCGATATGCTGGAATGTCCGAGCATCTCTTTGACGCTCATGATTTCGGCGCCGTTTTCGAGCAGGTGAGTTGCAAAACTGTGGCGCAGTACGTGTGGACTGGCCTTGCCTTCCCAGCCGATTTCGCGAAGCAGATGCTGGATGTCGTTCCTCAGGGTGCGTAGCCCGAAGGGCTTCCCGTCTTCGCTCAGGAATACGTAGCCCGTAGCCGTGGGGATATGCCCTGCATCAAGCTGCATTTGTTTGTAATTCGCGATACGCCTGACAAAACTTTCGGTGAGGGGAACGATTCGTTCCTTGTTGCCTTTGCCGAGGACCCGTACTAGCAGCTCGTGCTCGTTGATGCGGTCCCAGGTGAGCGTCTGGCATTCCGAAATACGCAGCCCCGAACCGTAGATCAGTTCGAGTAAAATGCGGGCCCGCACTTGCGGAAGGGTGGCGTTTTCGGGGAGTTCCGGAAATTTTTCTTCGGCGAGGTCCTTCTGTCCGAGTACATTTACCAGGCGCTTGGGGCGCTTGGGCATCGGTACATTTTCGGCGGGGTTGTTCTCGGTAATCTTGCTCTTGACCAGGTACTTGCCGAAACTTTTCAGGGCGGCGAGGTGCTCGCAGATGCTTGTGGGGGCAAGCTTCTGTTTCATCTTTAGGTCCCATACGAAGGTCTTGACATTTGTTTCTGAAAATGCGGATAGCTCCGGAACGTTTTCGAACTGCGGAGAGGTTTCTTCCTTGTGGGGAGCGTCCGGTACGGGGAAGGCGCCCAGATGAACCAGGAACTTCGTGAGCGACTTGCGGTAGGTGTCTACCGTTTTCGGCGAGAACCTTCGGCGGTTCTCAATGTAAAGTAAATATTGCTCGATGTGTTCTGAAAGGTTCATGGGCGCATTCTGGATTGGTCTCTGAATCAAAAATAATCTATCTTGGGGGTGCAAGTTATGACATGGACAAGATTTCTAGACTCCTTTACCTGTAAGGGTCACCGTCGCCCGGTGATTCTGTTGTCGTGTGTCTTGTCTGTGGCTTTTTTCTCTCCGTTGATGGCGGCCGACCGCGTCGTGGGTGCGAACGCCACTCTCGACATTGAACCGGGGGCGCGCTCGGCGGCATTGGGTTCTGCGACCATGGCGGTTGACGGGGACTACCTGGGGCTCATGTCCAACCCGTACCAGCTTGCGAACGTGAACTACGCCTGGGCGTCCTTTTCGCATACGGAATACTACGAGGACACCAAGTACGATTACGCGTCTGCCGTGGTTCCGCTCGGTAAGGGCGATGGCCTTGGACTTTCTTTTTCCCGGTTCGGCGCCGACGACATCCCCTATATCAAGGAAGGGGAGCCGCTTCCCGAAGGTTCTAACTACAATACGCTTTCGATTGCCGACTGGGTTTTCTCGGCGACCTTTGGCCACCGTCTGAACGATCGCCTGGAACTGGGTATTGGCTTCCACGGGCTCTACCGTGAAATCGACCAGACGGGTTGGGGTTTCCGTGGCGACGCGGGACTTCGTGTTCGGGCTATCGACGAACTCTACTTTTCGACTTTCCTGAAAGGCTGGACCTCTTCGGCGACCAGCTGGGAGTCGGGCGAGTTTGAGTATTCCTCTCCGGAACTCTATATTGCGGCAAGTTACTCTCTTCCTGTCCCGTACCTTTATGGTCGGTTGAACCTTTACTGGCAGGGTGCGGAACTCTTGCATCGCGAAGCCCGTGACATGGACTTCGAAACGGACAAGGACCGTGGAAAACGTGTCTGGGAAGATCCGCTGGACTGGCTTTCGGGTGGGCATGGCGGTATCGAGTACGCCTTTGATTTCGGTCTTTCCCTTAGGGCGGGTCTTTCGAGTTTTACCACGTTCCAGAGCGTGACTGCGGGTGCGGGTCTAACCATTGCGAAGTTTGTAAAGATCGACTATGCGTTTGAATCGCATCCGGTACTTTCGCCGGTGCACCGGGTCAGCGTGAGTGTAAGCCCGTACCTGTTCTCGCATGCGCCTAGGCAGGGAACTCCGGAGGCCGCCTCCGCTTATAGCCGTATCCTGACCGAAGAAACGGATGAGGATGCCTCTTACGAAGAAATGGAAAAGGAAACCTACGAGGGAGCTCCTCCGGTAGAAGAGGAACCGGTGTCGGAAGAGGCTTTGGATAAAGCATCCGAATCGAATTCCGCACAAGTCCCTGCGGCAGAGACCGTTCCCGAAGAAAGTGAAACTTCGTCCGTTCCGCCTGTAGGGGGTGCCGTTATTGAAACCGACGATGAGGTTCTTGAGTAGGGAATGGCCGTGGCCGGTTTAATGTTGTTTTTTTGATTTTTTTTGTGATATATCGCACACATTGACAAATTTTAGTTTATATTTCTAGTATGCCGCAATTAAAGAACTATCGCGAAGTTGGTGTTTTTGATTTGATTTCAGCCCCCTTGAATCCTATCGGGGCTTTTGATGCTGAGCAGTTTAAGAAAGATGTTCGCGCGCTCCTTGCTGAAAAGAAGGACGAACAGTTCTTGGCGGTCGACCTGACCGGGCTTGACTTTGTCTACAGCGATGCGTACAACGCCTTTATCCAGTTCCAGCAGGAAATGGAAGACCGGAAGGGGCTGTTTGCGGTCCTTACTAACAACAAGACTATTGTCGATGGACTCCGCAAGGCAGGGCTCGACAAGAATATCAAGGTGTTTGCCCTGGAAGCGGACATGATGTCCTTTTCGCTGCATACGCAGGCTCCTGAAAATTCGGCTCCGTCGGAAACTCTCGAGGAACCTTCGGCGGTTGCCTCCCAGAATATCGGAACCGAAAGCGAACCTCCTCGCCACCTGGATAGACATTCCACGGGACAGCACCGTCGCTTTACCAAGAGCTTTAACGCCATTGCGAAAGAAGAGGACAATCCTAAGAAGAAAGGACTGGATGTTCCGTTCGACGAAGAACCTTCCTCGGCAAAGACTGTCATTATCGTAGTCCTGCTTTTGCTCGCTGCAATTGGCGGTGTCCTCGCTTTCTTCTACATCTAGTTCAAGATGCCTGTCGATTTTCAGGAATACAAGGGAAAGCGCAAGCCCATCAATAAAAATCATAAGTTTCCGCTTATACGGCTGCTGGCTCTTGCTGTTGCAGCTTTTTTTGCGTATTGGTCGGGACTCGCTTCGAAAATAGCGAACGCGCTTCCGTTGCCGGGAAATGACGAAGAAGCTCCGGCGGATACATGGGACTACCGGTGCAAGGTCTATGGCGGAAAGCCTTTTGAATTAAAACAGGGACTAGCCCAATGTTCCTGGGTGATCGACGATTCTACGGATGTATCGCTCTTGCCCAATCCGTTCTTGCGCTACGTTTCTTCGCTCCGTACCTCTCCCAAGTCCAAGTTGCATTGGGTGGCCCCCGTGAAGGATTTTGGAAACGTGGTGCTCGTGATGCATGAAGATAGCGTCCGCTCCGTATATTTCCGCTATATGAAAGAAGATTCGAGCTATGTGTGGGTGTCTAAAAGCTCTGGGTGCCGTTTTCCGGGAGTGTGTCCGAGGCTTCCCTTGTCATGGTCTTCGCTCCATATCGCCGAAGGTTTCGACTTCGAGGGTCAGGAATCTCTTTTGGCCATGGACGTCTTTTACGGCATTGGCGAGGCTCCCATTTACCCCGTGCTATCGGGACGCATTCTTGAAATGGGAAAGGATTCCCTGGGCTATTTCGTCGAGATTGATCATGGCTATAATGTGACTAGCAGGACTTCGGGAATGGGTTTCCCGGTAGATTCGCTTGCGGTGGGCGATACCGTTGGACTTAAGACGGTTATCGGTCGAATTTCTCCAAAGGACAGCGCCGCTTTCTTGCTCACGGTGCGACAGAACGGCTTGTTTGTGCGTTGGAACGATTTTTATGCATCGACGCATCCTGTGGTTCCGGATTCGCTTCTATCCTTTGAAAAAAAGATGGGTTTTTAATACTTTTGGTCTCATGAACCGTCTTTGCCCTAAATTCGTGCTCTTTGCGTTGCTGTGGCTTATCTGCGTTGCCGCTTTTTTTGTCGGTTGCGAAAAGGATAGCGATGGCCCGCTCGAAGTGTCGAAAGAGGGCTTTTATTACGATGGAGATGGATTCTTTTTGCAGGCGAAGCTCGATTCTGGCAGGACCATTCATTTGGTGAAGGATACCCTGTATCTGGATTTGGGCAAGATGTGGACATTCTCGAACTGCGCCCTGAAATCGATAAACTTGAATTTCAGCAAACAGGACACCGTCTTGTGGATTTCCCCGACGCTTGCCATACATGCGACGGCTGAAGACTGCGCCGCTCCTTATTACCGCCCCGATACGACGTTGAAGATAACGCTTCCTGTAGACCAGGTGAAAGATATCGGACTCATCAAGGTGAAAAACGATGCGGACTCGGTGATGGATTCGATTCTACTGCGTCGCGGGTCGTTTGAAATCGACACGTTCTATGTGTATATGGATTCTTCGTTTGCCGATCCTAAGGCGTATCCGTTGCGGACAAAGAATAAGAAGAAGGGTGAACAAATTCCCTCGATTTTACGTGTACTCGATTCGATTACGCCCCGTGTCTTTTACTGGCGCATCATGAAATCCACTTGTACGCACCGTGTGGATATGTGCAAGAAAACGCTTCCCGATACGATTTACCCGAAATACTGGGATTTAAACGATACGAACCTTGTTCCGGTGCATTATGTTTGTGCCGATTCCGATTCGGTATACTGCGTCAATTCCAAGTGGGAAAATGATTCGACGGAACTAGGCCGTGTACAGGAACGCCCCGATACCATTTGGCACTACAGCACCTACTATACCGAAAAAATCCCGGAATGCGGAACCTACAATTCCTTTGCGGTCAGTAGCTACTCGGTGGGGCAGCGGGTACGCTTCATAAGGGAATTGATGACTCCCGACGGCGATGAGACCTTCTGCGGGCCAGCATCGCAGAAAAAGTGGATGGTCTACAACCTGCAAAACAATAGGATGGTGCTCGATACGGGTGATGTTGCCATATTGGATACTTTGTCCAAGATATGGAAGAAGGCGACTGTCGCCCCGGACACGTTGAAAAAAGATTAGAACTTAGAATAAGGTCCCTGAGCTTGCCGAAGGGCCGCAAGGTTCGAAGGTACAGAATTCTCTAGATAAAACGACTATGATTGAATATTCCTTCTCTCCTGAAATTGCCGAGGCGGATCGCCCGGTCCTGTTGGAATCCCGCATTTACAAGGAGTGGCTTGAACGTTCCCAAGAAAAGTTCGTGGTCACCAAGGTTCATTTTTCTTCGGCTGATTTTTTACGCAAGGGGCGGCAGCCCCTGTTTATTAAGCTTTCCGCGACGGCAACTCTTCCCGACGGTCGCCCGGTTCATGGAATTGTGCTTGTCCGTGGGAATGCGGTGGGTGTATTGGTGGTGCTGCGTTGCGAAGGAAAGAAATATCTGCTTCTGGTGCGTCAGCCGCGCTTTGCCATCGGTGAACAGGCCTCTCTTGAAATCCCGGCGGGAATTCTTGACTGGACTGGGGATTACCGCAAGGTTGCTCTCAGCGAACTCGAAGAAGAAGCCCAGATAAAGGCAGACGATTCGGAACTTATCGACCTGATGGATTTTTGGTACAAGGGCAAGAGTGAAGGCTTCGCGGCAAGTTGCGGATTGTTGGATGAACGTATTCGTTTGTATGCGATAGAACGCGACGTGACGCCTGAACAGCTAAAGGCGATGGATGGTCGCGACCAGGAGTATACCGAGGAAATTGAGTGGATCAAGACCGTGGTGCTCCCTTACGAAGAAGCCGCACACGAATTTATCGACGGAAAGAACCTGATTGCGCTGTTCCTGTACGAACGCTGGCTCGATTCTAGACGAGAGAACGCTTCGCTACAGACGAGAGACTAGAGGTTTTACCAATTGCCGAGATTGTTGACGGTGAGTCCGATAAAGAAGACCGTCAGGTACCCGTACCAGAGACCGGTGAGTACGTAGTTCAGCTTACGCTTGTAGGCCTTGGGTTCATTCTTGTTTTTTTCGCGGATGACAAGGATGTTCTTGCGTAAAAAATAGGCGCAGCCGGCAAGTCCGACCAGGGAAGCAATCATCAGAAGTACGTAAGCCATGCGCCAAATATAGCTTTTCCCCCCCCATTTTAATCAATCCCGGTTGCCCAAGGTCAAAAAAATTTCTCTATTTGGTATGTACTGACGTTCGTGGGTGCAATTTTCGCTTGAATGAGCAAAAGTCGGGCCCGTATGCGAACGCCGTTTATTATACGAGGTCTATTTGGTAGCCCAGAAATTGGATACACTTATCGCCCAGGCGTGCGAATCCGCCGGTGTCACCTTGGTGGAACAGGATATGTTCCGCGCCGGTAAACGCAAGACGCTTCGCCTTTACATAGACAAGCCCGAAGGGGTCACTATCGACGATTGCTCGAATGTGAGCCGTCATTTGTCCGATGCTCTGGACCTGGACCCAGACATTATTGAAGGTGCCTACACGCTTGAAGTGTCGTCGCCGGGGTTGGACCGCCCCTTGAAGTCGGTCGCCGATTTTACCCGCAATATCGGACGTTTTGTGCGGGTGACCCGCAGTACAGGAAAGCCCGTGGTCGGTAAGCTTGTTGCTGCAGACGAAGAAAATTTGACGCTCACCCTCAAGGGGAATGCTGGCGACGTTGTCGTGCCCCGTTCCGAGGTGCTGGTGGCGAAAGTGGATGTACAAATTTAATAGGAAGGTCATGTTATGAAGAACGAACCGAAGGTGAACTTGCTCGAAGTGCTGAAAAGTGTTGTCGAAGCCAAGGATATGGATGATTCCGTTGTGCTGAATGCGCTGAAGGAAGCGCTTGTCACGGCAGCCCGTAAGTACTTGCACATCGAAAAGAAAATCGATGTGGATTTCGACATGGAAACCAACGAGGTGCATGTGTACCTGCGTGTGGACGTGGTCGACGACTATCCGGACTACGACCCGAACATGACTGCTGCCGAAGTGGAAAAGCTCGACCAGGGTTATATGCTGGTCGAAGAAGCTCGCGACTTCAACGAAGACGCTCAGGCGGGCGACTTCCTCGAAATGGAAATTCCTATTTCTGCATTTGGACGTCAGGCCATTCAGACGGCAAAGCAGCTTTTGAACCAGCAGATTCGCGATGCTGAACGTCAGAAGATTATGGACGACTACCGTGGCCGTATCGGTTCCATGGTCAGTGGCGAAGTGCTGCGTAACGAACAAAATAACATCATCGTGAAGCTCGGCAAGAAGACCGAAGCGATGATTCCGTATCGTGAACAAATTAAGCGTGAACGCTGGGAACAGGGTAACTCGATTAAGGCCGTTGTCGCCCGCGTGGAAGAATCTTCCAAGAACGGTGCACAGGTGATTCTCTCCCGTGCAAATGGCGACTTCCTCAAGGAACTGTTCCGTCAGGAAGTTCCCGAAATTTACGAAGGTTCCGTGGAAATCAAGGGCGTTGCCCGCGAACCGGGTTTCCGCGCCAAGATTGCCGTGCATGCCCGTGACGAAAAGATTGACCCGGTCGGCGCCTGCGTTGGCATGAAGGGTGCCCGTGTCCAGACGATTGTCCGTGAATTGGGCAACGAACGCATTGACATTGTGCAGTGGGATGCAAACCTCGATACCTTTATCGAACGCGCTCTTACTCCGGCTAAGGTCGTAAAGCAGATTCCCGTGCCGGAAACGCGCCGCGTGGTGGTGATTATCAGCGACGAAAACCTGGCTCTTGCGATTGGCAAGAACGGCCAGAACGTGAAACTCGCTGCCGAACTGGTGCAACGCAACCTGGATGTCTTTGGCGAAAAGGAATGGTCCGAAAAGGATGACGAAACGAAGGCTAGGATTACATCTCCGTCTGCCGCCGACTTGAACCAGAACCGCAGGGCTGCACGCTAAGTTTTAAAAAAGGAACATTGGAAGCTATTCATGGCTATTGAAGATCAAATTAAACCGGTAGATTGGGCTGAATCCCACGGTGTCAAAGTCGACGTCGTGATGAAGTTGCTGCGCGATGCGGGCGTTACTGTCCGTACTCACATGTCCAAGGTGGATGCCGCGGACTATGAGAAAATCGAAGCGGCCGCCGAAAGCGAACGTCAGAAGGCCGAAGCCCGCAACAAGAATCTGAAAAAGGCTACGCCTTCCGATGCTTCCAGTGGTTCTTCGGCAAAGAAGAAAGAATCCGCGACTGCGGGAAATGGAAAGCTCAAGGTGACGCTGATTAAGGGCAAGAAGGCTACTGTAAAGCCTGCCACTCCTGCAGCAAAGCCCGCTCCCGCAAAACCGGCTCCAAAGGCTGAAACTCCGGCTGCAACACCTTCGACCCCGAAGGTCGAGGCTCCTGCCGCAGCTCCGAAAGTAAGTGCTCCGGTGGAGGCTCCGAAGGCCCCTGTCGCCGAAGTGAAACCCGCTGCCCCTGCAGCTCCTGCTGCATCGAAGGCCGAAGCTCCTGCCGCTGCCCCGCAGGTGAGCGAAACTCCGAAGGCTCCTGCCGCCGAAGTAAAGCCCGCTGCCCCTGCTGCTCCCGCCAATGTGGCTCCGAAGGCAGAAGCTCCTGCTGCGGCACCGGCTGCAAAGCCTGCAGTTCAGAACGCTCCGGCAAAGCCTGCCATGGTGACCCCCGGCATGGAACTCAAGCAGCCTCCGATGAAGGCTCAGGTGTTCAAGCCCGACGAAGCGATTCTCGCCCGTATCAAGAAATCCCAGCAACAGGCCCAGGCAAACCGTGGCGGACACCGCGGCGGTGGAAACCAGCAAGGCTACACGGGTACATTTGGTCGTCTTTCCAATAACGGCGACAATCGAAACGGTGGACGTCGTAATGACAACCGTAACGGCAATGGTGGTAATGGCGGCAACAATGGCGGTCGTACCTTTACGGGACGCGCCAGCGGCTTTACCGGCAGTTCCATGCAGGATGCCTTTAACGCAAGCAATGGTGGCGGCCAGGGATTTGGCGGCCAGAACCAGGGCGGCAAGGGTGGCAAGCAGCAGAACGGTCGCCACGGCCAGAACGACAAGAACCGTCGCGGCAATGGCAAGGACCGTCAGGACCAGCAGAAGGAAATCCAGCAGGAAGTCGTTCGTCAGAACGTTTCCCGCGTGATGGCTGACCTGTCCAAGAAGCCTGTCAAGAAAGTTTACCGCAAGGAGCATAACGACAATACTCCGGGCGAAGAAAAGAAAATCCTCAAGACTTCCGACTTTATTACCGTGGGCGAACTCGCTGGCCTTATGGACCAGATGCCGGCCCGCGTGATCGCGAAGTGCATGGAAATGGGCATGATGGTGACCATCAACGCCCGCCTCGATTTTGAAACCATCCAGCTCTTGGCTGACGAATTCGGTTACGAAGCCCAGCTGATGGAAGAATACGAAGAAGAAGTGCTCGGCGTGGAAGAAGAATCTTCTGAAAACCTGAAGCCGCGTCACCCGGTGGTGACGGTGATGGGCCACGTTGACCACGGTAAAACTTCTTTGCTCGACTGGATTCGTAAAACCCATGTGGTGTCCGGCGAATCGGGTGGCATTACGCAGCACATCGGTGCATACGAAGTCACGACCAAGCAGGGTAAGGTGACCTTCCTCGATACTCCGGGTCACGAAGCATTCAGTGCTATGCGTGCTCGTGGTTCTCAGGTGACCGACGTGATCGTGCTCGTGGTGGCTGCCGACTCCATGGTGATGCCGCAGACGGTTGAATCTATTGAACTTGCTAAGCGTGAAAAGGTGCCGATGGTCGTGGCTATCACGAAGATCGACTTGCCGACCGCTAACCCCGACAAGATTCGCGCCCAGCTCGCTGAACGCGGCGTGGAAGTGGAACAGTGGGGTGGTTCTACCAGCTGTATCGAAGTTTCTGCACGTACGGGCCAGGGTATGGACGACCTCTTGGAAACGCTCGCCCTCGAAGCCGAAGTGCTCGAACTCAAGGCTAACCCCGATGCTCACGCTCGCGGCGCCGTGGTGGAATCCAAGCTCGACGTGGGTAAGGGTTCTATGGCCACGATCCTCGTGCAGAACGGTACGCTCCATGTGGGTGACCCGTTTGTTTGCGGTATTTACGCTGGTCGTGTCCGTGCTATGTTTAACGAACGTGGCGAACAGATGAAGGAAGCTCCTCCGTCTGCTCCGTGTCAGGTACTCGGCTTTGACGGTACTCCGCAGGCCGGTGATGACTTGATCGTGGTCGAAGATGAAAAGACCGCACGTGAAATTGCCTCCAAGCGCCGTATGGCTGCTCGTGAACGCGACCTGCGTTCTCGTAACGTGAAGACTTTGGAAGATACCTTCAACGATCGTAAGGAAGGTAAGCTCTCCGAACTCAACCTTATTGTTAAGGCCGACGTGGGCGGTTCTGCAGAAGCTCTTGCAGCAAGCCTCGAAAAGCTTACCAACAAGGAAGTGCGCGTCAACATTATCCGCAAGGGTGTGGGTACCATTACGGAATCCGATATCTTGCTCGCTACGACCGCACAGGCAATCATTATTTCCTTCCATTTGATGCCGTCGCTCTCTATCCGCGAAATGGCCCAGAAGGAAGGCATCGAGATCCGCAACTACCGCGTGATTTACGACTGCATTGAAGATATCACCAACGCTGTGGAAGGCCTCTTGAAGCCGACCATGCGCGAAGAACTCTCCGGCGAAGCAGAAATTCGCCAGGTGTTCAAGATTCCGAAGATCGGTCTCATCGCAGGCTGTATGGTTACCGACGGCGAAGTCGACCGTACCAGCCATGTGCGCGTGTACCGCAACGGTGTGGAACTCGGTACGACCGTGGTCCAGTCCTTGAAGCGCATGAAGGACGACGTCAAGTCTGTCGCTCGTGGCTTTGAATGCGGTATCGGTCTTAAGGGTTACGAAGACATCAAGGAAGGCGATAGCTTGATCTTCTTCAAGGAAATCAAGGTTGCCCGTACCCTGAAGGATGTCGCTCGCGAAGAAGCCGAAGAAAAGGCGAAGAAAGCCGCGGAAGAGGAAAGTGCAACGTAGAGATGAGGTCGTGCTTCGCACTTTGAGGTGTGAGGTCGCGACTTTTGGTCGCTCTGAGAAGATTCAGGCGCCAAAGGCGCGATTATAAAAAGCTCAATCCTCAAAGGGAGTCGTAAGACGACCGTCCTCAAACCTCATACCTTTTAGTATCAATGAGTAGAAGAACTGACAGATTGGACGAACAGTTCCGCGAGGAAATCGGCAAGCTCTTGCAGAAGGGCTTGAAGGATCCTCGTGTGAGCAGCCTCGCAAGCATCACGCGCGTGACGATTACCGATGACCTGAGCTACGCCAAGGTCATGGTGTCCGTGATGGGTTCCGACAAGGAAAAGCGTGATTCGCTGATTGGCCTCAAGAATTCGGCGGGTTATATCCGCACTGTTTTAGGCAAGGCGCTTAAGATCCGTAAAATTCCGGAACTGAATTTTGTTCTGGATGAAAACCTGGAACACGCCATGCATATCGAAAGCATCTTGGCCGAACTGAAGCAGAAAGGGGACCTCTAGTTGAGCAATTCCGGCTTCGTTCTTTTGGACAAGACTGCTGGCGAAACTTCTTTTAAGGCCCTTTTCCCACTGAAAAGGGTCTTTTCTACGAAACGCGTAGGTCATGCGGGTACGCTTGACTTGCGCGCGTCTGGCTTGATTATTGCGGCGACCGGCCGCTGCACGCGTCTTTTGCCGTTTGTCGAGGCGAAGGACAAGTGCTATAGTTTTAGGCTGCACTTGGGCTACGAAACCGATACCCTCGAGTGGGATGGCGAAGTCGTCGCGCAGGATGAACGTGCTGTTGATGTGGCTTCGGCTGACGAACGTCATCCTAGAGCCGAAGGCGTTGTTGTGGCTCCGGCTGCAAATTGCACGCTCGCATGGCCTCGGCCTTCGGCCGATGAATGCTCGCTTAGCGATTCGCAGCCTATGCCAGATAAAGACATTGGCATCCAGGGCGATGTTGCTAGTAAGGTCCCTGAGTTTGTCGAAGGGCCGAAAGATGGAAAAAATGAAAGTGTCATCCTGAGCGAAGAGCCGGAGGCTCGTAGTCGAAGGATCCAGGGCGTTTCTCGCGAAATGCTCGAAGCGGTGCTCCCGCAGTTTGTTGGCGATATCGAACAGGTGCCGCCGAAATACTGTGCCGTCAAAATCAACGGTGTCCGTGCAAGCGACTTGATGGAGCGCGGCCGCAACATTGAATTAAAACCCCGCAAGATTCGCATTAGCGAACTCAAGGTGATTGGCGAGGGAAATGTAACCGAGGGCTGTTCCGGCAAGGAATTTGCGACATTCGACTTGATTTGCGAATGTTCCAAGGGAACATACATCCGCGCTCTTGGACGCGACATCGGACGAGCCCTCGGGACCTACGCCTGCGTATCGCAGATTCGCAGACACCGCATCGGTAACGTGACTCTCGATAAGGCGGTGCGTGGCGAGGACTTGACCCGAGAAAACCTGTTGCCGGTCGATGCGGTGCTCGATTTTCCGGTGGTGCGCCTGACCGATGAACAGGTGGCCGTCATTCGCCAGGGCAATTGGCTCCCGTGGAAAGAGAAAATCGAGGGCGTAGGCCCCGAGGGCCATGTGTTTGTCGCGAATATGCAGGGCGAAGTCCTGAGCCTATGTCACTATGAACCGGGGCGCATTAAGCCGAAGTTCTACTTAGGGGAAGATGAATAAAAAAGGTGATCCCCGCCTTCGCGGGGATGACAGTGTAGGGCTGCGGGAATGACAGAAAAGAGACTGGCATGATAGTGATGGGTCGCGGGAATGATAAATGAGGTAAAAATGAAGCGTGCGGTAACGATGGGAAATTTTGACGGATGCCACCTGGGACACCAGGCGCTTTTCCGTACGCTCAAGGCCGTTGCCGAAGTGAACGGCTGGACTCCGACGGTTATCAGTTTTGAACCCCATTCCAATTACGTTCTGCGTGGCCCCGGCGATCCGCTGCTTTTGACGACTACCGAAGAAAAACGCGAATTTATCGAGAGCCTTGGCCTTGATTTTTTGGTGCTTCCTTTTACTCCTGAAGTGGCGAAGCTTCCGTTTGACGATTTTGTTAGAAACGAACTTATCGAAAAGCGTGGTGTGTGCGCCATGTTCTTTGGACATGACCATTGCTTTGGTGCCGGTGGCAAGGGGAACTATGAGACGATTACCGCGGCTTTCCCCGAACTATCGACGGCGATGCTTTCGATCGTGCTCCATAAGGGGGAACGCGTGAGTTCTTCTGCCGTGCGTAATGCGCTGTTGAATGGCGACGTGTCGCGAGCGCAGACTTATCTGGGGCGCCCTTATCGTTTGTCCGGAACGATTGTTTCGGGAAAGCGTCTTGGACATACGATCGGCTTTCCGACAGCGAATCTTCAGGTGGAAAAGTACAAGTTCCTGCCCAAGCGTGGCGTGTATGTGGCGACGGCGCGCCTTCCGGGTGTCGTCGATGCCGATGGCGCCCACGATGAACGCGTATTCCGTGCCGTGGTGAATATCGGTACGCAGCCTTCTACGGGAAATCAGCAACTTGCAATCGAGGCGTACCTGCTTGACTTTAGCGAGGACATTTATGGTCGCCCGATGGTCCTGGACCTGATGGCCTACTTGCGCCCTGAAAAAAAATTCCCGAGTCTGGACGATTTGGTCCGCCAGATCGGAATGGATGCCGATACCGCACGCAACTACAACGGTAACCACTGGGCTGAATAAATGGCAGAATAAATTAAACCCCGGCATCACTGTCGGGGTGTTTTGCAGGGTGTTCTCGCTAGGGTGTGATTACTTCTTCAGCAAGTCACGGATTTCGGTGAGAAGCTTTTCTTCGGCGGAGGGTTCGGGAGGTGCCGGAGGTGCTGCCGGGGCTTCAGCTTCTTGCTTGCGCATGTTCTGCATGAATCCGAGGAACTTCTTCATCACGAGGAAGACCACGATGGCGACGATGAGGAAGTCGACGATTCCACCGATGAAGTTGCCGTAGGGAATTTCGACGCCGGCAGCTGTGGTGTAGGAAAGGGACTTGAGGCCTTCGCCGGCATCTTTGCCGCCCGCCATGGCGATGATGGCTGTAACGCCCGGCATCACGATGTCGTTTACGAAGGAAGTCACGATTTTACCGAAAGCACCACCGATGATAACACCGATGGCCATATCGACGATGTTTCCCTTGAATGCGAAGGCCTTGAATTCTTCGATCAGGGATGTTGCTTTACCTTTGATACCCATATTGGATCCTTTTGTTGAAGTTAAGATAAAAATATGTTTAAAATATCGCTTTGGCAAGAGGGTTTTCTAAATTTGGAGTGCTATGTCATGGTTTATTCTGGCCCTTCTGTCGGCGTTTTTTCTCGGGTGCTACGACCTTGCCAAGAAAAAGTCGGTGCAGGACAATGCTGTCCGTGTGACGCTTTTTTTGTGTAGCGCCTTTTACGCCCTTTTTATGTCCCCGATGCTTTTTACGGGACATTGCGAAAGCCTTCCCCTTCAAAGTCACGTGTACTTGTTCGGTAAGGCGGCGATTGTGGGGGGAAGCTGGATCTTGACCTACAATGCGCTTGCGCACCTGCCGCTGAGTATCGCGACGACGATTCGCGCCCTGGCTCCGGTTTTCACGATCTTTATTGCCGTCACGTTCATGGGGGAGCGCCCCTTTGCTCTCCAGTGGGTGGGGGTGGCAATCTGTATCTGCTCGTATGTGGGCTTGAGTTTGGCCGGCCGCAAGGAAATGGGACATTTCTTTAGCAACGGCTGGGTGATTTGCATGGTGCTCGGGACAATCCTTGCGGCATGCAGCGGCGTTTACGACAAGTTTATTTTGCAGCGTATGAACTTTGATCCCCTGACGGTGCAGGTCTGGTTCAGTATTTACATGATGCTCTGGCAGTTTGTCATCTGTGCCGTTACCTGGTTTCCGCGGCGCCACAAGACAACTCCGTTTCAGTTCCGTTGGTCTATGGTGCTAGTCGCCGTCCTCTTGATTATCGCGGATCGCTGTTACTTTGTGGCGGTGAGCGACAAGGACGCGCTGATTTCGATTATTACGGTGTTTCGCCGTTCGAGTGTGCTTATTTCGTTCTTCGCGGGACTCCTGTTTTTCAAGGAACGCAAGAGCAAGATGAAATTTGTCGCCCTGCTCGGCGTGATTGTGGGTATTTGTCTGATTGCTTTGGGAAAGTAGATGATTGGCATAACAGGTTCAATAGGGGCGGGAAAGTCGCTAGTCGGTCGCATTTTGCGTGACCGAAATATTCGCGTGATTGACGCTGATGTTGCCGTGCATCATTTGTACCGCGATGATGCCGGTTTACGCGCTGCAATTGCCGATGCCTTTGGAACGGACATGCTTACCGAAAAGGGTATTTGCCGTAGCCGCATGGCCGACCTGATTTTTAAGGATTCGTCTGCGAGGGCGCATCTTGAATCGCTTGTGTATCCGGTGCTGACATCTTACCTGCTTCGGGAAAATCCCGCTTTTGTGGAGGCGGCGCTTCTTGAAAACGTTCCCGAACTAGTGAAGGCCCTCGATGAAATCTGGGTGGTGACTGCAAGCGAGGAGGTGCGCCTGAAACGCCTTGTGGAAAACCGCAACTTTAGTAAAGAGGATGCATGCCGCCGCATTGAACTGCAGCGGGTTCGCGATGGCGAAGGTTTTTGGCGAGAGCTTTTCCCTGGAAAGAAAATCCGCTTTATCGACAATTCCGGCGACGAAAATACGTTGCGGACTGCGGTCTTGAAAATGCTATAAAAATGCGGCACCGAACGGCGCCGCATTTTGGTGTATGGAGGAGGGATTGGGAGGTTCTTGTTCTGTTAGCGGATACGTTTTCCGCTCATGTTAAAGTATTGGATGTTGCCCTGGGCGTCGGTTTTCTTGACCTGAAGTCCTCCGTTGCGGAAAATCAGCTTGTTCGTTGTGCTCAGGGGCTTTGAAGTCGGCTTACTCTTGGAAATTTTGTCGACGGTATAGGCGTTTGAGGGGAGTTCCGTAATGTCGTAGCTCTTGCCGGTAGCGGCAATGGCCTGCAAGCTTCCGGCGAGGTAGGCGAAGGGGGCGTTCCAGTTGATGGCGACTTCGTTGGTGGCGTAGCTGCAGCTGTTGTCGTAATAGGATTTGGCAACAGCCTTGTTGTCGACCATGTTTTTCGCGCAGTCGTTCGCGGTGTAGTTCGGACCTCCGACGAGCATTCCGGGAATCGGTGCGTCGATGCCGTCAGCCTGGCTCGGACGGTGGTGCGGATCCTTGGCGGAGTTGACGCCGTAACCGGTGAGGTACGAAATGTCCATCGGGTTCCTGCCGAGCAGGTAGTCGAGAAGTCCCGTGGCGGCATCGAGGTATTTTTGGTCCTTAGAAAGGATGTAGGCGTGGATAAGGATCATTCCCTTGTTTGCCGCAAAGCTGTTGGAACCCCAGTTGAAGTCGTTTTCGGTCATGGCGACGCCGTATCCGTTTTCTGCGAGGAGTTCAATGTAGTTGTCTGCCAGGTAATAGATGCAGGCGGTGGCTGAATCGACAAAGTCCTTCGGGAAGATTTCGGGGTTAGTGGCGATTGTCATTGCTGCAAGGGCGTTCGTGCTTTGCCAGCTCTGAAGTCTCCAGCGTCCGGAAACGAGGGGGAAAGCTTCGATGACTTCCGAGAAAACGGGGTTTTTGGAAATGCGGTACAGTTCCGCGTTTGCCCAGATTTTTTCATCGCTTGCGTTACGGTCTTCGTAGGTGCCGGTGTTGACGCCGGAAGGCTGCGTAAAGTAGGCCGTTTGCATGTTGATGGCCCACCAGCGAGCCTTGGAAGCGGCTGCTGCGCACTTGGTTGCAAAATCCTTGTCGTAGGGGTAGTAGATGTCTGCAGAAAGAGCCATGACGGCTGCAAAATCCCAGGTGGCCTGTGTCGATTTGCCAATCGCGTAGCGAGGTACGACATCGCCTGCGGGCATGACGGTTCCGCTGAATTTCAGGGTGGTCAGCTTGTGGAAAACGCCTCCGTCGGTCGTATCTTGCATGGTGAGCATCCATTCCAGATTCCAGCGGATTTCATCGAGAATGTCGGGAACGTCGTTTCCGCTTTCGGGAATGTTCAGGTTGAGTTTCTTGAAATATTCCTTGTTGTGCTGGTAGAGCTGCAACAGCGTGTAGGTGGTAATGCCCGAGTTCACGATATACTTGCCGTAATCGCCCGCGTCGTACCAGCCCTTGGCTCCGTTGAAACGGGCTTCGGAATTGTCGATACCTGTCGAAATGTGGTATCTGACGGCGGTGTCGAGGTGCCCTGCGGGGCGGGCGTAAATTCCTGCGTATTCCTCGGTGAGTTCGGTCGAGGAACGTTGATAATAAAAGAACTTGAGGGATGCCTTGGTAATATCTTCCAAGGCGTTGTCTGCTACGGTAATGGGGTGACCGATGGGGGAGCCGTCAATGTAGGCCTGGTAACTTCCGGCTGTTTTGATTTCTGAAAAATCGACGAGCGATGCGGCCGTATCTCCTGCGGGAGCCCATGCCTGGGCGGCAGGAACCGTAGTCTTGAGGACTTCGGTACCCGAGGCGTCCTTAAAGACAATTTCAGACCCTTCGGCTCCGATGACAGCCATTTGTTTTTGACTCTTTGTCAAGAAACCGACCTGGTTCTGGTAGGCGGTGGCGGCGAATAGTCCTGTTGCGCTAAGTGCGGTTAGCGTGAGTGCCGAAGCGAGTGCTGTGTGAATATTTTGTTTGATGCCCATACAACCATCCTTTTGTGTTTGTCGTAAATCTAAACCATTTATTTCGGGGGTGGTATAGGGGGCGCTATAGAAAGTGGTTACGCTTGAAAACTACAATTGCTAATAATAAAAGAAGGCGTTCTTGAGGTCTTCTGCAAAATTCTTGGCGCCGCAGGTGTTGTCGCTGGGCGTTGACCCATGCGTACTGGAATAACGAGGGTCGTCATCGGAAAATCGAATTTTGATATGGTTGTTCGTATGATGATCGCACTTGATTCCGAATTTGCCAAGAATGTCCGTATTTCGGAGAAAGTTGTTTTTGCGGCTTGCGTTGAGCAGTTGTGAAACGTCTTGCTTGTATGCCTCGTAGCGTCGTTCCGCATCGGAATTTGCCGATATGAAAGCCTTCCATATATCTTGTGATCTTAATTTACATGAATTGGCTTTCCCCGAATAGTTTTCCGTTGCAAAGTGGAGGGCACTCATTAGCGCAATCTCGAATTCTCCGGCAAATTTTTCCGATTCCTGCTCAGGGGGGATTACGATTCCGGTGCGTTCCTGCCGTTGCCTTAGGGAACTTACCTGTGCCTGTAGGTTTTGAATATGCCAGTCGGCATCCTGGAGGCGCTTGCCGAAATTTCGGTTGTCGTCTTCGAGTAGAATCTTTTCCTGGTTGTTGTGCTCAAGCATCTGGTTGGTGAGCTTCTGAATTTCTTCGATCTCTTCGTTTTTCCTTTCGATCGCGAAATCCTTGGAACGCTTGAGCCGTTCGATCTTTTGCTGTAGCGTTTCTATTTCGCGGTCCCGTTTCAGGGTGGCCGAATTGCTTGTGCTCAGGAGCGCTGCGTAGGCCTTTTCGACGGACTGGAGCTTTTCTTGCAACTGTTCCAGGGCCTTGTCCTGACGGGCAACCTTATCTTCGAGTTTTTCGCGTTTCGCCTTTTTGGCTCCCTTTTTCTGTTCCTTTTCGGTTGCAAACCTTTTTAAGTTGACGGTTCCCTTCTCGGTATGGATAACTTCCTTGATGACTTTTCGTGTAGGATCTTCCTTGCGCCCGCAAAGGTTTATTTTCCATTGGGTGTCAGGACCGCTTGACAAAAATTTTGGAACATGGATGGGCGGCGTTTGGCGAATGACTAGTTCACGGAAAATTTTAAGGCAGACGGTGATGGGGTTTGTCCGGAACGCTTCGCCCATGGATACCGTGAATATTCGTGTTTCTGGTTTGCTTGCGAAAATATTGAAAATGTCGAGAACTTCGTTGATAATTCTATTTACTTTGTTCTTATCCGTGTCGAAAACGGAAATGAAAATTCGGGCGTGCTTTTTCTTGCTTTGACTGCGCAGTACAAAACGGATGTTTGCTTCGGGGGAAAGCCGCCGAAATTCGCAGGCGATGATGGAGGTTGAACCGATTTGCGTAATATCTGTCCATTTGCCGGTCAGGTCGCATCCGGAATGGATAAGGTCGGTCAGGTTGTCGTTAAAACTTTTAGAAAGGTCAAGAGTGTCGATGTGGTTGAATTGCCAACCGAGATTGATGATCTTGTAGATGTCCTGTATGGGAACGTCCCTGAGTTCTATTTCGGTAAAGAGAGTGTACGGAAGAGGTCTGTCTTGTGAAATTTCGCCACAGAGAGTGATGAATTTCTTTTCGAAATAGGGGTCGAACGATTGAATTTTGTACGAGTTTTTCATAGGGGCCTTGATGCTTGGTGGCGGCTATAGTTAGAAAAGCTTTTTTGTAAAAACAAGAGAAAAAAGATTTTACCCTCATTTTGTCAACAGTTGTTTGCAAAATTGAGGGAATTCTCGTTTTTGCCCAAAAACGTGATTATATTTTGTAGTTTTTTCTGCTTTTCATTTCTAATCACAAACTACTAACGGACTTCGTCCTACTGCCAGCTAATAACTATATTTGCTCCGATGCTTCTTGATTTGCGTATAGAAAAACTGGTGCAGGGCGGCGAGGGCCTGGCCTATCTTCCGGATGGTCGCGTGTGTTTTGTACAAGGTGGCTTGCCTGGAGAACTTTGTCGCGTAGAAATTGTTCGTGACAAGAAAGACTTTGCCCAGGGGCATACTGTAGAAGTCATCGAAAAAAGCGATGATCGCGTGCGACCGAAGTGCCCGCTTTATGGAAAGTGCGGCGGATGCAGCTTGCAACACTTGGATAGCGAAAAACAGGCTCTCTTTTACGAAACGGTGACTCGCGAAAATTTCAGGCGTCTTACGCGTACGGAACTGCCGGAAAATTTCAAGGTGCATACGGGACCCGCCTGGGGGTACAGGAATCGCGCTCGCGTGGTGATTTCTGCATCAAAAGACGGTCGTGTGCATTATGGCTTCCGTATGCAAAAGAGTAACGGCATTATTTCGTTTGAAAGATGCCCTGTATTGACCTCTGCGCTGAATGAGTTTTTGAAAGAAAATGCTTCGAAAATTTATGATGAATTTGTCCTGAATTCCGAGAACTCCGATAAGAAAAAACCGAATCGCTTTACGAACCGCAAGGCCAATCGGAATACATCCAGGATTGAATTGGATGTCAATCTGTTTGACAATGGAAATGGCAAAATCAGCTATTATTATAAGGGAATGCCCGCCTCTGATTTCGAAAAGAATGCCGTGTGCGTCGTCGAAATCGCAGGGAAGAAAATCCGTTCGGATGCGTCTGTGTTTTTCCAGAGCAATCTCTCTCTGTTGCCGGAACTTGTAGATGCGGTGCAGAAGGCCGTCGATGAAGGCATTGCAAATGGCGAGGCGAGCGACGCATGGCTCATTGATTTGTTCAGCGGCGTTGGCTTTTTTGCGGCCCTATTAAAAGATCGTTTCAAGAAAATCACGACCGTGGAACGTGACGAGGGTTGCCTGAAACATGCCAAGGTGAATTTAGACGAGAATCTGAATAAATTAATTGAAAATGTTTCCGCCCCGGCCGAGGACTGGCTTTCCGAAAACGTGGTTAATGTTCCTGCAACCTTGATCGTGGATCCTCCAAGGACGGGGCTTCCGCCGAGTTCCTTAGAGGCGATCGTGAAAAGTTCCGTTAACAGACTTATCTACGTTTCGTGTGATCCGGTAACGTTTGCCCGCGACTACGTGAAGTTCCGTGAGGCCGGGTTTAGCCTGAAAAAGGCTGAAGGGTTCGCCTTTTACCCGCAGACCCCCCATTTGGAAATGATGTCTGTGCTTTCTCGTTAGCCGAAAAATCTGGAATTTGCTAGTTTAACCATAGATTTGTACGAGGAGGCTTGTATGAAAAAGTGGTTGCTTTCCGCAGTGGCAATGTTGAGTTGCCTGTTTGTTGGTTGCTCGGTCGAAGAAACGGCGATTGTGTGCGGCAGGGAATGGAATCCCAATTTGGAAGTCGTTGCCGATACGACGAGCGAATTCGAAATGAAGGACCAGTTGATTGTGCAGTTCCGCTACGGCAAGAATTTTGATTTTGCCAAGTTGAAAACGACTTTCTACGAAGGTACGCTTGAAAGCAAGGGTGCTGAAATTTGGAGCCACGAGGTGGCCGTGAGCGAAAAGATGGGCGTCTATACGTTGCAAGGAAAGTCTCGCCACGGAGGACTCATGACCGCTCGAGAGTTGTGCCGCAAGAAGGAACCGGGACCCGTTGTGATCGAAGTGAGCGGTGACGGAAAGGTTCTCTTGTCCAAGCAAATTTTATTGACTAAGAATCGGTAATTCATGAAAAAGATGTTATGCGCAGTCGCAGCTGCCCTTGTACTTGGCGGTTGCGGTGAATCCAAAGTGAACGTGAACTACAAGGTATCGGCTCCGGTCGATGTGGAACTTTACGCGGAAGGTTATTTTTCGACAATTGATTTGAAGGGCGAAGAAAAGATGGGAACGGTGACTGCCGCATACGCGAACCTCACCTATTCTAGTGTGGGGGATTCGCTCAAACTCCATCGTGAATACGTGATGGACAAGTCCCGTGGCTACCTCAAGAACTATATGCCGTCTGAACTTGCCTGGCGCGTAAAGTCCGTGGACATGACAGCGATTGACCGCGAGGTAAAGAACGTGGAAGGTCTCGATGACGGCTATGATTCGCTTCTTTCGCGGATTCCCATGCCCGAGGTCTGGCGTAAGCAGCTGCTGAATCCGGATTATAAACCTCACCTGAAACGTCTCGAAAAGCACCGCTGGGAAATGGACCACATGCTGCTCGGTGAAGTCCCTACCAAGGGTAACATCACGCAGATGCTCAAGGATCAAGGACGCTTGAACTTTGCGCTGATTCAGGTGGATTCCGTGGTGGTGAAGGGCTTTGAAAATCGCGACCACCGCCACTGTCTAGACTACATTGTGTACCTGAAGGAAACGGAAAATTTCCCATACTATATCTGGGAGCAACACGTGAATAGCGGTATCGTTCCTGAAAAGTTCCAAAAGTACAACAAGGGACTCAAGGCTGAATACCAGACCCAGTTCGAGGTGATGATTGATCCGACGACGGGTGTGCCCTGCCAGGAACGCGAAGTCAAGGTCGGTACGCACACGATGGTGAATCCCGATACGAAGGATACGGCTACCTTCAAGAGCCAGGTGACGCTTGAAAGACTTTACACGGTGAAGAAACCAGAAGGAAATTAAGAATTAAAAATTAAGAATGAAGAATTGATTTCATTTTTAATTCTTCATTTTTCATTTATTGAAGTTTATGCGTAAGTTTTTTTGTGCACAATTGTTTTTCTTAGTAACCCTTATCCTGGTGGGGTGTGCGTCTCATCCTTCCCCGCAGCAGACGATGGTGGATGACCGTTACATGGTCTATAAGGAAATGGAAAAGGCGTACCGCGCCGCCGAAGAGGATTACTTGAACCTGCTCTTCAACATCGAGCGTATGCCCGAAGAAGAGGAACTGTGGATCATGAAGCGCGACAGGATGCTTGAGCTGATGCAACTTAAGGAGCTGATGCTCAATGCCCGTGCGGAACTGGACCAGGCGATGCAGGAATGGGAACGTCACATGATCGACCTGCAGGCTGAACAGAAAAAGGCGAAGGTCAAGCAGTTCAGTCCGAATTTGAAGGGAAAGGATGCGGAACGTACCAGCCCCGGACAGTTGCTCCCAAGCGACATGAAACCTAAGGAAAAGTACGGCGAACTTTAATTGAAATGCGGCTAGAGTACGGCGGCCGATGTCAGGGCGAATCTGCCCGAAGCCGTTTCGCATTCTGCGCGCAAGTAGGCGAAATTGTCCGCATAGACTGTAATGTCAGTCTTCTCGGGGGCGGCGACTAGGCTTTCCATGCAGAGGGTTTCCTCGGTAGCCAACTTTCCGTTGGCGGCTCGGCGGCGCCCGTAGATGCGGATGTAGCGGAACGCGCCGCCGAAATCTGCGGTGTTACGCGCGTGGAATATGATTTGCTTTTCGCCACGTTCCCACCAGAGGGCGGGCCCGTCGGTAATGTAGCAGTTGTCGCCCGCGAAGGCCTCGTTTATGGCGGCGAGCGTGAGCGGTCTCTCGTCTAACTTCACAACTGTTCTGACTTTCCCGAAAACATGATCGCGGCTATGCCTGAGCGAAAACAGCGGCATACTGACGGATGTTGTGTCGTTCATGTCTCCGTGGGCGTCGTTTCCTCCAATGGGGAGTAGGTCGTTTCCCTTGCCGAGTTCCTCGATCCACCATTCATATCCGAGCTTGAAACCTTCATCGCGGATTCCGTTCCAGAACTGGATGCCGCGAATTTTATGAGGACGGTCTAGGTTTAAATCCTTGTGACTCCAGTAACCGCGTCTGAAGATGAACTTTTCGAGGTAGCCCATGGGTTGCATCGGGTGCGCCGCGAAACAGTGTGCCGTTGTCATTTCCAGATGCTTTGGAATTTTGAACGTGGGCTTGTTGTTGAGCCAGTTCCGTCCGCAGTCGCCGAGTCCGGGGAGGTATCCCTCGGGGCCAAGGACTGTCATGTGGACGTTTTCGCCTTTTGAATTTCCTGCGGAAACCTCTTCGCTTGCGACCATGAGCGGCATTCCTTCGGCCTGGTTCAGCGCTTTGATTTCTTCGCGGAGGGAATCGAAGCGGGGAAGAGGCGAGTCCGCTTCCTTGGTGTAGTCTTCCGTTGTATAGGCGAAATCGTAGGCGTGGTCGGTGCAGCTCACAAAGTCGAGTCCGACGGCTTTTGCCGCGTGCTGCAAGACTTCCGGTGAGGCTCCGTGTTCCACGTGGTCTGCCGAATAATGTGTATGGCAGTGCATTTCCCCGGCGACAAATCCCGGTGCCTTGGGAAGAACTTCGGCGAGAACCTGAATTCTTAACGGGGCGGGCTTTAATCCGGGGTAGTTCCAGCGGCTAAACTTTTTGGAGGCCTTTAATGTTTCTCCTTCGCTTTCTCGGCGTACGGTCAGGGTACTGGCGATTTCGTAGTTTCCGGGAGGGAGTGCGCCGATTTTTAGGGGGTGAAATTCGAACTGCTCCTTGGCATGAATCTGAAGGTCGATGGTCTTGCGTATAACCGTTTCTTCCTTAGTCTGCGATATTCCGCTAGGATCACTGACGCTCTTAATGGATAGCTCCATTTCTTCGAGAAGTGTCGGAAAACGGTGGGCATCGCGAATGACGATCCATAAGGTAGGTTCTGTTCCGGGAACGAACTGAAACGGGGCGTCCACAAGTATTTCGGGCCACGGTTTATAGAGAAGCGACCAGGGAAGCTTGAACTTGAAATGCGTCTCGGCGTAGTGTAGCCGTTCTCCGGGAAGAAAGCTCATTATTCCTCCGGGGAATTCTTGTCGGTCGAGGGTGCTGCGGTCGGCTCTTTTTCTGCGGCGGGTTCGTTCTTTTCTACAGGTTCTTTTGCTGCCTGTTCCACGGGTTCGCTGGCAGGCGGTTCTGCAGGTTTTGCGCTTTCGCCTGTGGTTGCTTCGTCTACGGAAGCATTGTTTCCGGGCGGTGGCGGCGGCAACGTTGTTTGGGTAACCTTTTCGGTCGTCTGTTCCGTCGGCTTGTCGTTATCGTCATCTTCTTCGATGGGTTCAGGTTCGTTCCAAAGGCCAAAGCCTATGCGCACCTGCATCGTAAGTCCTCCGATGTTCCACTTCGCCTTCTTTTCGGGACCGTCGGGAACGATGTCGGAAAACATTTCGTTGGATTGCACCTTGATGGAACTGTAGCCGATATCCCCGTAAATGTTGAAGTTCTTCCAGTTCGCGATAAGATAGCCGATGCTTACGCCAAAGCCTGCTCCAAGTAGGGGCGTTTCCGCTTCGAGCCCACCCCAGGTGGTGTAGATTTCTGTGCCGGGAAGCACCCAGTACCAGCGCACGGCGACGCTGAACAGGCTTTCTCCCGAAAGGGTCATGAGATTTCTCGGAATGCCGATCCTGTATTCCAGGAAAAGGGGCATGCCCTGAATGGTGTAGCTGTAGTTGTGGGAACGGCTTTTGCGGTCCGTAAGGACCACCGATTCGTGGTCGTAGATAAAGCTTACCCCGACGCTTACGAAGTTATCCGGAAAAATCTGGTACTGGAGTCCGGCCGAAAGGGGAAAGCAGAAATTCACCTTCTGAAAATCCTGCTTTGCGACGTTTAGCGATTCGCTTTCGGTCAGGGCGTCTTCCTTAAAGCTGTAGTAGAGCGTATCGACGGCGTTCTGGAAATATTCACGTTCGGGAAAATCCAAAAAGGAAACGGCGGGCTGCAAAAAGACGGACAGCTTGGAACGGTCGCGAGTCGAAGTCTCTTCGTCGGCCATGACTGTTGCGGCTAAGACTGCCACAAGGAGAATGTGTAAAAGAATTCTCAACTTCTTAGATCCTTCGACTCGTTACACTCGCTCAGGATGACACTCCAATATTTTCAATCCGAATTCCCTTAGTTCTGCATCTGCCGGTCTTCTTTCCAGAATCTCTTCTTCTGCGAATCCTTTTTCATGCGCTTGGCGAAGGCGATTTCGGACTTGTTGATCGCCTTTTCGTTCTTTTCGATTCTCTTCTGGATGTCCTTGTCGTCGGGCGAGGCCTCGTTGCGCGCAATGTTCAGGTAGAGTTTTGCCGTTTCGAACTGGTCGAGTTCGTTGTAGGCCTCGGTAATCATGAACAGGGCTTCGGTGTGGCGCTTGCTGTTGGGGTAGGTTTCCAAAAATTCCTTGAGGTATATGACTGCAGCCTGGTACTTGTCCATTCGCATATAGAGCCTTGCGGTCTGGAATTCCTTTTCGGCGAGGCGCTCCACCAGCAGGTTGTAGTAGTAGTTCACCGAGTCACGTAACGGGGATTCGGGGTAGTTCGACAGATAGCGTTCGAAGTCCTTCATGGCAACGGTCGTATTCGCTTCGTCGCGGCTCACGCGGAATTCCATGTTGAACGAGGAAACGGCCTTGCGGAATTCGGCGGTCTCGATAAAGGGAGAACCCGGGAAGTTCAAGATGAAGCTACCGTATTCGCCACGCGCCTCGATCCAGTCTTCCATGTTGAAATAGCTTTCTGCCATCAGGAACTGGGCCTGTTCCATGTATCCCGTGCCGGCACAGGTCGAAAGAATTTCTTCGAGTTTGTCTGTTGTACGTCCGTACTTTCCTTTCTTGAAAAGTTCTTCGGCGTTTTCGAAACGGATCCTGCACCATTCGGTATGTTTCATTTTGGTCTGTCCGCTGGAGGAACAGCCGATCAGGGCTACGGCGGACGCCAAAAGGTAAAGGAATAGGGGGATATTCTTGAACAGCTTCATTTTTTTTCTTTGGTTAATTCTAATTTTACACCCGTAAAGTAGAAAATTTTGTAATTCAAGAAAAGATGATTCTAGTCCGCTATGTGTTGAAAGAGCTGATAGCCCCATTTTTGGCGGCCCTTTTCGGCATAACGTTCCTGTTCGTGGTGGACTTCCTTGTAAAAATCCTCGACAACGTGCTTTCCAAGGGGCTTCCGGCCTCGACGGTTCTTGAAATTTTTGCCTTGAACCTCGCCTGGATGCTTTCGCTTTCGATTCCGATGGCGGTCCTTGTGGCAAGCCTTATGGCGTTTGGACGTCTTTCGGGAGACCAGGAAATTACGGCCTGCAAGGCGGCGGGCGTTTCGCCTCTTTCGCTGATGCGCCCGGTGCTGATTGTCTCGATGTTGATATCGGTCCTGATGGTGGTCTTTAACAACTGGGTGCTGCCCGAGGCAAACCACCGTTCGGTGGAACTCATGAATGCCGTGTCGCGAAAGAAACCGCACGTGTTTATCGATGCGGGTAGGCTTATCACTCAGTTTCCCGATGTACAGCTGTGGGTGAGCCATATCGATCCGGTGTCGGGAACTTTGTACGGAATCCAGATCTTTGAAATGGAACGGCGCGGGGCTCCGCGCATTGTGTACGCCGATAGCGCGACCATGGAATATGCCGATAACGGGGCAACGCTCATGCTCCGCTTGCGCAGTGGCGAAACGCACATGACCGATGCGGACAACCCCGAAAACTATTTCCGAATCCGCTTCTTCTCGCAAGACCTCGCCATGAAAAACGTCGATGACCGCCTGGAACGCCGTAGCAGGAACTACAGGAGCGACCGCGAAATGCCTATCGAAATGATGACGGAAGTCGTGGAAGATGCCGAAAAGAAATACGACGAGGCCAAGACGCAGGCTCTCGAGTCTCGCTTGAGTACGCTAGTTGCAATGAAGGAAAATATCCTTGGGGATTCGATTGTCCCAAGCGAGGTGAAAAGCGGCGTAGCCCTGGATTCCATCCAGCGTCGCAGGTCCTTGCAGCGCATTCGCATCCAGGAAATTTCTTCCCTTCGTACCACGGAACGCCTGTACGGTCGCATGGAAGCGGAACTCAAGCGCAAGGCGCAGTACACGGTCGAAATCCACAAGAAATACAGTACGGGCTTTGCCTGCTTTATCTTTATCCTAATCGGGGCGCCTCTCGGTATCATGGCTCGCAAGGGTGGCATCGGTACGGGTATCCTTTACAGTCTTTCGTTCTTCGTGATTTACTGGATTTGCCTGATCGGGGGCGAAAATATGGCGGATAGGTTGCTTATCAATCCGATTCTTGCCATGTGGGCGTCGAATATCATTATCGGTTCGTTCGGTATATTCATTACGATTGCGATGGTTCGTGACCGGTTCTCGGGGGATTCCAAGTTCTTCAGGGCGATTCGTGCCGTGGGGCGTTTCTTCAAGAACATCTTCGGCTTTTTCGGCAGGAGGTTCGGATGAAGTTCACCCGTTACATGATGTGGAACTTCATGAAGATGTTCCTGCTGGTGCTTCTGGGCGCAATCCTCATGTTTGCGGTCATTGACTTTGTTGGAAATATCAAGACCTGGCTTGCCCGCGATACCAAGGATGCGGTAGAATACTATGTAAGCTACATTCCCTACATGGTGTACCTGATTACGCCGGTCGCCCTTTTTATCGCCGTGCTGGCCTCGGTGGGGAATATGGCGCGTCACCTGGAGACGAGTGCCATGCAGAGCTCGGGGCAGAGTCCCCTGAAAACGCTTTTCCCGATTTTTATTTTCGGTGTCCTCGTGTCGATAGGCTCCTACGAAATGAGCGAACTCTGGCTCCCTGACGCAAACCACAAGCGCCTCGAAACGATGGAAACCAACGCCCAGAAAAAGAAGAATCCGCGCATCAAGGAAAAACGCGATTTTACCTTTATCGATAGCGAACGCGCGAGCTGGTTCTTTAGGCATTATTCGGGCAAGAGCCGCCTCGGCCGTGACGTGGTGCTGCTCTTGAGGGACCAGGGGCGCCTGCAGGAACGCTATGACGCCAAGATGGTCCGTTGGGTAGAAACACCCCCTGCCGATTCCCTCGACTCGCTGGCGAGGCTCGAAAGTGTTGACCCGCCACCGGGATGCTGGCAGTTCGAAAAGGGGAACCGTCGCGAATTCAACAAGGACGGCTCGGTGAACGTCTACCCGATTACGCATGAAAAGATTTGCAATAAGGTAGGAACCCATCCGAACGACCTGATTAACGAGCGCCAGACGGCAGACGAAATGGATTCCAAGATGGTGAAGGCGCGAATCAACGTGCTGCGCCGTTCCGGTGAAGATACGCGTGCCATGGAGACCGCCCTTGAGTTTAAGAGATCCGCTCACTGGATGAATTTGATCGTTCTTTTGATCGGGGCCGCCCTTTGCCACCGGTATAGCCGTTCTGGGGGCCTTTCCCAGAAGTTCGGGGTTGGCCTGTTGATTGTTTTTAGCTATTATATCCTTGAAAGAATTGGTTTAAAGATGGGAGAAAATGGTGCACTATCGCCTTTCTGGGCGGCGTGGATTAGTCACTTTGTTTACGGTGGCGTATCTGTCGTGATGCTGTATCGTTCTTTCCGGTTATAATGGGATAAATATGGCTGTTGCTGAGGTATTGTTCGTCGTTGCGGGGCTCTTTATTGGCCTTGCGTTCCAGGGGGGAATGCTCCTGTTCTTGATTCCCTTTGCGGTGGTGGCCTTTGTGCTTGCCTGCCTGAACCGTCCGCGCCTCGCGGGTCCGTCGTCGACGGGTTCCCTTCCGATGATTATCAAGGGACGTGCGACGGGGGCCATTCCCGAGGTTGCCCCCGATCTGCGTTCGGAATTCCGCAACAGTAACGGCATGGCGAACGAACCCGAGGCCGCCCTCAAGGTGAGCCAGGTGTGGGCGCGTGCCAATGCCGACATTAACCGTGCGATGACCGATATGCTCCTCGCCCTCAAGTCGGTCGTGCCCCATGTGAATTCCGCTCTGGTTTTTACCCAGTTCGACAACCCCAGGGAATGGGGGGTGCGTAACTTTGTGAACGACAAGGAAATCTCGGTGAACCCCTCCGCCCGTATTTCGGAAACGTCCGGGCTCTTGAGCCAGCTTTTCCGTTCCGGTGTGACAAGGCTCCTTGAAGGGGATTTGCCGGGAGCGAAAAGCCTGCAGTATTACGTGGATTCGACCCCGATCAAGTCCGTGGTGGCCGTTCCCCTGGTGGATCACGGTAGCGGCATCCGCGTAGGTGCCGTGGTGCTGGATTCTACTTACCCGAATGCCTTTAATGACATGACGGCGCGTGCACTCAGCTTTGTGGCTAGTGCCATCTCCATGCTCGACTACAAGGGATTCTATTCGGCGCAGAAGCATATCGCCCTGCAGCAGTATAGTGGACTTTACAACTACTTGCGCAAGTTCTTCAAGACCATGTCAGTCAAGGATATCTATAAGGAAATCATCAATTACGTCAAGGCGAATATGGCCTACGACCGCCTGACGATTCTTGCTCTCGACAAGGACGAAGAGATGAATGGCCGCGTGGTCTTCTGTGACGGCGTGGATTCCGAACAGTTCCTGAACAAGCGCTTCACGCTTTCGGACAAGGGCATTTTCGTGCTGTCGATCATGCGCAACCGTCCTATAGAACGTAGCTTTGCGCCTGGGTTCAAGGATTACGTGCCGCGCCTGAACGATTCCGAAAAGAGGAACCTGAACCTGCGCCAGATTTTTGTGATGCCTATTGCGGCAAAGCACGATGCCGAAATGGCCGAAATCGCGATTTGCCTTGAAAGCAGCAGCCCCATGCCCTATAACGATCATGAAAAGGAGCTGCTCAAGGCGTTTGCGAGTGTGGCAGGCTTTGCATACGACCGTGCCTGCAAGTTTGAACAGGGCTGTGAACAGGCCATGCGCGACGGACATACCGGGCTTATCAACAAGAAGACGATGTTCGAAAAGCTGCGTGCCGAAAAGAGCCGCGCGGACCGCAACCAGTACAGTATCGGTGTTTTGATGATGGATATTGACCATTTCAAGAGTGTAAACGATACGTACGGGCATCCGATTGGCGATGTGGTCATCAAGGGAATTGCCGACACCATCAGCAAGGAAATCCGCGGCGATATCGACATCGTGGCGCGTTTCGGTGGCGAAGAATTCGTGGTTGCCCTGATCGACACCGATGCCGAGGGGATGGTCGAAACGGCTGAACGCATCCGTAAGTCGGTGCAGAAACTGGTCTTTGACGTGCACCAGGCGGAACCTTTGCGCGTAACGGTGAGTATCGGTGCGTTCCTTCTTTCGCCGGGCTTTAACGGGGACTTGCAGAAGGCGGTCAACAATGCCGACCAGGCGCTTTACCGTGCCAAGGAAGGCGGCCGTAACCAGGTAGTGCAGTTCCAGGCCACTGAACCCGAACCTGCGGCAGTTTAACTAGAAACGTCATTCTCGACCGCAGGGGAAAATCCTGTGCTGGATCCCGTTGCTGCGCTCCAGGATGACATCCTTAATTCCTACTTCCAACTATGTTTACCCTTCTCGATTGGATTGTTCTTGTCCTTTACCTGTTGCTCTCCGTTGCCATAGGCCTGTTCGTCTCTCGTGGCAACAAGAACCTTAAGGAATACATGCTCGGCGGCGGTTCCATTCCGTGGGTGGCCGTGGGCATCAGCCTGATTGCAACGTCGGTGAGCGCGACGACTTTCCTCGGGGCGCCTGCCGATGTGTATGGCGACAACATGACGTTCCTGATGTTCCAGATAGGAGCGCTTATCAGCATCGTGGTTGTCGGCTTCGTCTTTATCCCCCGATTCCGCAGTTCGGGAATCAATAGCGCCTATGAGCTGTTCGAGGTGCGTTTCTCGAAATCGGTCCGCAGGCTTGCTGCCGTTTTCTACTGCCTGCATTTGCTACTCCGTACGGGAATCCTTTTGTTTGCTCCGTCGCTGGTGCTTGCGCAGATTCTGCATATCGACCTTAAACTTGCCACTATCGTGTCTGCCGCGGTGGCCATATTCTATACGTGGTTTGGTGGCATCAAGGCGGTCATCTGGACCGACGTGATGCAGTTCTGCGTGTTCTTTGGTGGCGGCGTCCTGGTGCTTTTGGTGATTGCGAATTCTGTCGGCGGATTCGGCGAAATGGCCACACTCGCCTCCGAGGCGGGAAAGACCAAGTGGTGGGATGCCTCGATGGATATTTCGAATGCCCGTACGCTGGTGTCGGCGGGGCTTGCCTACGCGATTCTTGAAATTGCGATCCGTGGCTGCGACCAGCAGTTCGTGCAGCGTTACCTCAGTTGCAAGGATGTCAAGGCGGCGAACCGTTCGAGTGTGCTTTCGATGGTGCTCGGCTGTGCGGTCTCTATTCTCTTTTACTGGGTGGGCGCCGCCCTCTATGTCTACTACCAGAAGGCGCACGTGGCAAGCCTTCCCGAAGGTCTGGGACAGAACGACGTCTTTCCGTATTTCATTGTGAACGGGCTTCCGGCGGGCGTTACTGGCCTTATCGTGGCGGCGATTTGTGCCGCGGCCATGAGTAGCCTTTCGAGTGCCATCAATTCGCTGGGGAACACCTCCGAACGCGATATCCTGGGCTGGGGTGAAAACGAGGGAATTGGCGGCCTCAAGCGAGCTAAGATTTGGACGGTCGTATGGGGTGTTCTCGGTATCTTTTTTGCACTTTTTGCCGCAACCCAGCAGGGGAGTCTTCTCAAGAATGCCCTGTTCTTTACGGGGCTGTTCACGGGGCCGCTCCTGGGCATGTTCCTGCTCGCCTTCTTTGGCGATAAGCTCTTTGGCGTAGGTATGAACAAGCTTCGGGGATGGGTCGTGATTGTCGCTGTTCTTTGCGGCATGGGAAGCCTGATTCTTGTGCAGGGGATTCCTGCGTTTGGAGTGCCTGCCGTGTTGGGCGGAATCTTCAGCTGGCCCTGGATGCCCTTTATCAGCATGACGACGACTGTCGTTGTTGCTATGCTTGTCAATGGAATTGCAAATCTGTTTAACAATAGGAGTAACCATGTCCAATAAGTTGCTGCCCTTCGTTATTGTCCTCTTGATTTTTGTCGCCTTCATCGTGGTTTCGGTGGATAGGGATGATTCCTCTGCGGAAAGGCTTTCGCAGATGATTCCGCGTATGGGGAACTCCTCTGCGGTTCCTTCTGTCGAGGTACAGGTGTCGGAATCCAAGAAGTACGAGGCGAACGAGTTCGTGACGGTTGCCATGCTGGAGCTGCATGGTAAGGACAAGGAACTTCTGTTTAAGCAGTTGACTAGCCGCCGTGCGTCTATCTTTAGTCAGTTGAATAGCCTGGACGTTACGGAAGGGGACATTGAACAGAACAGTGTCGAAATGCGTAAGGAATGGTCCTATGACAAGGGGACGCGCAGCCTTACGGGCTATGTCGTGTGTCAGTATTTTGCTATCAGGACTTCTTCCAGGGTAACGGCGGCTGCCGTTATTGCGGTGCTTTCTGCCGAACTGGATGTCGAAATCAACCATACGACGGCATCTCTCAAGAACGAGGCCGAACTGAAAAGGGAAATTATCCATACGGCCGGGAAAAAGGCGCTTGAAAAGGCGACCAGCTATGCCGAAAGTGTGGGGGGCAAGTTGGGACGAGTCCTTTCGGTGAGTGAAAATGGCCCGAGCGGGGTAGTCTATGGACGTTCTCTCATGGGAAATGTTCTGGGTGCGAAATACGCGTCCTTTGATGCGGCCGGTGCCGACAACCTTACTGCAGTGGCGGATTCCGTGGAAATCCGTGCGTCGATTCATCTGGTTGCAGAATTGCTCCAATAGGGGTGCTAAAACAAGTTTTTGATTTTGTCAAGATGTAACATACAAAAAACTTTCATTTTTCTGTTGATAAACATTTGTTTTTGTCAAGATTGCTAACTGCTTATAAATAAAGGGGTTAGCTTTTTTTGTCGTTGAATTTATCAAAAGTATCGCCGGGGTCCGTTGTTCGGATTGTTGATAAGTTGCTTTTTGTAAAAATATTTTTTACTTAAATTTGATAAAAATCGCGAAAAATACCTTCCATTGACTTAGACATTTATTATATTGTTTTCCATATCTTGTGTTTATGAAAGCTTCAAAGGCACAAGATATAGTAAAGAATGGAATTGAAAGAAAATTGTATGTTCGATACGGAATTTGCCCACAGGGGGCCGATTCCGCCGGACTCAAGGATTGGTAGATGATTGTTTCTGTAAGGAAGCGTGACGGCCGTGAGATGCCGTTCAACATTGAAAAAATCGCCGATGCTATTGTCAAGGCTTTCCGCGCCTCGGGTGAACTTGATGAACAGATCAAGGCCGCCCAAAGTCAGTTAAATTTGTTGGGTAGCGATGACGTGCTTACGAGCACGGCTCTCAAGGTGTCTGCCGATGTAGTGGGCAGGCTCGAAGCCGAGGGCAAGACCGTTCCCGAAATCGAAGAAATCCAGGATGCTGTAGAAAAGTCTCTTACCGAAGGCGGCTACGCCGATACCGCGAAGAGCTACATCTTGTACCGTGCCGAACGTACCCGCGTGCGCGAAGTGAACACTCGCCTCATGCATACGCTCCGCGACATTACTTTCAGTTCTGCCAAGGAATCCGACCTTAAGCGTGAAAACGCGAACATCGATGGCGACACCGCCATGGGCACCATGCTCAAGTACGGTTCCGAATCGGCCAAGCATTTCTACACGATGATGATGCTCAAGCCCGAGCACAGCCGTGCCCACATGGAAGGCGATATCCATATCCACGATCTGGATTTCTATTCCCTTACCATGACCTGCTGCCAGATTGACCTCAAGAAGCTTTTCAAGAACGGCTTCAACACCGGTCACGGTCATCTGCGTGAACCCAAGGATATCCGTAGCTATGCCGCATTGGCCGCTATCGCAATCCAGTCTAACCAGAACGACCAGCACGGTGGCCAGTCCATTCCGAACTTTGACTACGCCATGGCCGACGGCGTGCGTATCACGTACCGTAAGAGCTATTTGGCCAACATGGTTAAGGCTCTTATGCTCCTGACTTCCAAGACCGAAGAAGAAATTCTGCCGGTCGTCAAGAAGCTCCATTCCGAAATGGCCGAAATGGGCATGGTGGCAACACTCGTGCCGAACGAAAAGTTCCAGGATACCGAAGCCCGTGAACTTTCCAAGACTTATGGCGAAGAGGTGGTGATCAACGCCCAGAAGTTTGCCGAAAAGATGGCTTACGAAGAAACCGACAAGGCGACCTTCCAGGCCATGGAAGCTTTCGTCCACAACCTGAACTCCATGCATAGCCGCGCCGGTGCCCAGACTCCGTTCTCTAGCATCAACTACGGTATGTGCACGGAGCCCGAAGCCCGCATGGTCATGAAGAACTTGCTCCTCACGACCGAAGAAGGCCTCGGCGGTGGTGAAACGGCTATCTTCCCGATTCAGATTTTCCGCGTCAAGGAAGGCATCAACCTGAACCCGGAAGACCCGAACTACGATTTGTTCAAGCTGTCTTGCCGCGTGAGCGCCAAGCGTCTGTTCCCGAACTTCAGCTTCCAGGATGCCCCGTACAACCTGCAGTACTACAAGCCGGGCCACCCTGAAACCGAAATTGCCTACATGGGCTGCCGTACCCGCGTGATCGGTAACCACTACGATCCGTCCCGCGAAATCAGCTTCGGCCGTGGCAACCTGAGCTTTACGTCAATCAACCTTCCGCGTATCGCCATCAAGATGAAGTCCGTGGACCTGTTCTTCAAGGAACTCGACCGCATGCTTCAGCTGGTGAGCGACCAGCTCATGGAACGCTTTGCCGTCCAGAGCCGCCGCAAGGTCAAGAACTTCCCGTTCCTTATGGGACAGGGCGTGTGGATTGATTCCGACAAGCTCGGCTGGGAAGACACCGTGGGCGAAGTCATCAAGCACGGTACGCTTTCGATCGGCTTTATCGGACTTGCCGAAACGTTGGTGATGCTCACGGGCAAGCACCACGGCGAATCCGAAGAATCCCAGAAGCTCGGCCTCAAGATTATCGGCCACATGCGCGAATTCTGCGACAAGGAATCCGAACGTCTCGGCCTCAACTTCAGCTTGCTCGCTACGCCTGCCGAAGGCCTGTCCGGCCGTTTCGTGCGCATGGACAAGAAGAAGTTCGGTATTATCCCGGGCGTCACCGACCGCGACTACTACACCAACTCTTTCCACATTCCGGTGTACTACAAGATTTCCGCTTTCAAGAAGATTTCGCTGGAAGCCCCGTACCACGCGCTTACCAACGCTGGTCACATCAGCTATATCGAACTTGACGGCGACCCGACGCAGAACCTGGATGCATTCGAAAAGATTGTGCATCACATGGCGAAGTCCGGTATCGGTTATGGATCCATTAACCACCCGGTCGACCGCGACCCGGTGTGCGGATTCGTGGGCGTCATCGGTGACTGCTGCCCGCGTTGCGGCCGTACCGAAGGTCATGCGATTGCTCCCGAAAAGATCGAGGAACTTCGCAAGCTGTACCCCGGCATGCCCGTATTCAAAGGAATCAGGTAAGTTTAGAATGCGGAATTCAGATTTCGGAATTGAAAAATAATTCTGAATTCTGAAATCCGAAATCACAATTTTCTAGCAAGGAGAAACAACAATGTCCGAAAAAGAACTGAACAAGTATGGTGAAGGTGTTGGATTCGAACGTATCCGCCGCATCACGGGTTACCTCGTCGGTACCGTCGATCGCTTCAACAACGCCAAGCGTGCCGAAGTGAACGATCGCGTGAAGCACGGCGTATAGTATGGACGAATACCCTCGCTTGCGGATTGCCGGAATCGAACCCGAATCGTTCGTGGACGGTCCCGGAATCCGCATGACAATCTTTACTCAAGGTTGTCACCATAATTGCCCCGGGTGCCAGAACCCGCAGACCCACGATTTTAACGGGGGTCATTTTATTGATATTGAAGAAATCCTCGATATGATCGAGGAAAACCCGTTGCTCGACGGCATCACGTTTAGTGGCGGTGATCCGATGGACCAGGCGGCAGCCCTGATCCCTTTGGCGCGTGAAATCAAGGAACGGGGCATGAACCTGGTGATTTTCACCGGCTACACCTACGAACGCCTGATGGAACTGACGCACGAGCGTCCCGAAATGTTCGAACTCTTGACTTTTGCGGACATTTTGATTGACGGCCCGTTTATCTTGGCAAAGCGCTCCCTGGAACTCAAGTTCAGGGGCTCCAGCAACCAGCGCATTATCGATGTGCAACAGAGCCTGCTTGAAGGCCATGTAGTGCTTCACCAGATTCAACTGGACGAAATGAAGGCCCGCCCCGACCTGGTTCCGGAGTTCGCCACCTGTTGATTCCATTTTAAGTAGAAATGCTAGGAATCGCGCCCTTTTCGGGGCGCGATTTTTGTTGACGGGGAGTACTTTGTTTGTTATATTTTGTGCGTATTTTTTATGTAGGAGGACAAATGCGTTTTTATCATGCATTTTCTTTTGCTGCCGCAACGGCATTCCTGGTGGCCTGTGATAGCACCGTGACCAATGTCAACGACGATGCTAAGAATACGGGTACGATTACAATCAAGGCGGTCGATAACCATTCCGGTGCAGCCCTTTCTGGCGTCACGGTCTATTCCGTGGTAGACGACGAAACTGTTGTTTCCGATGAACTTGGCCTTTCCGTGTGGAGCGACCAGCTCCTGGGCGACCATAGCTATCAGGTTTCCAAGGATGGCTATGCTACGGTTCATGCCTTCGTTACCCTCCAAGAACAGGGTAAGGGCGATGTTCCTCGCGTGGGCGATGTCATTGCGACCGTTCCGATGTACAAGGCCGGTGTGCAGGCTAAGGGTATCGTTCTTTATCACGACGACAAGGGCAAGCTGAAGGCCGCCTCGGGCGTGACCGTCTATGCCAAACTGCCCGACATTTTCGTTCCGTCCGAACTTACGGAAAAGACGACTGAAAGCGGTGAATATTCCTTCAACAACCTTCCTGAAGGTACCGAAGTTTCCATTTATGTGGGACAGGAACAGATCGATTCCAAGAAGTATGTCGGCGGCGAGGCTATTCTCATTGGCGGCGAAACCTTTAGGGCCGGTGATGTTGTCAACGTGGCATCCATCAACCTCTCCAAGAGCACGCAGCAGGTGGTCCGTGTTGCTGACAACACTACCGAAATTGACACGACCTCCGATGTCACCTTCACCTATGCAACCGAACTCGAACGCGATTCTGTTACGACTGCGAACTGGAGTGTTGAAACCAGTGCTGGCAGGAACGTGCTGATTTCTGTATCGCTGAGCTCCGACAAGCGAACGGTCTCTGTTTCTCCCTACTCCGGCAAGTGGACCAAGGGTAGCTCCTACACCGTTACCGGTACCGTTTACTCTGTCGATGGCGCCTCCTCTAAGGTGAGCACCTCGTTCGTGGTGGGTCAGCACGCTAGCAGCGAAAAGCCCGATAACGTCAAGGGCTTGAAGATCGAACCGGATGAATTCTACGATGACGAAGTCGTTCTCTCCTGGAATGAATCTAAGGAAGATGTCTATCGCTACAACATCTATCGCAAGACGAACGTGGCGAATGACTTCTCCTATGTCACCTACACGACCGATACGACCTACACGATCGATCTGGATGACTTCAGCTCGTCCGTGACGACTCTGTACTACATTGTTCTTCCGGTCAACGATGAAGGTGTCGAAGCCGATATCGAAGACGCAGAATTCGTGAAGTACACGATCGAAAAGTAGCAAGCCTCATTTTTACTCCTTAGACAAGAAGGCCTCCGGATATTCCGGAGGCCTTTCCTTGTTATACACAAAATTGCTATGCCCAGAATTGTTATGCACAAAAAAATCCTGGCGAAGCTGCCAGGACTTTTCAATAGAAGATGGATTGTTGCTTGTGTAGCAGGAAACCGTTCCTGTGGTTCTAGTCGAATCCGTTAGTCGTTTTCGTCAGGAATCGGCTCGCTAGAATCCGAACTTCCAATGACCTCTTCTTCTTCGCTGGAGCTAGATTCCAGTTCTTCTTCTTCGGAGGAGGAACTTTCGATTTCTTCCTCTTCGCTGGAGCTGGATTCTAATTCTTCTTCTTCGGAGGAGGAGCTTTCGATTTCCTCTTCTTCGCTGGAGCTGGATTCTAATTCTTCTTCTTCGGAGGAAGAGCTTTCGATTTCTTCCTCTTCGCTGGAGCTGGATTCCAATTCTTCTTCTTCGGAGGAGCTGGACTCTAACTCTTCGGACGAGGAACTTTTAGGAGCGGTGCTTGCGCTGGAATCGTCAAAGTCTTTCTTCTTGGCGCTGGAACTGGATTCGTCCTTGATTGTTACGGTGCTGGACGAGGCCGGCTTTTCCTTAAACCAGCCCTGTTCGACCCATTCGCCGCCTTCGCAACGGTAATAGCTGCCCGTCGCGATGACTTGCATAACGTTGCCGCTGGAACCGCTGCAGGTACCCAGGTCGGCGACCGTCTTGACGACTCCGTCGGGCATCGGTGCAGAAGCAACGGACTCGGTATCGGAGTCTCCACAACCGGAGAGAATTGCCATGGACACCATGGAGGCGCTCAACAAAGCTTTTTTCATTCTGTTCTCCTTTATAAATTTCCCAAGAGTGTTTAATTTGTAGCAAAGATAAAAAAATGTATGGCGGTAGGCAAGCCGTGCCTTAATTTGGATGGAAAAAATGCCTGTTCGTGAGGATTATGCTTGTAGGGGCGACTTTTTTTGTGTAGATTTGTAAGGAAAGGAGGAATTTATGAAAAAGAAATCTTTGGGAGCTTCCGTTGTAGCCGCTCTGTCTGTCGCATCGCTTTCGCTTATGCTCTGTGCGTGTGGTGACGAATCGTCGTCGAGTGGACCGGATAATTCTGCCGTGGGTGGGGAAAGCTCCGCCGCAGAAGACCGCATGTCTTCTAGCGAAATGCCGATAGATACGACTTGCTGCAAGATCAAGGATAAATCTTCGTCAAGTGCAAAAGATAAGTCCTCTTCGTCTGTATCGCCAAAGTCGAGTGAATCCCATGGACATTCTTCGGAGGCTCTCGTTTCCTCTTCGAGTGCGGAGTCCGGCGAGACAGATAAATCTTCTTCTTCGGTAAACCTTCCGCATCAGCAGGCGAAAGATCTTTCTGCTGAATGTGACAAGGACTTCGATGACGGGCGAATCCTTAGCAATACCGCTCCGACAGGAAAGAATTCCTCGGATTTTGTAGTTGACCTGAATGATTTGCTCGATGTTTCCGCCGAAACGCTTCCGGTTGCAAGGAAATACGTGGGCGAAGACGGTTTCGTGACGATTGTCGTGGAACAGGTGATGATGCCTTGCGCTTCTGTCTTTGAACGCATCGATGTCTATGCAGGGGGCGATACGCTTTACGTGGATCCCGTGCTGGATCAGTCCGGGCCGGTGACTAACTGCCTTTGTCAGACGCGAGTCTCCTTTAAGATTGAAAAGGATGGCGACTTTACCGGGGCTACTTTCCTGATGTATGATCGTGGCGAGAATCTTGTCTATCAGTTGCAGGATGGTTCCTACGAATCGGACGAAATGAATCAGCTGAAAAAGTCCGGGTTCGTTTTAGGAACATGCATGAATGATGCTGACCTTGGCGATCATGGACCTAAGGCTGGCGCGCCAAATGAGGCTTCTAGGAAAGCCGCTCCTGTGGAACTTCCCGAAGCGACCTTGACTTCTTATGCGAGCGGGGAATCTGTTCTGGAAGTGAACAACGTAATGGACTATTGTAAAGTGACGGCGATGGTTTCGCAAAAGATGAGCGGCGATACCCTGTTCCTGGATTACTATAACATGGGCGCTGTTGCGAAATGCATCTGTTTGTTTGATTCGCACAAGTTCCTGATTGCGCCGGAAAATACGGGAGCGAAAATAGTCTCGTTTAAGGGAAGTTTCTTCAAGGTGGTGCGGAAAGAAGATTCCGCTGTACCGGAGTAAGACCTCCGAAGTCCCGTGTGCAAATCTGATGCATGAAAGGGTGTTCCTTAGGGAATGCCTTTTGGCTAATTATACGGTTTGTATTATATGAGAAAAATATTTGCGAAATATTGATAAAAATTGCGTAATTTTGCTTAAAAATGTTATTTTTGTATAATAAATTTGTTGACTGGAGCACGCGAATTAGGTATATTCCTAGGTATGAAATCGGTCCTTGAATACAAAGACTATCACCGCTATATGCAGGATTACTACGACGAACGCAAGCGTCTGGGTGCGTTCTCGTGGCGTGAGTTCTGCAAGAGTGCCGGTTTTACTTCGCCGAATTTCTTGAAACTGGTGTGCATGGGCCAGAGTAAGCTCAGCAAGGTCAAGGTGGGCGATGTGGCAAAGGCGATGGGACTTGTCGGTTTTGAAGAGGACTATTTCCGTGAAATGGTCGTCTTTTGCAATGCCGAAAAAGATGACGTCAAGAAGGCTGCTCTCCTTGAAATGCAACGGATTGCGCAGGAGCACAAGGTGCGCGTGGTCGATGGCGACGCGTTTCAGTATTATGAATCCTGGAAGTATCCGGTTCTAAGGGAACTCATTCCGATGATGCCGGGGGCGACTCCCCGCGACATAGCCGACGAATGTAAGGAGCATGTGTCCGCCGAGGAGGTTCGCGACGTTCTGAATTTCTTGGTGAAGGCCGGTTTCCTGAAAAAGGAGGGCGAAAAGGTCTATTCGCAGACGGAACAGACCGTAATCGGTTCGAAGGAAGCCTTGCCCATTGCGATTCGTGCCATGCACAAGGAAATGGCGAACATGGCCGCCCGCGCCATAGACCGTTATTCGGCAAGCGAACGCTACTTTACCGGAGTGACGCTCAGCGTGAATCAAGAGGCGAGTGCTCGGATTGCAAAAGAACTCGATGTCTGCTGCAGGAAGGTGCTTTCGATAGCGAATGAATACAAGGACCAGGATCAGGTCTGTAGAATCAATTTTCAGTTTTTCCCGGTAACGGACAAAATCAAAGAGGGGAGCCATGCTTAGGAAGTTTGCTTTTATCGCGGAAAGTTTTCTGTTCCTGTCGTTCATTGCCTGCGGCGGTGGAGAAACGACGGCCGGTGGGACAATCGACCCCAATACCTTTGCCGAGATGAGTAGCTCATCTGAAATGATTTCTTCGTCGACGGTTCCCGATGAGAGCCGGTCCTGTTCGTCGAAGGATGATCCTGAGAAAGTTCTGAGTTCCTCGAGCGAAAACGGGGGCGCGCATACGCCACAGATTGAATCCAGTTCGTCAATGGAGCGTATAAGGGATGTCAGTAGCAGCTCGTTGAATGATGGTAGAGGCTTGGATCCGATTCCCGTGTCGTCTTCGTCGTGGATCGATGATGTCATAAATCCGAGTAGCCCCTTGGTCCAATGCGTGAGCGAAATATTTGCGCTGAACAAGGATGCTTCTGGGGACGAAACGGGTATGGTGACGCCTTCCGCCTACAAAATTGTGGAGAAGGATTGGGTTCAGGTGACCTTGAGTGATGTCGGTCTCGAAGTTCCATGCGATGCTTCTAGGCGGGAGTTGTTCTTGAAAATGCTGAGCTCCGGGAGCCATATTCAGGTAAATCTTGAAGGCGATACGTTATATGTTGCCGATACGCGTAGTGATGAAAGTCGTGGTAATGAATCTACGTACGGTTGTGTTTGTGCGGCCAGGGTAGAGTTTATACTGGATAAGTGGTATTCAGACTTTGACTATACGGTCTTTAATCGAAAGGATGCTTTCCCGGTGGATGATTCGACGTCTGTTCCGGAGAAACCTCAACAGAATAAACAAGAGGGAGGAGTAATATGAAAAACAAAAAGTTTCTTACCGGTATTGTAACCGCATCGATCACTGCAGCACTCTCGTTTGCGCTGCTCGCTTGCGGCGACGATTCGTCTTCGACGGCGCCGGAGCCTTCGGTTTCCGATGGTGGCAGTTCTGCTGTCGAGGAATCGTCTTCTAGCGAAATGCCGACGGATACGACCTGTTGCAAGGTGAAGGATTCTTCGTCTAGCGAAGGAAAGGGCCTTTCGTCAGCGGGCGAACCGGAGAGTAGCTCGTCTTCTAAAACGGAACCACTTTCGAGCGCAAATGCCGAATCGTCTTCGTCGCAAGGTGAAAAACTTGTCCAGGTGGCAGACGATATTTTCGGCCTCTGCCGTGATACAAAAAGCCGAATTACCGATGGGGTTGAATGTCCCGAGGGGGCATCTTGCCAGCAGCCGGTAGTTGATTGGGCGCTCCCGCCGATTGCCTATATGAGTGTCGATGAAAATCCTGACTCAGCGGTGATTATAGTGGATAATGTTTCCCTGTCGTGTATGGCAATCAGCGGAACCGCTAGCGTGATCCGGCAACCGTCCGTCCGCAGCGCCGAACTTACCGCTTCTGGCGATACGCTATATATGAACTTGGAAGTCGATTCATCGGCCACCCAAAATGAATGTCGCTGTCAGTCCCGAGTCGTTTTCAAGATCAAGGCTGATTCCGCTTTCCTGAATGCAACGCTTCTGGTGGTGGTGCGTGGCGATGATTGGGGTGACAGAATGCAAATCCTGAGAGAGATGCCTCCTGATGAAGATTCTTACCCCGTAAAACAAGATACTGTAAACCTGACGGAACTGGAATTGAACGGTTATGAAAGGGGCCAGTGCCAGAATGATGATTTTGCCGCGAAGCCCGTTGCGAAGATGGCGCCCTCGGAACTTCCCGAAGCAACGCAGATTACCTATATGAACGGCAATACCGTCTTGACGCTGAAAAACGTAATTGATTATTGCGGGATAGATGCGAAGGTGTCTCAAAAGATGGTCGGTGATACCCTGAAACTGGAGTATTACAACCAATTGAATATGACCCGGTGCATCTGCACCTTTGATAAATTCGAATTCTTGCTTGAACCGGAGAATACTGCTGCCAGGTACGTCCAGTTTAAGGATGTCGTCTACGCAGTCAACGTGATTACGTATGTGGTTGACCCTAATTGGGAAAATTAGAACGGCAAGTTGTCTAATTCGTCTTCTTGCGCCTGCTTCAACTGTTTGCGGAGTTCTGCAGCGAACTTTCTTGGAACGGGGCAGGAAGGCGGAAGAACCTTGACTGCAGGCATGTTCCACTCGGCATAGCTTGTCTTACCGTCTTCCGTCATGGCGAAATCGATGATTTTGTATTGGTCGTTGTGGGGACTTTCGTTGAGAAAACTCCATACGATTCCTAGCCTTACATAGCCGTGGTCCTCGAATTCGACAAAGTCGCCTTCCTTAAAACGAATCGTCTCTGGATTGCGACCTTCGAAAGGCGTCCTACTTTCTAGCCAAAGGGAGCCGTCTCCGAAATAGCGACGGCATGTGATAAAGAGATACGGGTCTTCTAGCTTGTTCAGCGGTCTTTCGCCCACGAAGAAACCGTAGATGTCCCCCTTGTTTTGCTTGGCGACCTTCTGAATTTCTTTTTCGGCGTCGGCGAGAGTCTGATAAAATCCGAGTTCTGCATTTTTTATCCAGAATCCGGGGCTAACCGCTTGACAAAACAGGAAATCGTTCTTCTCAATCCTATAACTGTGTTTTTCGTTCCTGAGATAGCGCAAAACGCGCAAGGTGAAGACACTTTTTGTATGTTCCTGTTGCTTGGACTGTTGTCTGGATGTTTTTGGGGACATGGTGACCTCGCTTTGAAAGTGTCTGGTGCTCCGTTAAATATATAAAAAGATGGTGTCATAAAATGACAATTTGATAGATTTCACGTGAATAAGGTCCCTGAGCCTGTCGAAGGGCCGAATGTGTGATCCACATAGAAGTGTCATCCTGAGCGAGTGTAACGAGTCGAAGGATCTATAATAATTTAAATTGTAGGGGAAAAAGGTGCTTTCTTATGAAAAAATTTTCTTCCCCCGTCACGTCATCCTCGAACTATAGGTCCCTGAGCCTGCCGAAGGGCTGTTTTGCCATGGCAAGATCCATACAAAACTGTCATCCTGAGTGGTACACTGAGCCTGCCGAAGTGCAAGCGAAGCGCGTCGAAGGATCTCTAGCAGCGTTTCTTATTGCCGTCCTCCTCACGGCTTGCGGCGAAAATACCACTACCGAAAAAATCGTGGAAGTGGCTACCGGCGGCACCGAAATCGTTTCCTCGGTGAAAGACCTCCCCAAATGCACTAAGAACAATCAGGGTGAATTTGCTTATGTGAAGGGAGAACCGTCCGCAAGAATTTGCGTAGATGGCAAGTGGTTTGCGACAGTCGCGAAGGATACTTCTGCTGATTTTAGCTGCACGACCAAGGAACTCAAGGACAAGAGCGGACTTAAGATTATCTGTAATGGCGATTCCATTGGTGTGGTGCTGAACGGTGCAAATGGAAAAGATGGAGCCGACGGAAAACAAGGTCTTCAGGGGGAACCAGGTGTTGCCGGTAAAGATGGTGCCGATGGTGAACAAGGAATTCAAGGTGAAAAAGGTGATACCGGCGAAAAGGGCGACCCTGGTGCAGCCGGCAAAGATGGTAAGAACGGAACTAACGGAACGAATGGAACCAATGGAAAAGACGGTACCGGTTGCACGCTAGCCCAGAAGGGGACGAAGGTTACGATTACCTGTGGTGAAAAATCGACGACAATAGATATCGGCTCGGGGAGTGGCTCGGTTGTGGATACTGTTGAACTCGACTCTGAAAAAGTTTCTGTTTCGCTCGATTCCGTTTCGGGCGTATCGCAGAAGGGACCGTTCCTTTCTGGTTCCAAGGTGCAGGTGAAGGAACTTGAAAGCGGTCGCACCTTGGCTCAGACGGGTAACAATTTCGATGGAAAAATTTTGAATGATAAGGGCGAATTCAGGATTCCCTCGCGCATGATGGTGAGCCAGTACATGATGCTGGAGGCCTCGGGGTACTACCGCAACGAAGTGACCGGCGAAGAATCGAAATCGCCGTTAACTTTGTTTGGCGTGACGAACGTGTTGCTCGGCAATGTCGTGAACATCAACTTGCTGACGCATCTGGAATACGAACGCGTCATCTACCTAGTGGTCCACGAAAAGATGACTGTTAGGCAAGCGAAGGAACAGGCGCAGAAGGAAATCTTCGGTTTGCTGGACATTGATGCGACGGGCTTCAGCAATTCTGAGCGCTTGAGTATCGCGGGCTCTAGCGATGAGGACGGAGCTTTGCTTGCCTTTTCGATTATGTTCCAAGGCGACCGCTCCGTGGCTCAGTTGACAGAACTCTTGACGAAAATTTCGACGGATATGGAAAAGGACGGTACGTGGGATGATGCGAAGACCCGTATGGATATCGCGGACTGGAGTGCCGATACGGATAGCTCTGGCCGCCTTGCGACAATTCGTGGCAACGTGGCTGCTTGGGGACTTTCTGCCATGGTCCCGAATTTTGAACAATACATACGTCATTTCTGGACAACCGAATATGGCCTCGATAGCTGCAATGCAAAAATGGCGGGAACGGTCAAGGCTGCGACCGCAGGCAAGCGCAAAGGCTCTAAGACGCGTTTCATCTGCAAGGATATTGACGGCCTTGGTGATATGCGCTGGGCGATTGCCTCTGATTTTGAAAAGGATACGTACCAGTGGAAAGCGGGGAAGGACGGTGCGCTCAAGAATGGCGATGTAACCGATGCGAAGTATGTGTACGATAAGACCGGCAGCTACAATGGCACCGTGGGTTGGCGTATGGCGGTTGCCGTGGAAAACGTCTATGGCGGTTGCGTAGAAGCCCTTTACGATTCTATCCGTAGTTATCGCGGTGCGAATGAGGCTGGTTACTACCAGTGCCAAAAGGCTACGCATACTTGGGTGCTTACAAATAATTACCTGATGATCGATACGCAGGGCTGGGAGAACGGAACAGATGGTCTTGCCAAGAGGGGGGATAGCACAGGCTTTTGCTACGTGTATGATACGAGTGCAGTTTATAGGGGCTGGCGTACGGGAAACGATGATGATTGTTCACTTGGGTTGCAGGGATGCACTAAGGGCTATGTGGGGATAATGAAACTAGGGCTTGTAGAAGATATTTATTTCGTTTGTGATGCGGATGAATGGAGACCGGCTACTCCTCAGGAGGAAATTGCCTGTCGTAACAAAGGCGTGTGTCGCTTGTGTACGGAAAGTATGCAGGGATTTACGGAAAAGCGAGACGGTGTCTTCTATGTATGCGACAAGCAAGACTGGCGCGAGTTTAACTGCGCCGAAAAGAAAATGGGGCTGTGCATGGCGAACGACAGTTCCCTTGTGGAGGCCTGCGAAACGGTTGGAAGCTTTAAAATCGACTATGTATGCTCCGAAGATCATTGGCATGCGGTAACAAGTCCGTTTGAATATACGCTTGATGCATGGAACGCAAAGCGTGATGCCTACAATGCGGCAATGGTAAAAGCTGGGGTGAATTCTGATTCGATAATTACAGACCCGCGTGATAACAATACTTATAGAACGGTTGTCATCAACGGAAAACGTGTGTTTGCCGAAAACTTGCGCTATGCGGATAGTGCGACTACGGTTAATTTGAAGGGCCAGACATGGTGTTATAATAACGAAATGAAAAACTGTAAAATAGGTGGACGCTACTATACATGGACTGCGGCGGTGAATTTAAATAAACAGTGGCTAAGGACCAGTGCGTCCGCCTTGATTAAGAATCCTCATCAGGGAATTTGTCCTGAAGGCTGGCATTTACCGAATGATATAGAATGGAAGACTTTGTTTAATACAGATTGGTATACTGGGGTAAGTGACTATGCTGTGCAACAGATGAGGGGTTTTTATGGTTGGACTGAGGCTACGGACTCTAGTGGATTCTCCGCGTTCCCTGCAGGCCTCTACTATGAGGGCTCTTTCTACGACATTGGCTTAAACGTACATTTTTGGAGTGCCACTGAGGATGGTAGCCTTAGCGCTTACTTCTGGTCCTTGGATGCAAATACTGCGACCCTCGACTATTACTCGAGAGGCAATTACAACCGCTACAAACACCATGGTTTCTTTGTCCGTTGTTTCCAGGACGATCCTGCAGCTCCCTAGCCATCTTCCTACAAAAGGACTGCTCCCATTTGGTAAGTCAGCCTTTTAAATAGAAAACAGCCTTGTCCACGGACAAGGCTTTAATGTTTTGAGAAAGAAAAACAGAGACCCCGCTGGAGCGTCTGTTTTAATTTGGAAAGGTTCTACACTTGAACTTTTGCAAATAAAAATTTAAATTGTAGTATACGGAATTGTCTTTCCCGCGAAAGACCTTCCTACGTCATCCTCGCGAAGGCGAGGATATTCCTGCATTTATAATCCGAGGGAATCTTTATGAAAAATCCTTCCGTAGAAAAACACGTCGCGAATTTGCTGAAAGCATGCGTGGCGGCCGCACTATGTTTATTCTTTGCCGCGTGCGGCGGTGATTCCAGCGGCACCGACAGCACTCCGAAAATCAGCGATGCCGACTACGAGGCGGATTCTTACAGGGGGCTTCCTTCGTGTACGGAATCCCGTGATGGTGAAACAGCCTACGTGGTAGACCAGGACCAGGGTTACGTTTGCAAAAATGGCAAGTGGGTTGAAGACGATGAAGCCGTTGAAACCAAGAGTTCCAGCAGTGGCAAGGCGGATCAGAAGGGAAAATCCAGCTCCTCGAACAAGTCGGTTATCGACACGGTTATTACCGTGGACCCTGAAACGGGCGATACCATTATCTCGCTGGACACGTTGGCGGGCATCGATTCCACGCTTCGCAAATGTGCCCCTGAGTTTGATGACAAGTACATGACCTACAACGGTACGACCTATCGCTGCTACGACGATTTCTGGCGTCCGGAGAAGAACCCGCCCAAGGACACGGATGCTCAGGTGATTTGTCTCAAGACGACTGACCCGAACGCTCCGCTCAAGTGCTACCTTGATACGGCCATCTGGAGTAGTTCCAGCTACGTTGCCGACCCAGAAGATTTTGTGGACCAAGGCGTCATCAAGATCAAGGACGGTTCCATTACGGGTGTGGCGCAGAAGGGCCCGTATCTGCAGGGTTCTACTTATCGCATCATTCCGCTCGACGGCAAGACGCTCAAGCCCACGGGCGACACGCTTACCGACCAATTCAACAATAGTATGGGTACCTATACCTTCTGTGACTTGAATCTACCAAGCCAATATGCAATGATCGAGGCGAGTGGTTACTACCGCAGCGAACTCACAGGTAAGAAGAGTAACTTGCAGATGACTATCGGAGCCATTGTGGACGTGCAGAAGGGTGCGAACATCAACATGATTACGAACTTGGAATATGAACGTGTAAAGTATCTTGTTCAAAACGAGGGCTACAATATCGCGGGCGCAAAGAAACGCGCTCTCACCGAAGTCCTTTCAGCATTCCATATCGAAAATGTGACGGGCTCTGCAGAACAACTCGACATCACGAAGGACGGCGAAGCGAATGGTGCTTTGCTAGCCATTTCTATCATGATTCAGGGCGTTGCGGGATCGGAATTCAACGTGATTGACATGATGAAGGACTTCCGTGAAGACTTGAAGGAAGACGGTCAGTGGACGGGAAAAACGGCGCGTACCGTGATCGCTGATTTTGCCTACGAAGCGGATAGCTTGGGGAGTCTTGGAAGCTATCGCAGTAATGTCGCTAGCTGGGGCCTTTCCAACACGGTTCCTGCCTTTGAACGATATATCAAGGATTTCTGGGGGCTTGAATACGGCATCGGTCGCTGCACCGAAGACCGCATTGATGAAATCAAGAAAAATCAGAATTCTGCAAGCGAACATAAGGACGATTATTTTGTCTGCGAAAGTAATGGTTGGCGTTACATTGGAGAATTTGAATACAACACCAAGAACAACGTATGCGATGTCGCTGGGCTCGTAATTCCGGGCAATGTCGATAAGGATAAATACTATATCTGCGGTAATGGCTGGCGCGAAGCGACCGCTGTCGAGGTCGATAAATACTATACCGAATGTACTATGGATGGTAAACTGCATAAATTCAGTGACGGAAAATACTATAAGTGCTCCAATGATGAATTTGTTCTGGCAGACCCATTGGATACTGCTTTAGGGCAAGTTTGCGTTAGCTACTTAGAAGGCAAATCGTTTGACCGTAAAAACGACATTCATACCTATACTTGTAAGAATGGCTCCTGGAAGGTTGGCTGGGCGACTGGCAACTGCACGAAGGATGGAAAGATTGCTGAAATGTTCTTCGAAGCCTCGGACAAGAAAAAAGGCTATGTCTGTGATGCAGATACATTCCGTGTGGCAACGGCAAACGATTCGCTTTATAATTTTGCTTGCGTCAGTTACACTGATGGAAAATCTGCGGAACGCCAAAATGCAATCCATACCTACACTTGCGAAAAAAATGTTTGGAAAATAAGTGATGCTTGGTCCAAGACAAACTGCGCCAAGGATGGCTCTATCCAAACGCTGATTTACGATGAAACTGGCAAAACCAAAGAATTTGTTTGCGATGCCGATACGTTTAGGGTTGCAACAAAAACGGATACTTCGGTAGTTGATTTCTATGGCTCGGTTTGTGTAAGTTATTTGGATGGTGTTGAAATTCAGTTATTGACAGGTCTTCAGACGAAATGCTTGAATGGAGAATGGAGTGGTTCTTTAAAAGATTCTCGCGATGGTAAAATATACAAGATTGCTGCGATTGGAACGCAAATCTGGATGGCTGAAAACCTGAACTTTGATTACAAGGTGGACGGTTCTTCATATGGTACCTATACCAATGCCGATAATGGCGAAACATACGGTCGCTACTACACTTGGGCTGCGGCAATGGATAGTGCTGGAATTTATTCCGAAAACAGCAAGGGATGCGGTTATGGCAAAACTTGTACCGTAAAGACTCCAATCCGAGGCATCTGCCCTAAGGGTTGGCACCTGCCTAGTTATGCTGAATGGCAAACTTTGATCACTGCGGTGGGTGGTTCATCTACGGCAGGTAAGGTTCTTAAGTCTCAGACGGGATGGAAGGTGGGTAATGGAACGGACGCCTATGCCTTCTCGGCGATTCCTGCCGACCTCCGCGGTGAAAACGGCTTCAGAGGTGTCAGTTACACTTTAGCTGTCTTTTGGAGTGCATCAGAGCACTCTGTAGACACCGCCGATCTCATGAGTTTGAGCGACAGCGACGCTGCGTTCTTGAATGACAACATTCCTTTCACTAAGGACTTAGGGTTATCCGTTCGTTGCCTCCAGGATGCTCCGTAGGCCATCCTGTGGCACTCGGTCATGTAAAACATTGTATTTCTTGCAAACAACTGTTTGTAGAACAAACAACCGCCTCGGTTATACCAATATGAGCAAGCTCGTTTGGTGTAACACTCGGCTTGGGGCTGTTTGCAAAATGAACGGTGAAAAGCTTGCCCCCTTGTTTTTGATTTTATAAGAATCTATATTACAGATACCACCCCCATTAGGTGTGTTGCTGGGTTCAATATGGCTAGACCCATTAGAGAAACGCCTATCCTTTTCGGTGAAGATGCTCGCCGGTTTCTTGCTCGTATGCAGGAAAATCGCAAGGAATCTCCTGAAGCGCGTGCAAGACGCCTTAAAAATTACGAATTCATGAAAAAGGCTTATGAAATTGGCATGGCCGAAAAACGTGCCCGCGAGGCCGCTAATGGAGGTGTGGATCCGTGCTTCAAACAGGTGTAAAGTAATACCAAATGCTTAGAAGATTGGAATAAAAAACAGATGCCCCGCAGGGACATCTGTTTTAAGTTATAGATTCTTCGGATTCACGCCTTACGGCGTTACGCTCAGGATGACAATTGTGGGGCGTTTGCTGCCTTATTGGCATTGCAAAAGCGAAGGAGATGACTTTGCTAAGCGAGCATTCGTTGGCCGAAGGCCAAGGCCATGCGAGCGTGTAAAGTAGTCTCCGTAGCGTTTGGTACTAGTACAGCAGTGCGAACACCATGCCGGGGCGGAAGTACTTACCAGCGGTGTACTTGAGAGCCGTGCTGTGGAGCTGCATGAACAGAGCGCTTGCTTCAACCTTGTTCGACTTCGCGATGCTGTAACGACTCTCATTTCAGCAATTGCCATTCGCCTTTAACCTTCGAGTGTTCCGAATTGATGTAGCCCATTTTTTTGAGGTCGTCAATGGCTCTCTGTATGGTTCGTTCACTTACACCTAGATTGTCTGCGAGCCATGAATATTTTGCTTTTCGGTTTAGCTTAAGAGCCTTGAAAACATTCTCAACGACTTGTGACGGAAATTCGGGAATGATGAATTTTGGCTGTTTTTTTGTCTGTTTTTCTGTCTGTTTTTTTGACGGTTTTTTGCTCGAAATTGCCGTTTTTACGCTGGTTTCGACATTTTCGGTCAAGTAGCCATTAGCGACGGCTTCAGCCATCATTCGTTCCCCAAGTGGCGATTTATTTTCCCGCACAAGGACTGCGGTCTGGTAGCCGAAATCATAGATTGCTTCGCCATTTTCATTGGCCTTCAGCTCCTTTTGCACCCTTAACACGCCTCGGCTATGGCGGTTTACAAAGCCCAAAACCTTCATCGCTTCGGCGACCACGATGTTCCTGTAATCGTTCACGTTGGGGAAATTGCTCTCGTTGGCTCGACCATACAATCCGCCGTGGTTCATAATCTCGATGCGGTCGTCATACTGGTAAAATTGTATCGGTCCGTTTGTTGAATAATCCCTGTGGCAGATGGCGTTCATCAATAGCTCTCGCGTAGCCCAGTCGGGGTAATCTACTACCTGTTCTTCGCGCAGTGCGCTGACGGGTATGGGACGGCGATTTGCAATAGCCGTCTTGATGAAAGTGTCAAGTTCTGGCAAAGTCGTGCAGAGGTTTGCTTTGAACTCATGTTCCGTCAGAATGTCGCCAGAACGGTCCTTTCCTGCGAAACGGACGTATTGGATGTATGCTCCGGGAATAAACGTTCTTAGGTTCTTTGCGAAGAATAGCATTGCTGCGTTTGTTGGACAATCACGAAGAAGGTCGAAAAAACCGAATACAGTTAGCTGGTGCTTGATATCGCGATTTTCTCTGCTTTCTGCTTCGAGCTCTTCATCTGTCATCGCCTTGGGCAAAAAGTAATGCTTGAACAGGCCTAGATCCAAATCGTCAATGGTTGCGTTAAGGCACGGAGCCGAATCAAACGAGGTAACTTTAGCCCGACGTTTTTCCATTAGAATGTGTTCGTCGTTTTCGTTCGCAACCCCTTTGCGTGGGCCAATTCTTACCCAAATGCGCCCCTTGTATCTGACGGGCGGGAATATCGAAGGTTCGACCTTTACCATCACGATATCGCCTTCGTCCATCGAAACCTTTTCGACAGTCATGGAGGGTTGCGGTTGAATATTCCCGTCGGTGCGAATTGCGGCCACATTTTTCAGGATGGCGTCAGTAACGTCTATCCCTTGGACTTTCCCGTCATCGGTTACGCCCAGGAACAGATACCCCGGCTTCCGGTGGTATGGCAAGTCGTTGGCAAAAGCACAAATGGCTTGACCGAACTTGTCGGTGTTTGTTGTCGAAATGGTGCGCTCGATATGGTCGCTTTCCAAGTCGCTGAATAGTGCTTTCAATTCGTCTTTTGTCATCGTGTGTCGTGCTCTTTTGGGCAATAATATACAATTATCCGATGAATTGCGCAAGTGGGGTGGGATTTAGGACTGCTTCCGTGCCTTGCTTGCCGTGTGACTGTTGCCACGACATTCACCTTTATGTATATTTTCGTTGACATGTTGAATTAGAGTAGTACTCTTGTTCCCACTTTGAAAAGTCTGGTAAACTTTTGAGAGACTTTTGCTTCGCTACCTGGGAAGAAAACGAACGCTCACACCGATCGGGTGTGGGTCGTTGGGCGGTCGCCCGCGGCTTTGCGCTGCCATCAACGGCAGATATTTGCCGTTGTGCTTAGGGTAGTAGGTTTACCTGAGCCTTCAAAGCATAAGCCGAGCGACACCATGCCTTTTTTGTTTCCTGAAAAATGTATGGAATATCGTCGTTGCGACCTTCGAAGAGGGACGCAATCCATAATCGTCATTCTCGCGTAGGCGAGAATCGTGGGCTTTTCCGAACAAGATCGCTGCTCGCAGACTGCTCTTGGCAGAAAGGGATAAAAAATGGAAGCAGGTGACAGATATTATGAATGGTACGGTCCAACAGGAATCAATACCGAATTAAAACGATTGAATAATGGTAAAGGTTTTTCCGCTGTTCCTTCTTTTATCCCACATTTAGCCTGCAATTCGAAATACAGTGCTGCTAAGCTTAATTTTTATGCGGAACAGTTCCCTGAAGGTAACCAAAATTGGTGGAATGAATTTGAAGGGGTGACGAAGTCAGAGCTTTTGAAAAATTCGAATGACCTGGATTGGTTTTTGAAGAATACAAGAGTTGTACATGAAATATACTCACCCTTGGAGGTTCCAACAAAGCCTGGCGCGGTAGAAAAGACCGGATTATATCATCCAGAAAACATTATTCGAGAAGGCTTCACGACGCGTTTGATTTTTGGCAAACTTTGCGGATGCAAACCCCAGTATGTATTTCTTGGGATATATAAACTTGACGAGGACGCGTCTTTGGCATTTAATAATGCTAATGGTTATAGTGTGGATGCCGCATCTTTTCCGAGAAATTCAGTTCTTGCTGAAATGCGTGTAGATTCTTCCTTTCCGCAGAAAGACATTGCCGCGATTCAGTCGAACTTAATCATTTATCCTCATAGCGTTTGGGTGCGAAAGGAAGACATGTGGGGCGAAAGAACGGTCAAATTCGAATAGTAATTAATTCTCGGAATAAAACAGGAAATACATACTTTGATTAAGGAGTATGTATTTTTTTTTGACCTTTTTTACAAATCTAATCCAAAAGACGATTATATGTATAAAGATCATAAGGACTTCGCCTCCCAAAAGGACTACTAGATTATGGATAAACCGAATAAAAAAATACCCAAGATCGTTCAAAGAATTCTTGATGATTTTGAGGAAATACTGGCCGAAGATGATGTGAACGAAAATGAAGTGAATACTTGCTATGAATTGACCGAATCCGAACGTCAAATAATTGTTATGGCTGTAACTGGTGAAGATGAAAAAGGATATGTCATCAAAGACTGGGACAAAGTAATAAAGCCAATTGTCGCAAAGAATCGCAAACATTTGGATGCTCTAATTGGATTTGTTCGATATATTGCTGAATCGGAAGCTGGTATGGCTCCGCTATGTGCAATAGTTGGAATAAACGGAAATGTTGTTGATTTGGGCGTGACGATAAATTTGAATTTTTTGGATGTATCCAAGGTGACGGATATGAGTGGCTTGTTTAAGAATTTTGATGTGTCGCCGAGTCCCCAAAAAGGTTGGTTTTGTAAAATCCGCTTGGACATAAGCAAATGGAATGTATCGAACGTGACCAAAATGGCACATATGTTTGATTGCAAGAATGTGGATTTTGGAGACTTGAGTAAGTGGGACTGTTCGAAGTTTGCTGACTGCTAGATAAATTGTGGGATAAGGTTCAATCAAAAACAGGTGCCCTGCTTGGGACACCTGTTTTAATTTTTGCAGGTTGATGTACTAGTACAGCAATGCGAACACCATGCCGGGGCGGAAGTACTTGCCGGCGGTGTACTTGAGTGCCGTGCTGTGGAGCAGCATGAACAGCGCGCTTACTTCGACCTTGTTGGCCTTGGCGATGCTGCCGAATGCCTTCGTAAAGGCGGGCAGGTTGCGGGGGAGCTTCGGGCTGATGCGGCTGTCGGCAAGGAGGGCGCCCTTCTTCAGGAGTTCCTTGTGCATCTTGTCGGCGGCGGTAGCGCTGAGGCCGAATGCCTTCACGAGGGCTTCCGGGTGCAGGCGGCAAGAACCGTTGAATCCTTCCGGTGCGGCGAACGGGATGCGGGCTTCTTCGTAGAGGTTGCGGATCATGGAGTCGCCCATGTCGGCAGCCTGCTTTTCGAGGCCGTGGTGCATCATGGCGCACATAATGCTGTACTGAATGCCAATCCACACGTCGTGAGCCTGGAAGTTGAATTCATCGAGCGGAGAGCCGTCCTTACGCACAAGGTTGGCGGCACCGATGAGCGGGCTGTTGGCCTTGTAGTTCGTGTTGAATACACGGAGCAGGTTGGCCTTGGCCTTCTTCTCGTCGCTGATGGGCTTGAGGCCGAGCAGGCGCAGGTACGTGTCGGCGAGCATCGTGTCGGCGAATACGTCATCGCAGTCGTTTGCAATCTTTGCGTTCCAGCTGGCGGTAAAGGCGTCCTTGCACTGGGCGGTGAGCCATGCCTTCTTGAGGCCGCGGAGTTCGTTCTTGGAAAGTTCCACGTCGCTCGGAATTTTGCCGGAGTTCAGCCATTCGTTGATGGTCTTGAGGGCTGCCTTCACGTTCTTGCCGTCGATGACGAGCGTTTCCTTGATGGCGTCGGCGAGTTGCGGGAGCTTGTCAGCCACAACGTCCTTCGCTTCCATCGGGGTCACGAAGAAGTGGTAGTAGCCTTCGGCTTCGTCCCACAGTGCTTCATCGAATTCCTTGTTGGCGGCGTCGGCCTTGGCGTTCCAGGTGTCGGCCTGCGCCTTATCGCCGAGGATTTCGGCAATCTTGGCGGCGGCGCGGAGGCCTGCAATCCAGAGGCTACCGCAGTACACGGAAATGCCGTGGCTGGAGAGGTTGTCGAACGTGTCGTCGGTACCGTGGGTGAGCGGGAAGTTTTCGCCTTCATTCACCATCTTTTCAAGGTACTGCATGGCGGCGTAAACGGCTTCCTTGCAATCCTGCAAGTTCTGCTTGTCCTGCGTCTTCACGTAATGACGGAGAACCATCAGCACATACTTCGGAGCGAGATCCTTCCATTCCTTCACGTTGTGCCAGTCGTAGGCATCGGGTTCAGCGTCGAAGGGGCTTCCGAGGTCGTGAATCACGGCGCCACGCACGGCGCGCGGGCCTTCAAGCTTCGGATCCGGAAGGTCGGCGAACGGGTGGTTCACATATTCGTGGTGACGACGACGGTTGTCGTTTACGGCGAGAATCGCGTCACCGAAGCGCTTCATCACCACACCGTCGAGGCGCGGCATCAGGGCCATCAGGCTGAAGCTGCCGTAGAAGTAAACGTCGAGAGAGTTGAAGAACGGATAGTCGGCGCATTCGCGAACGAGGAAACGGTCTTCCTTGTCCCACACGGTGGCTTCGGCGAGGAAGCTGAGCGTGTTGATGGCGAGGCTCTTGAATTCGTCCTGCTTGGCGGCAGTCTTGTAGAGCTTGGCGACGGCCTTCTTCGGCACGAGGGCTTCGAATGCCTTGAGGCGAGCGTCGAAGTTCTTGTCGGCAGCGAGGGCTTCGACCAGGATGGCGCCCACGCGGCCATAGGCTTCGGGGAAGAACGCGGTGTACTTCTTGGCGGAAGTAAGTTTGTTCAGCTTGATTTCGGGGAAGTCGAGCACCAGGTTGAACTGGAAGCTGACTTTCTGCTTCGGCTTCAAAACGGCGGTAACGGCGACAGCACCGGCCATCGTTTCGCGGCCGCTGTAAACGTTCTTGACCCAGGCTTCGCAAACGCGGCCGCTGCGGAGAGCGCCCTTCAGCACAGAGGCTGCGTCATCCTGGTAGAACATCGGCTTCACGGAAACGTTCAGGTTGTCCTTCTTATTCCAGGCGACGGACACGCCCATGCATCCGTTAAAATCGCTTTCGGCGAGCGGTTTTTCGTTGTAGAATTCGAGGCCGCGGACTTCGCGGTCGCCCACCTGCTTGCTAAACTTGACACCCTTCGGGAAACGTGCAGACGGCACGAGCACGAAGCTAGAGTCCTGAACGCCCTGGCGGTCCTTCTTCGCCATGTAACCGGCGATGCAGTCCTGCACCTGCACGATGGTGATTTCGCGGGTTTCCTTGGTGGTATTTTCGAGAGTGAACACGGTAGCGTTCACCGGGAGGCTGGAGAGGCGTTCATCACCCGGAGTCACGTAGCTGGACTGGGTTTTGGTAATCTGCACGCCCTTGCCTTCGTACTTGGTTTCGCTCACCGGGTAGAGGGCGGCGTATTGCATCTTGGCGGCATCGTAACCAGCCTGGCCCAGGAATTCGCTGTCGTTTGCCCAGGCGGCGGTGAGGGCGCCCTGGCGCACAACCTTTTCGCCCACGACACCGTTGAAGAAGTCGATGACGGCGCTGCGGTTGAGTTCGGCACCGGCCTTGTTCAAGAGAGCTGCGGTGCGGTCGCTCCATTCGATGTGCCAGCGTTCAAAGTCGGCCTTGTTGTTATTGAAAAAGTCCTTCTCGGCGATGGTCTTGTTGAGCTTGGCCTCGGCCTTCTTCTGGTTCGCAAGTTCAGTGGCGCTGAAGAGTGCTTCGCCCTTTGCGTCCACGAGCGGGTACTTGGCGAGCATCTGCGTAAAGCCGGCAAAGTCACCGATTTCAAGCGCTGCCTTCGCGCCAATCACGGATTCGCGGAAGAAGAAGTTGTTGAAGCGGAGGTCAGAGGGCTTCTCGGTGCGGACCTGCACACCCGGCATCACGTTCATCACGGGAGTGGTGCCCGCAGGCGTGGCGGTGAATGTCGAGCCGATACCGCCGACAGCAATACCCGTGGTAGAGGGGGTCGTAGAAAGCGGGGTGTACCAGGGCTGGATAAATTCCACGGCGAGGCCCGGGGTCATCAGCTTCTGGACGGAACCGGCCTGTTTGGCGCCGGCGAGGTAATCTTTGATGCTCATAGTTATTTCCATGAATAGGGTTAAATTTTTACGAGTATAAAGTTACAAATTCTGGGGGCTTACGAATAGCGAAACCTTGCGAAAAGTGTTTACAAAATGGAGCTTTTGTAAATCGAAGCGGGGCGTTACGGGGCCGGCGCCTGAGGCCCCGTTCGAAGGGGTGAAGGAAGATCCGGCGGGAATGTTGACTTGAGATTGAATGGAGCCGGGGCTGAAGGCAGGGGGAGGCTTCCCCCCTTGCCATATTTTTTATATTTGGCCTGCTTTTTAACAAGTGATTAGGAATATGAACAAAAGATTGTTTTCGATTCTGCTTCTTTCTTTGACGGCGCTTGTTTGCGCTCAATCGGCCCCATCTTTTGCTTCGTCTGCTCCGCGTGAACATCGCGGATTTTATAGCAGCGTGTCGTTTGGTGCTGCCTATAACTGGTACAAGTCTAGCAAGGTAAATATTGAGAAAAAATACATCGGTAGTGAAGATTGGGATTCACACAAGGAACGTGAACTGGACCTATTTGAATTCGGTGGCGCAACCTTCCCGACGCTAGAATTTAAGTTCGGAACGGCCCTTGCCAATTTGGTTTCGTTCTATACGGTGTTCAATCTGGGAGCCTTCCCGGGAACGATGGATTATTTTTACGAAGAATACGATGAGATATGTTATACGAAAAATTCCTGTGTTGAAACCGTGAAAAAGGAAGAGTTCAGTGAATCTTCGTCAGATGCCTATAACTTTAGGACTTATATTGGTTTTGGCTCGACCCTATATCCGTTCATCGATAAGGCGTCCCCTTTGAATGGTTTCTTTGTAGGGGGCTCCGTCGGATATGCGTTTTTCGTGTCCGTGATTAACGATGGTGAAAAGGATGCCGCTGCAAACGGGGGCATTGGTTTTCAGGTTGAACTCGGTAAGGAATGGTGGGTGAACGACCATCTTTCTATCGGTGTGGGGCTCGGCTATGCCCGTACCAGCCTGTTTATGTATACGGTCGATTCTCATGCTTCCGACAACGTGATTTCGCTTTCGTTCAGACTCACGAGAGGATAGACCATGAAATTTGCGAAGAGCCTTTTCCTTGCGATGGCGGTAACAGTTGCCGCCTGGTCGCAAGACGATGTGGCGACGGTCGCCATGGAACCCGAATCGGAATTGCCTGGGGAAAATGTCCCGCAGAACCTGAATTCGGTTCCTCAAAAAGTACAAGCGAAGAAGGTGCGCCCTCCCTATGAACATCGCGGATTCTTTTTCAGCATGGGAATCGGATTCTCGTATTTGAGTACAACTTCGGATGAGGATGATTTAAGCTTTAGTTCGGGGGGCGGGTATTCTTATCCAGGGGATAGTTATGTTTATATTCCGCAAAATGAATACTACTATGGTAAGAAAGTTCATGAAGAAATGAGCTGCTTTGGCCTGCCGTATATAGAATATCGCTTTGGAAAGTCTATCGGCAATCTGGTGGTCTTGTACTCTATTTTCTCGGGTAGCCTTTATCGGGGCAATGCTGAGTATTTTAGGACAAATTACGGAATAGAATACTTGTATAATCAGGATGGAGTCCTTACGTCGGTGGATACCCTGAAACAGGATACGACTTTAAGAAAGGAAGAGGCTGTTGGCTTTTCCGTTTCCGCGGGACTTGGCTTGTCTATTTATCCGTTCCGAAATCCGTCTTCGCCCTTGAACGGCTTGTACATAGGGGCTTCCGGAGGTTTCGAGGGATTTGACGCCAATATGGAAGGTAGTTTCTCGATCCTTTCGACCGGAGGAATCTTTTCCCGTTACGAAATTGGAAAGGACTGGTGGGTAAGCGAAACGTGGTCGATCGGTGTGGGTTTCGCCTATATCAATGTCTACGTCATTGAGAGTGGTGAAGACGGTAAAGGTGAACGCCAGTCCATTAATCTCTTTATCAGACTCACTCGCGGATAGTTGATTCGCGAGCAAAATGGGGGCTTGTACAGGCTAATGTTTGGTGGAGCCTTGGTTTAGCCTGTACGCGATGATTGCAGACAATTCGGTCTTACCGTGAACCACAAAGCACCAGGCGTTAAGCTGGGGCGGTGGTGAGAGCGAGCGCTCTGGGGACGCACTTGTGTGATTGGGCGCGAGCGGTCTTACCGTGAGCAAAAAGCGACCCGTATTAACGGGTCGTGTTTGCGAGAGAATCGGCTTCAGAGTAAGGATTCTGTTGAATTTAGCCGATTCGGTCTAAAAAGTAAAGCCGGCGAAAATGTTGTCGCTCAGGAACGGTAGCACACCGAGAACAATCACCGAAATCGTAAGAAGTCCGATAACACCGCGTTGGCGTTTGGTCATGCGGAGCGGATTCAGGTGCTCGTCGGTATCGTCTATCCAGGCGCTCTTAATGAGCTGCAAGTAGTAGAACAGGGCAAGCACATTGTTCAGCACGGCGAATGCCACGATGCCGTAATGGCCGGTCGATGCGCCACTGAAGAACAGGTGGAACTTTCCGAAGAAACCTGCAAGCGGCGGAATACCTGCCAAACTGAACATGGCGACTGCAAGCGCAATGGCAAGCATCGGCTTCTGCTTGGAAAGTCCGCGCAGGGAGTTGAAGGTCTCTTCGCGGTGGTGTCCGATAATGCCGAAAATAAAGAAGGCGAGGTAGTTCGAAACTGCGTACACGAACAGGTAGTAAATGATTGCTGTTTTTGCGGTCGCCGCTGGACCAAGGAGCGCCACCATGATGTAACCGGCTTGAGCTATAGAGCTATATGCCATAAAGCGACGGAGCCTGAACTGCTTTAATGCGCCCAAGTTACCGACAAAGAGCGTGGTTCCTGCAAGGAGTGCGATGAACGGGGCGACCTTTTCTTGAATCGGGGCAAGGGGGCCAAAGACCAATACCACAAGGAAGGCGATGGCTGTTGCCTTGGAGGTCACCGAGAGAATTGCGGTAACAGGCGTCGGGGCTCCTTCGTACACGTCGGGTGCCCAGGTGTAGAACGGGAACAAGGTCAGCTTGAAACCGATGCCTGCAAACAGGAACAGCACCGCGATCCACAATAGGGGAGAGGTGCCGCTTGCAACGGCCTGCTGAATGGCATCGAAATGGATGGAACCTGCAAAACCGTAGAGGTAGCTGAAACCGAACAATTCGAAAGCGGTTGCCACGGAGCCCATCAAAATGTACTTGGTGGCGGCTTCGGAACCGTACTGGTCGCGTTTGTTCCAAGCGGCAAGGGCATACATCGGGATGGTTGCGATTTCAAGTCCTAGGAAGAACGTGAGCAGGTCGCAGGCCGACACGACGGTGAATCCGCCGAAGGTGGCGAATGCCATGGTGCCGATAAATTCTGCAATCTGGTGCATGGCGGGCTTGCCGTCGCCGCCGTGTTCAAAGTAGTCCTTTGCAAGCCAAATGCCAAGGAGGGCGGAGACCATGAGCACTTCGCGCATGAGCACACCGAAGTCGTCAATGTGCCAGTTCGTGATGAAGAATCTGCCGTTGCCGCTTGCGAGCGGAATGAGGTTCAGCAATACGAAAATCAGGATGAAACCGATGTTCGCGATGCGCCAAGGAACCTTCGAACGGTCGGTGCAAAAGAGCCTGCTCCCAATCACGATGAACGGGAAAAGCAGAAGCAGAAGGTCGGGGATGATAAAATAGGGAATATACATATTAAATTACCACCTCATCATAGGTGCAATACTTTGGTCGAGCATATCGGCAATCCATCCGGGGAACACGCCAATCAAAAGGAGGCAGAGCACGAGTACCACGACCACGAGCTTTTCGCGGAAGCAGGCGTCGGTGAGCGTTTCGTACTTGGCGGGCATCTTGCCGTGGAGCATTCGGTTTGCCGTCTGCAAAATGTAGACGGCGGTTGTCGTAATGGAGAGAATCGCAAGCACGGTCACGATGCGGGTGAGCGTAGAATCCTGCTGGAAGGCTCCGATAAAGATGTTGCTTTCGGCGATGAATCCGCTGAAGCCTGGGAGCCCGAGGCCGGCAAAGCCTGCGATCACGAAACCGACTCCGAGGAACGGGAGCTTGCGCATAATGCCGCCCATCTCGGTGATGTCACGGGTATGTGTACGTTCGTAAATCATGCCGATGGTCGCGAAGAAAAGTCCTGTCAGGAATCCGTGCGAAATCATCTGGAGTGATGCTCCGCGAAGTCCCACCGGCGTAAGTGCCGCGAGGCCGAGGAAAATCAGGCCCAGGTGGCTAATGGAGCTGTAGGCCGTAATGTACTTGAGGTCCTTATGACGCAGCGCAATGAAGGGGCCGAGTACTACATTGAAAATCAGGAGCGCCACCACGTAGGGGAGCCAAATCTTGGCGGCTTCCGGCATCAGGAACATTGCGACGCGAAGGCATCCGTAAGCGCCCATTTTCATCATCACACCGGCGGCAAGCATCGAAACTGCGGTCGGTGCGGCGGAGTGGCCGTCGGGGCTCCAGAAGTGGAACGGGAACAGGGAACTCGAAACGGCAAAGCCCATGAACATCAGCGGGAAAGCCCACATCTGGTAATCCATCGGGAGCGTCACCTTGGAAAGTTCCACGATACTCCAGCTGTTGATTCCGCTTTCGAAGTAGAGGCCGAAAAGCGTCGCCAAAATCATCGAGGAACCGAAGGCGAGCGTAAGGGTCAGTTTCTTACCGCCGTAGTCCTTGCGGCCCGAGCCGTAGCCTGCAATCATCAGGTACATGCAGAGTGCTTCCATTTCATAGAATACGAAGAACAGCACCAGGTCCATGCTCATGAATACGCCGTAGACGCTTGTAGCAAGGAGCTGGATGAGTGCGAAGAAAACCTTCTGGTTTCCCTTGATTTTCCAGCTGACCAGAATGCCCGCCCAGACGATGACCGCCGTGAGGAACAGGAGGAACATGTTGAGTCCGTCTGCACCGACAGAGTAGTGGGCGTTGAACGTGTGGATCCAAGGGAGATCCATGTAGTAGTGCAACAGCAACGGGGCCGATTCGGCGCTTGCGGAAGCGATGCCGAGTGTGTAGAGACGGTAAGTCAGGTAGCCCACGAGCAACAGCACCAGGGTTCCCGAAACGGCGTGGATGGTCTTGAGGAGCGATTCCTTTTGCGAGGGAATCGGAACACAGACCAGTACCGTGAAAAGAGGTATTATCCAGATTAAGTTAAAAAGCAAAGTATCCATATTCAAACCTTACCTTACAGCGGGAGTTGTCCCAAAAAACGCCACAGCAAAACGCCTACAATCAGGGTGCCCAGGTAGAAACTCAGGTTGCCGCCCTGCGCGTAACGCACAAGGTCCCCAAGCTTGTGGATGAACCAGATGCAGAATGCGAGGATTCCTTCGATAATGTAGTCCTGGATGAAACGGGCCACGCGGGCGATGCCGCCAATCACGAACTGGCGCACCACGGCGTAGTACATTTCGTCGAAGTAGAACTTGTGGTAAACGACCTTGTAGAGTGCGCTGCGGTTGGATTCGTCGAGGGCGCGTTCCACTTTTGCCTTCGGGCTTGCGTAGAAGAACCATGCAACCAGAAGTGCGACGGCGGCAACAGCGACGGCGACGTACGGGATCCATTCGGCGTGGGGGAGCAGCACCAGCTGCGGCACGCGGAGTCTACCCGGTACAAAGTAGTGCTCGAAGATTCCCTTGCCGAGGATACCGCTCAACAGGGCCGGTACGGCGAGAATCACGATCGGGAGCGTCATGAAGAAGTCTTCGTGCACATGTCCTTGCTTCACCGATTCAGAACGCGGTGCCCCGTGGAAGGCGAGGAAGAACAAACGGAACATGTAGAAGGTGGTGAGGCCGCTCGTAAGGATTGCAAGTCCGAATACTGCGTAATGGTGCCCCTGGAAAGCCGCCAGGATAATTTCGTCCTTGGAGAAAAATCCAGAGAACGGCGGAATGCCCGCGATGGCGAGCACACAGATGAGGCTGCTCCAGTAGGTGAGCGGCATCTTCTTGCGGAGTCCACCCATGGCGTCCAGGTCGTTGGTATGTACCTGGTGAATCAGGGAACCTGCGATGAGGAACAAGGCGCACTTGAAGAAAGCATGCGTAAAGATGTGGAAGGTTGAGGCTGTCCAGCCGGTGGTGATGACTGCGTCGCCGATTTTACAAGCGCCGAGCGCAAACATCATGTAGCCGAGTTGCGAAAGCGTCGAGTAGGCGAGAATGCGCTTGATATCCTTTTGCGTACAGGCGATAACGGCGGCAAAGACCATCGTGAAGGCGCCGACCCACATAATGAGCGTAAGCGAGTTTCCGCACACGGCGAAGAACGGGAAGAGTCTTGCGACCAGGTAAACGCCCGCGACCACCATGGTGGCACTGTGGATGATAGAAGAAACCGGTGTCGGACCTTCCATGGCGTTCGGAAGCCAAATATGCATCGGGAACATGGCGGACTTGCCCCAGCCACCGGTGAATATCAGGATGGATCCGATAATGAGCGCGTCTGCCTTGGAGACGACCATCAGGCCGAGGTCAATCGTTTCCTTTTTGAAGGCGGCAAGCGAAAGTCCGTTCAGCGCAAAGAAGTCGAAACTCTGCACCACGTAGCTCACGATGACGATGCCGAGCAGGAAGAAACTGTCGGCAAAGCGCGTAAGGATAAATGCCTGCTTCGAAGCGCTCACTGCAGACGGCTTATGGTACCAGAAGCCGATGAGCAGGTAGCTGGAAACACCCACGAGTTCCCAGAAGATGAACATCTGGAAAAGGTTGGTGGCGGCAACGAGGCCGAGCATACTGAAACTGAACAGCGAAAGAATCGAGAAGAATCGGCCGGCACTGCGGTCGCCCTTCATGTAGCCGATGCTGTAGATGTTCACGAGGAAAGAAATCACCGTGACGACCACGAGCATCATCACCGAAAGCGGGTCGATCAAGAGTCCGATTTTTGCGGCGAAATTTTCCGCAAAATTCAGGAACGGGAAATCGAACAGGACTGCCTTCTGCGGGGCGAAGGTGGAGCTGAAATAGTGAACCGCGACAATCAGCGCGGAAACCATGGCGATGCCGTTTCCGACGACGGCAAACGCTGCGGCCGCCTTGTCGGATTTACGACCGAGGAAAAGGCCGTTCACCGCGAATACGATAAGCGGCATCAAGAAGATTAAATAGCTGATGGAAACGTCGTTAATCATGGAGGTCCCTCAACTGTTCTACGTCCAGGCTCTTGTAGCGGCGGTACATCGACACGATAATCGCAAGGGCGATAGCCATTTCGCAGGCGGTCACCGCAATCACGAAGATGCTGAAGAGTGCTCCTGCCGTGGAGTCCTTCGCGCTAAAGTAGGCAAATGAAATAAAGTTAATATTCGCTGCGTTCAGCATGAGCTCGATGGAAATCAGCATGCCGATCAAGTGGCGGCGGCGCATCAGGCCCCACACGCCAATGCCGAAAAGCAGGAATGCGAGAATAAGGCAATTCATCAGGGTCATTTTTCTTCTTCCTCCTTGCCTTTGCGGGCGATGGTGATGGCGCAGATGAGCGTCATCAGGAGAAGGATACTCACGACTTCGAACGGAATCACGAATCCGTCTTCGCCGTAGCCAAGCAATCTAAGGGCGAACGCCTTGAGCGATGCGTAACCTTCGGGGGCGAGGGCCGTTCCGCTCGACAGACCTTCAATCGGCAACAGGCACTTGACCATCACCAGCACGAAGATAATCGAGAGCGCAAACGCGGCGAATACTCTCGGAATCTTCACCGCGAAGGCGTCTTCGCCGAGGCGGCTCGTCAAGAGGATGGTGAACACCACGAAAATCACGACGCCGCCCACGTAGACCATCACCTGTGCAAGCGCGGTAAATTCCGCATGCAGGAGCAGGTAGAGAATGGCGGTGGCGACAAAGCTGAAAATCAGGAAAACGGCGCTCTGCAAGATATTCTTGACGGCAACCGTGCAGACTGCGGTGACAAGGATAATAAAGGCTACCAGGTAGAATGCCAAATCCATTCCGCCCATGGGGAAGGCGACATTCTGTGGGATAAGCCCAGCCAACAGATTCTGGATCATTAGCCTTGGCCCTCCTTTTTATTAAGAATCATTTCGAGCGTATTCGGGTCGGTCGTGGCGACTTCGAATGCCTGGCTCATGCGTATAGCGCCAAACGGACAGGCTTCGACGCAGAGCCCGCACTGGGTGCAGCTCGCGAAGTGGTAAACATAGCGGCCGAGTACCTTTTTGCCCGCGATGTTCTTGGTCGAAAGCACGTTGATCGAGGCGTTCGGGCAAGCGCGTTCGCACATGCCGCAAGCGGTGCAGTGGTTGTTTCCGTCGGCGTCCTCGATCATTTCGAGGCGACCGCGGTAGCGTTCGTGCATCTTGAGTGTCTTCCTATTTTCAGGATACTGCTCGGTCACGATGCGTCTGGGGTCAAAGAAATACTTGAGCGAAACAGACAAACCGCAAATCAGGCTCCATGGGCCCGTAATGCAGCGTTTCAGGTAACGCTTGATGTATCGGCGTGTTGAAATTCTTTCTTGCATATTATAAAAGGTATCAGGTACCAGGGATCAGGTGTCAGACAAGAATCATATAAACGGCGCCGGCGGCGAGGAGCACCAGGTTCACCGGCAAAAGGAATTTCCATTCAAAGTCCATGAGCTGGTCCACACGCGGGCGCACAAAGGTCCAGCGCACCATCATGTAGCACCAAATCATAAAGTAAATCTTCGCGAAGAGCCACACGACTCCGGGCACCATCTGCAGGTAGGTGTCGATAGCGGCAACGCCGATACAGGGCGCATGGAATCCACCCAGGAAACAGGTGGCGGCAAGTGCCGAGTTCGTCACCAAGGCGATGTATTCAGCTAGGTAGAACATGGCAAACGGAGTGCCGTTGTATTCCGTGTGGTAGCCACCGGTCAGTTCCTGTTCCGCTTCGGCGATGTCGAAGGGGGCGCGGTTCATTTCGGCGGTACTCGAAATAAAGAAGAGAATGAACGCGATAAAGCCGAGCACCGGAATCTTGAAGATAAACCAGTCAAGAACCGTACCGTCCTGGGCCTGCGCGATATCCATCAGGCTCGTAGAACCCGAAATCATCACGACGAACAGGAGAATCATCGCGAAAGAGATTTCGTAGCTGATCATCTGGGCGCCGCTACGGAGAGCACCGAGCAAGGAATACTTGTTGTTACTGCTCCAGCCGCCGAGCAAAATGCCCAGCACACCGAAACCGTTCACTGCGATAATCATCGGGATGCCCATGTCGATGTCGGCGACAATCAGGTTGTGGTCGAACGGAATCAGGGCTGCGATAATGAACGGGGCAATCAGCACAATCAGCGGTGCCACGTAGAACATCAGCTTGTCGGCGCCGCTCGGGGAATAGACTTCCTTGAAGAGCATCTTGATCACGTCGGCGATGGTCTGAAGCGTACCGTGCCAACCGAGGCGCATGGGGCCCAAGCGGCATTGTACGTGGGCGCACACCTTGCGTTCCATGTAGATGAGGATCGGGGCTGAACCGATGTTCACGGCGCAGACCGCTACGATGCAGATAAGTGCGTTAATCAAGAAGGCGGCGATGCTGTCGAGCGTCTGGGACTGCAGCTGTTCAGGCAAGTATGCCGAAAGCTTCGGAACCCAATCGCGAATAAAGTCGCCTACAGGATGTGTAATAGAAGGTACAAACATATATTACCTGTCAATTTCGGGAATCACCGGGTCAAGCGTTGCCATGATCGTCACAAGGTCCGAAATCTTGTGGCCCTGCGCCATCTTGTTGAGGGCGGCAATGTGCGGGAAACTTGGGCCCCGCGTGTGAATACGGTAAGGCTTTTCGCCGGTTGTCGCGGCCACCACGTATGTGGCGTACAGACCCTTCGCGGTTTCGATTTCGCTGTAGTAGCGGCCGACCGGAAGACGTACCGGCTTTTCCTTGGCGCGCCACGGGCCTTCTTTCGGGAACTTCTCAATGCACTGGTATAGAATACGCATGGACTCGTGGATTTCGGCGATACGCACCGTGTAACGGTCGTAGCAGTCGCCGGTGTAGGTCACGGGCACATCGAACTGCAGCTGGTCATAGATGCTGTAGGGGTTTGCCTTGCGCACATCGAAGTCGACGCCGCTTGCGCGGAGTACCGGGCCGGAGCATCCGTAAGCGATGGCGTCTTCGGCGGAAAGGATGCCGATTCCCTTGCTACGTTCGAGCACGATGATGTTCTTGGAAAGGAACCTTTCGTAGTCCTTCATCGCACCTTCGAGGTGCTTGAGGAATGCCTTCACGCGGTCGATAAAGTTTTCGGGAACGTCGAAGCGGCTGCCACCCGGTCTAAAGAAGTTGGTGGTGAGGCGCGACCCGGTGACTTCTTCTAAGATGTCATGGATCATTTCACGTTCCTTGAAGCCGAACAGCAAGCAGGTCTGTCCGCCCAAGTCGCCGCCGAAGCAGCCGAAGAACACCAGGTGGCTTGCAATTCTGCCCAGCTCCGAAAGCATCACGCGGATGTATTCGCCCTTTTCGGGGACGCCGATGTTCATGCCTTTTTCAAGTGCAATCACGACCCCCAGGTTGTTCTGGATGGCCGTCAGGTAGTCCTGGCGGTCAGACATCGCGATGTACTGCAGGTAGCTCATCGATTCCGCCTGCTTTTCCATGCCGCGGTGGATGTAGCCGAAGTGCGGTACGACTTCAACGATCGTTTCGCCGTCCATACGCAGCGCGAGGCGGAGTGCACCGTGGGTACTCGGGTGCTGCGGACCCATGTTGATGAAAAATTCTTCGGTATTGGTGTCGCGGGTAATCTTGAATCCCGGCGGGAGTCTTGTCATACTCATACGGGCCTCTTGATCATTTGCGGGTGGGTGAAGTCCTTGCGCAAGGGGTAACCTACAAAGTCCTTGTCCAGGAAGATGCGGCGCAGGTCGGGGTGACCTTCAAAGTTGATGCCGAACATGTCGTAGACTTCGCGTTCCTTGACTTCGGCGCCCGGGTAGAGGTGGCTGATGGTCGGAACCGTTCCGAGGAGTGACGTGGGGCGTTCTTCTTCGGGAATGTCGAAGTTCTTCTTGATTTGCACGCAGAAGAACACCTTGTGGCCAAGCTCGATACTGCGGAGCTGCGTTACCATGTCGAAGTGGTCGTCGTAGTCGATTGCCGTAACGTCGATCAGGTAATTCATCTTGAATTCGGGATCGTTTTTGACGTATTCCACGGCGGCGAGGTAGTCTTCTACGCTGATCATCACTTCGAGCGGACGGTCGGCGGGCATGGCGGCGACCACGTCTTCAATCGGGTCTTCGCTGTGCGTATGCACGGTGATGTCCGGGAACTTCGCCTTGAGCTTCTTGTAAATGTCAAGTTGGCTTAAGCCGAAACGCTTGCAGGCAACGCGTGGCACTTCGGGGAAGTCTTCCTTTTTCACGCGCACGGGCTTGAAGCTGCTCTTGTAGTCGGGATTTTCTTCCTTGAACTTTGCGCGGGCTTCGGCCATTTCTTCGTCCTTGATGCGTTCAAGGGCTGCCCAGGTCTTTGCGGCTTCGCGGTAGCGGTCCATGGTCGAAACGTCCTTCGGTTCGCCTTCGTGCCAGGGGTCGCGGCAGGTTTCCTTGAGAATCTTTTCGCGGAGCGTCAAGAGTCCGTGGAACAGCGCTTCGGGGCGAGGCGGGCAACCGGGAACGAAAACGTCCACCGGAATCAGGTTCTGTGCCCCGCGCACCACGGCGTAGTTGTCGTAAATGAAGGGGCCGCCGCTGATGGTGCAGGCGCCCATGGCGAGCACGTACTTGGGGCCGGGCATCTGTTCCCACAGCATCTGCAGTGCGGGCGCCATACGGCGGGTAATGGTTCCGGCGATAATAAAAAGGTCCGCCTGGCGGGGCGAAGCGCGGAACACTTCGGAGCCAAAGCGGGCGATATCGTAGCGGGCCATGGAGCTACTCATCATTTCGATGGCGCAGCAGCTTGTACCGTAGGTAAGCGGCCAAATGGAATTTGCACGGGCCCAGTTGACAACGTAGTCAACTGCATTGACGACGTACTTTCCACCGGGGATCGGGTCTAAAATCTTAGGAGCTAGGTTTATAATTCCCATAGGGTTATTCCCACTTAAGGATTCCTTTCTTCCAGGCGTAGGCAAGTCCCGAAACGAGAATTGCCATGAAAATGACTAGGTCGATAATGACGATCGAGGGGTTGAGTATTGTGCCCCCGGCCATGATTTCCTTGAAGTTCGCCATTACGGGGAACAGGAAAAGCGCTTCGATGTCAAACACCAAAAATAAAAGCGCGAACAGGTAGTAGCCCACCTTGAACTGGATTCGCGCGTTGCCGATGGTTTCCATGCCGCATTCGTACGGCGCCATCTTGTTCTTTGAATTCTTGGTGCGGTAGCCGAGCAGAAGTCCAGTAACGGTGGCCGCCGCCGCGATAAACGCGCCCAAGAAAAGGAAAATGGAAAGGATGATGTACTCTGACATTTCTTGTGTCTCTTGTCTTTCGTCTCTCGTTTAGTAAAAGTTCTGTAGCTCTTGAACCGTTCCAAACAGCGTGTTTCCGATTTGGAATCTGTCTTGTACGTGTCGTAGCAGGTCCTTGAATTCGTCCTTGGTTGCCGCGTTCATTTCGTTCAGTTTTTCTTGAATGTTGTTCACGTAGCCAGAGGCAACGGGCCTAGTCTTTAAATCTTGCATTTCTCCAGCCCAATGCTGAACCATCTGGTCGGTGTCGATTCGTGCAATCACGTAGCGCGTGGTTGAAAGTAGCTCTTGCAAAAAGTGGACTAAAAAGATTTCTTCTTGCAAAATACCCCAGCGCTTGTCCTTGGAATACATCGCCTTGTTTTCGGCCTTGCCGTAAAAGATGGCCGCCTGTGCGTATTCGAGGCAGGTCATGATCAGCCTTTCGTAGCGCTTGATTTCCTTGCTCAGGCTCTGGAACCAGATGGTGTCTGCCACCGGATTCGCTTCTTTGCGCTCTGCGATTTCGTTCGGGAAAATCGCCCTGAAGGCGTAGTACACTTCCTCGTAGTAACGGTTGCGCATACGGCAGTTGAAGGCGCGGTTCTTTAAAGTGTAGTCGCTGTGGTGGAGCTTTGAAATCATGATTTGACCACCTGCTTTACGCCGTTAATATTCTTTATGGCGTTGATAATGGAATCGACCTGTTCCTTGCGGAATGCCTTGAATACGAGTCTGATGCGGCCCGAGTAATGCTTGCTTGCCGAGGTGACCCTTTCGAGGAATACGTTTGCGCGCTTGAGTTCCTGCAGCACGTCGAAGGTGATGTTCTTGCGGTTCTCGGTCTCGATAGTGAGGTGCGCCTCGAACGAATGCTTGATGTCTTCGCTCCATTCGACGGCGATGCGCTGCTCCATGGGCAGGTTCTTGAGTTGCGGACAGTCCGTATTGTGAACTTCGATACCGATTTTCGGACGCAAAACGCCTACAATCGGGTCGCCGGGCACGGGGCTGCAGCACTTGGCGAAATGCACCACCAAACTGGTTTCCTGGCCAATCTGCAGGGGCATCTCGTCGCGGCGTTCGACCTTTGCATCCTTGTTGAACATGGGGAAGAATCGGAGCGAGTTCGACTCCTTGGTCGTAGTTTCGCCGCCGTTCAAGAAACGTTGGATGTCCGCCAGCGGAAGTTCGCCTTGGCCGAGTCTTTCGTAGAAGTCGTCGATAGTGGGCGTTCCGAAATATTTGCAGATGGACTCTTCGGCGGGGCGCTTCGCTTTTTCGATTTTCTGCAGGCGAAGTTCGCGGTCCCAGATTTCCTTGCCGAGGTCGAGCGCCTGTTTCATGATGCTGCTTTTCATCCAGCGGCGCAGTTCCTGTTTGGCTTTCACGGTTTTTACCATGTCGAGCCATTCGGGACTCGGTTCCTGGTTCGGGCTCTTGAGTACCTGGATAGTGGCGCCGTGTTCGACGACCGTATCGAGGTTTACCACCTCGTCGTTGATCTTTGCGCCAATGCAGTGCAGGCCAAGTTCGGTATGAACCGCAAAGGCAAAATCCAAAACGATAGAGCCCTGCGGGAGTTCAATCGAGGTTCCCTTGGGCGTAAATACCGTCATTCCGGTGGGCTTCAGGTCCACCTTCAAGAAGTCGAGGTATTCCTTGGAGTCCGAAATTTCGGACTGGAGCTTTACCATGTGGTTCAGCCATTCCAGTTCCTCGCCCTCGTGCTGGGTTTCCATCTTGTAGGCCCAGTGGGCGGCGAATCCCTTTTCGGCGGTGAGGTCCATGTCCTTGGTGCGGATCTGGACTTCGACCATCTTGTTTTCGGGACCGATCACGGTGGTGTGAATGCTCTGGTAAAGGTTCGGCTTCGGGGTCGCGATATAGTCCTTGAAGCGACTCTGCAGCGGGGTCCACAGGTTGTGGACGTAGCCCAGGGCCAGGTAGCATTCGGGAATGGTTTCGACAATGATGCGAATGGCGAAAATGTCGAAGATGTCTTCGAACTGGCAGCCGCGGCTAAGCATCTTGTTGTAGATGCTGTAAATGTTCTTGGTGCGGCCCTGGATGGTGCAGTCGAAGTCTTCGAGAGCCATCTTGATTTGGAGCGGGCCGATGACCGACTGGATATACTTTTCGCGGGATTCCTTGTTCTCGATGAGCAAGTCCACCAGCTTCTGGTATTCGTCCGGGTTCACGTACTTGAAACTCAGGTCTTCAAGCTCGTTTTTCAGCTTGTAGAGACCGAAACGGTGCGTGAGCGGAATGTAGATGTCCAGCGTTTCCTGCGCGATAATTTGCCGCTTTTCGGGTTTCATGTACCGCATGGTGCGCATGTTGTGGATGCGGTCTGCGATCTTGATCATGATGACCCGAGGGTCTTTTGCCATGGCGACAATCAGCTTGCGGTAGGTTTCCGCTTTTTGGGCTGTCTTGCTAGATTCCTGGGCGGCCGTAATTTTGGTGACGGCATCGACCATGAAGGCGGTGTCTTCGCCGAATTTTTCAGCAATTTCTTCAAGGGAGTGGTCGGTGTCTTCGACCACGTCGTGCAAGAGTCCCGCGAGAACTGTGGACTGGTCCTGCTTTAGGTCGGCAAGGATCTTGGCGACTTCGTAGGGGTGTTCAGTATAGGGCATTCCGCTTTTGCGGTACTGCCCTTCGTGAGCCTCGGCAATAAAGGCTACAGCCTTCGAAAGAATCCCGCGGTCAAGATTGGGATTCTTCTTGATGAGCACGTCTATGATGTGCTCTTGGTTCGATGTTAGGCTCTTTTGCTCCATCAGCATAAATAATATCTAAAAATTGGAGCATTGATGTATGGAAAAATGCGAAATAAGCGAAAAATAAGGGAATTTTGATTTATAAACCGTTGTTCTGGTAAACAACACTTTGTTGCCTTGAGGTATTCCTTTTTATCGATTAAAAACCTATCTTAGAGATAGCTAAATAGGCTAAAACACCTCAGGCTAGGGAGTGGTTTGGATATACCTTGGCTCACGGGATTGTTTGGGGGTTGAGAACAAACCGTGGTCAAGACCCTAGCCCCGACAGGTTTACCTGTCGGGAAAAGCCGTGTCCGACTTGCGAGACACGGCTTTTTTATATAACGACCGCACGAGCTGCAAATGAGTGTATTCTTATACTTGGCTCGTGCTCTCGCGACCGCCCCAGCTTAACGCATGGGGCTTTGTCGCTCACGGGCGACCGGAACCGGCTTTGTTCAACAATGTTCCTTGTTTATTCAGAGTCCTTTAGGCAGCGGATGTGCAAACCACGCCATTTATGTCCGATTTCATCATTGGAAATTTCGGAGATAACGTCGTCGCTTATATTGACACGGAATATGCTGGCGAATTCACCGGAATGTTCGGAGTTTGTGTTATTGAATTCGGTTGAAATCCAAAATGCCGTATACCAACCTTCGTCGTATGTTCCTTGCGCGTGAATGCTGTCGCCTGGGTACCAAATTCCGCTAGCAAGGACATTGAAGCCGTATTCGTCTGTTCCGGGAATGACCCAACCGTCTGTGGCTTTTAAAGATTGTCCGCCATCAGATTTGGAATGTGTGTATTCCAGCAATGTTTCTACTTCCTCTTCGCGAGGTAAGTGCCATCCGTCTGGACATAGTCCCTGTACCGGGTAAGTTGGCTCGCAGTATACGCCGTTTCCGCAACCGAGGCCGTCATTGGTGAAATATCCTGCACTGTCCATGGCAGCAGACCATAAATAATAACGTCCGTATTTGTCGCAGTCCTCAACCGTTTCGTTATAGCAGAAACTGGAGGAATCGAGATCTTCGGTCGGTTGCAGGTAACGGTATCTGAGGTTTTCGGCCATCCAGGTTTGTGTTCCTATGGTAACGGTCTTATAGATGTTGCCATCTCGATCATCGAACAATTCGCCTTCGATAATTGGAAGGATTTCTTTAGAACTGCTGGAACTCCAGTCGTCGAAATCCTCGTCCGAGCTGCTACTGAACCAGTCCTTATAGTTTGAATAAGGCGATACATATTCGTCGCAGTTCTTGAACGAATTATGCTCTTGCCAATATCCCTCGATTGTATAGCCATTCTCTTCGCACGAATAAATAGTCTTGGTGTCTTCGTCGTAGAGCGTGGTGCCAAAATCTTCGAGATAGCAGTGTGGAGCAATTGAAAGACTGCTTACGTAATTGTCGCAGCCCCGAGGCAACTTGGTGGTGCTCGACGATGATTTTCCCTTGTCGTAATCATCATCGTCTTCTCTTTCATCTTCGTCATCGTAGTCGTTGTCGGTGCATTTGACGGTAAAGCAGCGGAGCGAATCGACGCTATTTTCTGTTGAGCAACCGAAAAGTCCCACACTAAAGGAGGCGGCCACAAGGAGGGCTGCTCCAGAGGATAGTTTAAAATGAGTCATGGTGACCTCGCTTTCTAAAAACGGGTGAGATTGTCTTTAGCTTGGGACTGTTTAGAACACAAAGAATATACCTGCGCGCGGGATGATGTTAGGCCCGGTCAGGTTATACATCAGGAATTTTTTATCGCTTTGGGAATCCGATTCCGATCGCCCTTGGTAACTCACCGTCGCCGATTCTTCGTAACCGAAATAGCCGACACCGATCATGTTGCAGGTGACGTCAACACCGGCCATGACGCCAAAGTGCTCGAACACCTGGTAGGCAAGGACGAGGTCGCCACCCAGAACCACGTCGAAAGCGAGGAGCGAAAGTTCCGCTTTATGTTCGTAGTCTACCCCGTATTCTTCCAACTCTTCGATGTCTATGGTATAGCCGTCGTACTCAAAGCTGCCTTTATCGCTGTCTTTGGGGTCGTCCTTGATGGTCGCCGATAGCATCTTGAAATCAAATCCCATAATGGCATGAATTGCAAGAATGAAGTCGCTTGTAAGGGGAGCAAAACCGATACCGAATTTAAGGTTCACGTCGAAACCGCTCAAATCCAAAGTTGAGCTGCCGCCTGCGTCCAGTTCGCTCTTGGCGTAGCCGCCACCGAGACCGAAAATGGAGGAATATCCAGAATTTTCGACCTTGATGCGGTTCCAGTTGCCGTAAACGCCAAAGATGTCTGCATCCATATCGTAATCAGGCTTTTTGACGTTGTAGGTCTCTTTTTCGATAGGGATGGAAACGTTCAGGCTATGAAGTGACCTGGTGTCATCGTGGGCCTTGGGCTGCTCCTGGGGAGGGGGGTAGGCCTGCTGGTTGTATTGTTGCGGGTACCCTTGGGGAGACTGTCCGTAATAACCCTGATTGTACTGTTGCGGATATCCTTGAGGTTGCTGTTCATTGTAGCCCTGGTTGTACTGTTGCTGCGGATACCCTTGGGGCGGCTGTCCGTAGTAGCCCTGATTGTATTGCTGCTGCGGATACCCTTGAGGCTGTTGGTCGTAGTAGCCTTGGTTGTACTGCTGCGGTGGGTATCCTTGGGGTTGTTGATTGTAATAGCCCTGGTTATATTGTTGCGGAGCTCCCTGTTGTGGAGGAATCTGATTGTACTGTTGCGGAGCGGGTTGAGGGGCCGCTACGGCTTGAGGTTGTGCGGGGGATGCCTGCACGGGTGCAGGTTCTGCTTGCGGAGCAGGGGCCGCTTGAACAGGAGTGGGCTCAGCCTGTGGAGCCGGGGCCTCTTGGACAGGGGCGGGTTCAGCCTGTGGAGCGGGTGTTGGCGCCGCTTCTGGAGCGGGTGCTGCAGGAGCTTCTTGCGGAGCGGGTGTTGTCGCTGCCGATTGCGAAACAATTGCCCTTTGAATAGGAGCGGGGGATTGTTCCGGTGCTTGCGCAAATGCTGCGGATACAGCGAGTGCGCCAAACAGGGCGAAGGGAATCTTTTTGTTCAGCATATCGAACTCCTTCTTATAAAAAACTTGTAAAATCCTTTTGCCGTCGGCAAAAAGGGTGCTATGTTGCTATATGTATATTTTATTTTGTTAAAAGCAAGACCCCATTTGAAAAATGGAGCCTTTTTTTATTCCAAGTTGGAATATTCCGAGTTAAAAACTGGTGAATTGGGCTATGCCCCGGCGTCCTCAAGGCGTTTGACGTGGCAGTAGGCGAGTTCCTTCGTTTTTTCATCACGTAAATGCAGGCTGGAGCCTTCGCAGTAGCGCCAGTACTTGCAGGTCTTGCAGTCGCCGATTTTTGCCCAGCTGTGGTCGCGCATCACCTGGTAGCGGTTCTGCCACACGTCCCAGATGTCGTCCTTGTAGATGTTTCCTTGAATGTAGTCGCCGCGGAGGCTTGGACAGGCCGAGATGCTTCCATCGCAAAGCACAGAGGATACGTTCACGCCGGCACGGCAGAAGAACGGGTAATTGCGGGCGTCTTTCTCGTAGCTCCCGAGGAAACCTTCGCAGCCGTAGTTCACGTTGATCACGTTCAGCTTTTTCACTTCGCGGATAAAGTCGAATACCTGGCGGAATTCCTGGTTCGTGAGCTGGAACAGCGGATTGTCTTTGGCGCGTCCCTTCGGGAATACCGTCGCGATTCTCCAGCGTTTGACGCCTATTTTCAGGAGCATATCGAGAATCTTCGGGAGCTCCTTCAGGTTTTGGCGGTTCACGCAGGTCATCACATCGAAGGTCAGACCTTCGGTGTGGGCGGCCATGTCAATGGCCCGCAGCGCTCGCTCAAAGCTATGCGGGTCACCGCGGAAATGGTTGTGACTCTCCTGCAGACCGTCGAGGCTGATGGTGAGCGAGCGGAGACCTGCGTTCAGCAGGCGCGTGTAACGTTCGGGGGTCATCGCAAGCGCGTTAGAAACCATGCCCCAGGGGTAGCCGCGTTTCTTGATTTCTTGCCCGCATTCTTCGAGGTCTGGGCGCATCAGGGGCTCGCCGCCGGTAATCACCACGATAAAGTGCTTCGGGTCGATGTGCGGGGCCAATTTGTCCAGCACGGCCATAAAGTCTTCGCGGGGCATGTCCGGGATGGCGTCCTTGACGCAGTCGCTACCGCAATGCAGACAGTGCAGGTTGCAGCGGAGTGTACATTCCCAGAAAAAATACGTGAGCGGGTGCGCCTTGATTTCGTTGTGACGGTAAAGGCGATAAGCTTCGAGGGCGAGTTTCTTTTTAAGCGAAAGTTGCATAGAATGGGAACAGGTATCTGTGGATAGGAGTCAGGGGACAGGTATTTTTTATTTTCCCTTCTGTTCTTCGGTTTCAGAACTATTGAGGCACTGGTTGACCTGCTGTTCGATGTCCTTTATTTTGTCGTCGTAAATTTGCTTGAGCTCTTCATCCAGGGCGGGCTTGTTCTTTTCCCATTCTTCTTTCATCTTAAGGAACTTGGCGTATTCTTCGCTGGGCCTGGTGGTGCCATCGCTGCAAGATTCTACCGCGTTCGTGATGATGGTCGGGGCGCCATAAAGTGCTACAAACATATCCAGCTGCATACGCAGATTTTGTAGGCAAGTCGGGACTTCCTGTAAAGTCTGCATGATGCTGTCGATTTTGGCAACGCTCGCGTGTTTTGCGTTTTCTTGGGCGTTACGCTTGTAGTGCTCTGCGGAGTAATCCAATTGGAAGTATGCGACGGAAGAATCCACGGGGACGCACGTTACCTCGCTGGAACTGGATTCTCCGAATACGGGTTCATCTCCGTAAACTGGCGGATTGAAAAATTCCTCGCTGGAGCTCGACTTGACCTTGCTTGTTTTGCTGCTTGAACTTTTGGGCTCGGTCGCTTCGGAGGAACTGGAGTCCTTGTTTTTTTGCTCCTTGGAGCTAGAAGAAACGCTTTTGTTGCTAGCGCTTGACGTTTCTTTTGTCTTGCTGGAACTCGACTGGTTCTTCACCCTGGTTGCGCTAGATGAAGCGTCGTTCGAATCGCTACTTTGGTATTCCGGAGGTGGCCCGTACAGGCATTCCGCCTCGGCGGAGGAGGAATCATCGCAACTTGCCCAGAAGAAGGCGGTCAACGTGAGTGCTATTTTTTTCCAGTGTTTGTAGAACATGTCTCCTCCAGGTAACGATTATTCTTCCTTGTCGCCACAGGTGCCGTTGAAAACGCAGGGAGGGCCGTAAAGGGCGGGCTGCATAAAGGAGGAATCCTTAAAGAAGAGGGTGTCGGTAATGGGCTCTACTTTGATAGTGTCTTCCTTTGGCGGGTCTTGGGGATTGCCTTCGATAATCGTTGTCATATAACGGGCTTTGAATTCGGCTTCGCTATAAACCTTTCCGTCGCATTCGTAGGTGCTATCGGAAATTCGCACAATTCCATAATCGGGACAGATTGTGGTGAATTCGCCTTTTTCATTTTTTTCAACACTGCAGGGGGGCGCCATCATTTGCGTGGCGATTTTTTCTGTACAGGTCACGCCGTCGCCGCAGTTTATGGTAGAATCACCTTTTACCTGGGTGCAAATGGTTTTGCTCATTTCGATGCCGTACAACGGCATAATCATTTCGAATTCGTTGCTGGAGCTTTCGGGGTTGGTCGCTTCAGAGGAGCTGGAACCTTGTTTTTTGTCGGTAGCTGCGCTAGAACTGGATTTCCCTTTTTTATCGGTGGCTGTGCTAGAGCTAGAATTCTTTTTCTTGCTGGAAGCTTCGCTGGAACTGGATGCCGGGGTCCGTTTTACGCTAGAACTGGACTTGGGGGTTACAATGCTACTGGAACTAGGATCTTCGGCTTCGTTAGCAGAGGTGGTGTCGTTTTCACAACCTGCCCAAAAGTACCCAGTTAGTGCAAGAGCGATCTTTTTCCAATGCTTATAGAACATACCTCTATTCCTTCCTTGTATCTATAAGAATATATATAAATGACGCAAACCTTGCAACTAAGGGGCAAAAATGTGTGATAGGAGGGTGTACTTTTTTGCCGAATTTGAAAAATAATTTGTTTTTTTACGAAAATTTATGGAGAACCCCTTGCCATCTGCTTTTTTGATTGGTATTTTTATGGTATGATGAACTTTGTGACAACAGCAACCCTTAATCGTCGTTGGTGGCGCGGACTCTAACATAGAGCCCGGTATTTGTCGCAAATCACCCAAGATTTTAAAGCAAAGGCTTCCGGACTCACGGAGGCCTTCCTTTTTTAATATCGAAATCCTCCGGGACCTAAGCCTTTGCGGAACCCTAAACCAAGGAACGCAAAAGTTTAAACAGAATGGATATAGCCCTCGTTGCTCTTGAGATGTCAATTCATTAAACCTCAAAGCGAGCTTGCGAGCGACCTCATACCCTAAACCTTTTTAAAACCAGAGGATTAAAAATGACAACGAACATAAGGCACATTACTGAAAGCCCTAACTTCGAACCCCGTACCGACAGTATCTACGTGGCGCTGCCCGGTGAACGTTACACCCCGTTTTCGCTCGGCAAGAAGCTCGGTGCGAAGGCAATCTTTGAATCCGCAAGTTTCTCCCACGGTCGTAGCCGTTATTCGACCCTGATGGTGGACGAAGGTTTCCGTCTGCGCCAGAATGAAAAGGACGTGAGCATCGTTGTCGACGGTAAGGAAAGCGTGTTCCTGAAGGAAGGCGAGGGCGATATTTTGGACGCCCTGACGCTCATTTCTGCGGAAAATACGGTGCCGCCTAACCAGATTCCTATTCCGTCTTCGGGCGTGGGCTACCTCGGTTACGAATTCTGCGCCCGTTGCGATACCATTCGCCTTGCCCCGCAGGTGGACGAACTCAACATTCCTGAAGCGGAATTCCTGGTGGGTCACATCTACATTGTGTTTGACCACTTTACCGAAAAGCTTCACCTGTTCGCCCTGAACTACGAAGAACACCAGATTGATTTGAAGGCCGCGATTGAAAAGGTGAAGGCTCGCCTCGCTGACCTCGACTTCAGCTACCTCGCCCCGGAACAGCAGTACGGCAAGGGCATCACGATGACCGACCTGGAACAGTCCCGCAAGGAATACGTGGAAAAGGTCGAAGCTTTGCAGAAGCATATCATTGCTGGTAACATTGTGCAGGCCGTGCCTTCTCGCCGCATCCAGTTCGCAAGCGATATCGAAGCGCTTGACATTTACCGCCGCCTCCGCACGGTGAACCCGTCTCCGTACATGTTCTTCCTCGATTACGGTACGCACCAGTTTATCGGTGCTTCGCCGGAAAGCCTGGTACGTGTGCGTGATGGTATCGCGACGATTCATCCGATTGCAGGCACTCGCCGCCGCGGCAAGGATGATGTAGAAGATGAAGCCCTGATGAAGAACCTGAAGGGTGACCCGAAGGAACGCGCCGAACACTTGATGCTCGTGGACCTGGCCCGTAATGACCTTGGCCGCGTCTGCGAAGCCGGTACGGTGGAAACCACCAAGTACATGGAATGCGAAAAGTTCAGCCACGTGATTCACCTGGTCTCTGACGTGCAGGGCAAGGTTTCCAAGACCAAGAAGGCGATTGAAGTGCTGCGCTCCAGCTTCCCGGCAGGTACGGTGAGCGGTGCCCCGAAAATCAGCGCTATCGAAATCCTTTCTGGCCTCGAAAAGGTCAAGCGTCGCTTCTACGCTGGTGCAGTAGGTTACATGGAATCCGACGGCGATTTGGATTTCTGCATCGCTATCCGTTGCTGCCTCAAGCAGGGTAAGACCATCAGCCTGCAGGCCGGTGGTGGCATTGTCGCGGCCAGCAACGCCGACCGCGAATTTGAAGAAACGAATGAAAAGCTCGGAGCAATCAGGGCTGTACTGGAGGGGGAGAATTAGACGAATAGCAGTGAGCAATGAGCAGTGAGCAATGAGTAATATTTTGGCAGCGAAGCTGCGACTATAAAAAGCTCAAAGTGAATGTCGAAGACATGAACGACCTCATACCTCAAAGCGAAGCGGGCTCATACCTCCTAACCACTAATCACTAACCACTAACCACTGAGTTTTACTATGATCGTCATTATCGATAACTACGACTCTTTTACTTACAACGTTTATCAGGCGTTGGCCAAGATTACCACTGAAGAAATCCGCGTGCTCCGTAGCCGCGAATGCACCATTGCCGACATCGAAAAGCTGAATCCGAGCCGCCTCATCGTGAGTCCGGGCCCGGGCCGCCCCGAAGATGCCGGCATATCCGTGGAAGCCATCAAGCACTTTGCGGGAAAGCTCCCGATTTTGGGCGTTTGCCTCGGCCATCAGGCCATCGGTTACGCTTTCGGCGCAAAGATTGTGCAGGCCAAGTTCATCAAGCACGGCATCGCCGAAGAAATCGACCTCGACGGCAAGGGCCTCTTCCGCACCATCGGCAAGAAGAACATCTTCACGCGTTACCACAGCTTGGTCATCGACGAATCGACGCTCTCTTCTGACTTCGAAGTGACCGCCCGCGCGACCGACGGCGACATCATGGGCATTCGTCACAAGAAGCTCCCGATTGAAGGCGTGCAGTTCCACCCGGAATCTATCGCCAGCGGTCGCGCCGACGAATTCTTCAAGGCTTTCCTCAACTACCGCCGTGAACCGCTCGATATCCGCGGAATCCTGAACACGCTTACCGCAGGCAAGGACCTGAGCCGCGAAACTGCCGAAATGTTCATGGAAGACCTGACCGACGGTATCATGGACGAACGCCAGATGGCCGCTATCCTTACCGCCCTTTCCAGCAAGGGTCCCGTGACCGAAGAAATTGCAGGCTGCGCCAAGGTGCTCAGCAGCAAGAAGCGCAAGTTCCCGTACAGCGGTGACGAACTCACCGACATCGTGGGTACCGGTGGCGACGGCAAGGGTAGCTTCAACGTGAGCTCGCTCTCTGGCCTTATCGCTGCAAGCTGTGGCGCCAAGGTGGCCAAGCACGGTAACCGCGCTGTTTCCAGCAAGTCCGGTGCTGCAGACTTCTACACTGCAGCGGGCTTCAAGCTCGACATGACTCCGGAAAAGGCAGCCTCTGTCATCGACAAGACGAACTTCGTGTTCCTCATGGCTCCGGTCTATCACAGCGCCATGCGTTTTGCAGGCCCGGTTCGCGGTGCCCTCGGCGTCAAAACCATCATGAACCTGCTCGGCCCCCTCACGAACCCGGCCGAAGCCAAGTACCTGATGCTCGGCGTTTACAGCAAGTCGATTCTGGAACCGTTCACCAAGGCTGCAAAGTCCCTCGGTGCCAAGCGCGTGATGGTCGCCATCTCCGACGACGGCTACGACGAAATCTCTCCGTGCGTCCCGACGACCATTGCCGAAATCCTCGAAGACGGTGAATATCGCGAATACCGCATCGATCCGAAGGAATTCGGCGTCCCGGCTGTGGACCCCGAAGACCTCGCCGGCGGTACGGGTGTCGACAACTTCAACCTCGCTCTCGACGTGCTGAACGGCAAGGGCCGCCCGGGCATCAAGTACGCCTGCGCCCTGAACGCCGGTGCCGCCCTCTACATCAGCAAGAAGGCAACCAGCATCAAGGAAGGCTTCGACAAGGCCATGAAGGCCATGGAAGACGGTTCCGTCCTCAAGAAGATCGAAGAAGTCGCCACAGCGACGAATTCGTAAGTCGAAAATGCGCTCGGCCTGATTTAGCGAGACTATGATCCCTGATGTAAAAAGTCAGGGATTTTTTTATACACCAAAAACTATCTGCAGGGGGTGTATTACGTTTTTTTTAGAAAAAAAGGGCTTTCCCCTTGACAATAAACTTGAAATTATGTAAATATGTAAATATGAATACTTGTTCATATATTAAAAATGCGAAAAATGAAGTCTCGATGGATGTTCTTTTTGAGCTTTCGGAGTTCTTCAAGTTCTTTGGCGATACCACGCGTATCCGTATTATCCACTTGATGCTTTCTGGGGAAATTTCGGTGAATGACATTGCCGAAAAGTTGAACCTGGAGCAGTCGGTGGTGAGCCACCAGTTGCGTATTTTGCGTACGGCAAACTTGGTGAAGCCGCGTCGCGATGGTCGCAAAATGTTCTATTCGCTCGATGATGATCACATCGGCTTGATTTTCAATACGGGTCTCACGCATATTCTGCACAAGAAGGGTAAGTAAATGCCTGCGGTTTTAGAAATTCTGGAAAAGTTTGTTTGGCAATTCATTACGCTGTTTTCGGAGATGGCGCCGTTCCTGCTGCTCGGCTTTTTGCTTGCCGGCATTTTGCATGTGTGGGTACCGAACCACTTGTATGTACCTAAAATTTCGAAGCCGAACTTTAAGTCGGTGCTTTGGTCGGCGTTGTTTGGGGTACCGCTCCCGATTTGCAGCTGTGGCGTGATTCCGACGTCGATTGCACTCCGTAAAGAAGGGGCGAGCAAGGGCGCGAGCGTGAGCTTCTTGATTTCGACGCCTGCGACAGGTGTGGATTCTATTTTGGCGACATATTCTCTGCTCGGTGGACCCTTTGCGATTTTGCGCCCGGTAGCCGCTTTTGTGACGGCGATGATTGGCGGTGTGTTTACGAATCTGGCGACGAAGGGGGAAACGGACGATAAGGTCGTTGAGCATGGTCGAGGCGACGAGCATCACCACGAACATCATCATGAGCATGAACATTGCGGCTGCGAAAGCGAACATTGTGAAGGCGAACATTGTTCCTGCGGCCATGATGACCACGATGAACAGGAAAAAAAGTCTTTTGCGCAAAAGGTGAAAGAAACCTTTGAATATGGCTTTGTGAACATGATTGGCGATGTGAGCAAGTGGCTGATTATAGGTCTTTTGCTGGGCGCCTTGATTGCCGCCTTTGTCCCGGATGATTTCTTTTTGTTCCTGCACGAATACCCGCTGCTTTGCATGTTGGTGGTGCTGGTGCTTGCTATGCCCATGTACACTTGCGCAACGGGCTCTATTCCGCTGGCTTTGGCTCTTGTTGAAAAAGGCGTTACGCCGGGTGCGGCTCTGGTGCTGTTGATGGCGGGCCCTGCAACGAGTATCGCTAGCATGCTGGTGGTGGGCAAGGCCTTTGGCAAGCGTACTCTCGTGGCTTACCTTGTTTCGATTGCTTTCGGTGCGATGTTCTTTGGCTTTATTGTCGACACGTTCCTGATGGATACGTTCCTTGCATCGATGCTTCCGCATGGTTCTGCAGAATGTCACGGTCATGGTGCGCTCGGTGTATTTGATTATATCTGCGCTGCGCTGTTTGCCGCATTGATTATTTATGCGAAGTTTGCGCATAAGGGCTGTGGCTGCGGACATTGCGGCTGTGGTTGTGGCGATCATGATTGCTGCTGCGATGGCCCTTCGGCAGGCTCAGGGACCTGTGATTGCTGCGAAGGAGAAGATCATTGCGAATGCGAAGAACATCATCACCATGAACATGGCAAGGATGGTGAGCTTGCCGAACCACCTTGCAAATGCGGTCATCATGAGCATCACCATCATGACGAACATGTTGTCGAAACTTATCGCGTGAACGGCATGAACTGCAGTCACTGCAAGGCTTGCGTCGAGAAGGCGGTAAGGGCGCTAGACGGCGTGATTTCGGCTGAAGCTGATGTCTCGAAAAAGGAACTCCGTGTGGTGTGGCATGATGAAGACGATATAAACGAAACCGCCCTCAAGAAGGCGGTTGATGAAGCCGGATTTGAGTTCGGCGGGGAAGTATAAAGAATCCCGCGAAGTGGGGTGGTGGTCTATTTCGCGCGGCTTGCGAAAATCTCGAAGTCTTCGGGAGTCGTAAGCTTGTCGTTTAGGCTGTTTCCCTTGACGATGTAGACGCTTTCGCCAAAGTATTCAAGTATGCTAGCTTCGTCGGTGGGCGTAAAGTTTAAAGGCTCTGCGGCAATACGCCCGTAGAGCTTTTTCAGTAACGCAATCGAGGCCGCCTGCGGGGTCTGTGCCATCCATACGGTATTGCGGTCGATGGTCTGTTGCACACAACCGTCTTTTGCAATCTTGATGGTGTCGACCGCAGGCTTTGCCACAAGACAATTGCCTTTTTCGACAAGTGTCTTGCAGACATCAAGGATGATTTCCTTGCTGATGAACGGACGCGCCACGTCGTGCACCAACACGAATTCGGCTTTGCTCGTAAGCGCATTCACACCGTTTTCGACGGACTGCCAACGCTCTGCACCGCCCACGACAATTTTCAGCTTTTCGTGTGAAAAATCCTTTTCGAAATGGTCCTTCCAGTCAGCGGGTACGGCCATCACGACTTCGGCGATTTCATCCATCGAAAGAAAAGTCTCGAGGCAGTACTGGTAAACGGGTTTACCTCCCAAGAGCATCAACTGCTTGGGAATGTTTCCGCCCATGCGTTTGCCAAGCCCCCCGGCGGGGAGTACTGCCGCAAATCTGCCTTTCAAGTTTGCGTCTGCCATAATCGCGCTCCTTTTTTCTGGATTCCGTCACTCCTTAATCGCCCACATGTCCGTTGTGGAGACGGTCCAAGAAATTCTTGGTTTCGCGGGCGACAATGCCGGAAAGCAGAATCAAGGCGACCAGGTTCGGGAATGCCATCAGGCCGTTAAAGATGTCGGCGCTAGTCCACACGGCACTCACCGTGAGGTACGGGCCAATGAACACGGCGGCAACATACAGCCAGCGGAAGGTGAGAATGGCGCCCTTCTTACCGCGACCCACGAGGTATTCCAGGCAGCGTTCAGAATAGTAAGCCCAGCCAAGAATCGTTGTGAAGGCAAAGAATACGAGTGCCGTCATAAGGATAATGGGGGCAACGCTTGCACCACCGGGCAAGTTTTCGAGGCCGCGAGTAAAGGCTTCCATGGTGATGTTCACGCCTTGGAGACCGAGTTCCGGAGTCCAAGCGCCTGTCACTACAATGGCAAGGCCAGTCATAGAGCAAATGATGATGGTGTCGATAAAGGTACCGGTCATGCAAACGAGACCCTGGCGAACAGGTTCCTTGGTCTTAGCGGCTGCGGCTGCAATCGGGGCAGAACCGAGGCCTGCTTCGTTACTGAAAATACCGCGGGCAATACCCTTTTGCATGGCAATGAAAATTGTACCGACCATACCGCCGGTTACGGCGCTTGGGTTGAAGGCTGCGCGGATAATCATTTCGATAGCGCCCGAAATCTTGGAGAAGTTGAATCCGAGAATCAGCAGGCAGAACAGAATGTAGAAGATTGCCATGATCGGCACAATGTAGAGCGAAACTTTGGCGATGCGCTTGAGTCCGCCGATAATCACCATGGCGGTGAATCCGGCGCAGCAAAGGCCTGCAACTGCGGTGGAAATGGAAACGGAGTTCCCACCGATGTTGACGAATTCGCCCGTGGGGAAAATGGTTGCCACTGCCGACGTGATGCCGTTGACCTGCGTAATGGTACCGATACCGAGAAGGCCTGCGAGTACGCCGAAGATGGCGAACAGAACGGCGAGCCACTTAAAGTTGAGGCCGAAACGTTCCTTGATGCCGGTTTCGATGTAGTAGAACGGACCGCCCAGTACCTTGCCATCGGTGTCGACCTTGCGGTACTTGACCGCCAAAAGGCCTTCGGCGTATTTGGTTGCCATGCCAAAGAAGGCGGCGACTTCCATCCAGAAGAGTGCGCCCGGGCCACCGGTTCCGATAGCGGTCGCAACACCCACAATGTTACCCGTGCCGACTGTCGCTGCAAGGGCTGTGCAGAGGGCTGCAAAGCTAGACACTTCGCCTTCGCCGTGCTTTTCGTTGTGGAGCATGTAACGCAGCGCGTTACCGAGGTTTGTCACCTGAAGTACGCCAAGGCGGCTTGTGAGCAGGATTCCGACAAACAGGATGACCGCGATGAGCGGGATTCCCCACACGTAGCCGTCAATGGTATCTAGGATGGAATTTAAGGTTTCCATAAATAATCCCATGAAAAGGGTGGCTGTTTTAATTAACGGCACCAAAGATAGAAAAGTAGGGAACGGCTTCGTCCTAAATTGCTATTTTTTGACACGGAATAAACAAAAGAGGAAATTATGTGCGAAAATTGCAATTCTAACCGTCCAGTCCGTGTCCGTTTTGCCCCGAGTCCTACGGGTTACCTGCATGTGGGCGGTGCGCGTACGGCCATCTACAACTACTTCTTTGCAAAGCACATGGGTGGCACGTTCTACCTGCGTATCGAAGATACCGACCGCAAGCGCTATAACGAAACAGCTTTGCACGACTTGATGCGCGACCTCAAGTGGCTGGGGCTCCAGTGGGACGAAGGTCCGGGTTGCGAAGGTGACTGCGGTCCGTACTTCCAGAGCGAACGTCTGGACATCTACCACCGCGAAATCAAGAAGCTTCTTGATGCGGGCTATGCCTACTACTGCTTCTGCTCCGAAGAACGCCTGCAGGAAGTCCGCGCCGAACAGGAAAAGACGCATGTGCCGGTGACCGGTTATGACCGCCACTGCCGTAACATCAGCCGCGAAGAAGCCGAAGCCCGCATTGCCGCTGGCGAAAAGGCTGTCATCCGCTTCAAGGTCCCGGAAACGGGCGTCACGGAATTCGATGACATGATCCGTGGCCACATCAGCTACCAGAACGAACTCCTGGACGACCTCGTGCTCATCAAGCGCGACGGTTATCCGACTTACCACTTTGCAAGCGTTGTGGATGACCACTACATGGGTACGACGCATGTGCTCCGCGGTGACGAATGGATCAGCTCCACGCCGAAGCACGAACTCTTGTACAAGGCATTTGGCTGGCAGCCGCCCGTATGGTGCCACCTGCCGGTGATTCTCGACAAGAACGGCGGTAAGCTTTCCAAGCGCAAGGGTGCTGCCTCTGTGGGTGACTTCCGCGACCTCGGCTACCTGCCCGAAACGCTCGTGAACTACCTCGCTCTCCTCGGCTGGAACCCGGGCGACGACCGCGAAGTCATGACCATCAAGGAAATGGTCGACAGCTTCACGCTCGAACGCATCAACCCCAAGTCCGCAAGCTTCGACGAAAAGAAGTTGCAGTGGATGAACGGTCAGCACATTCACCTGTGCGACGACGCATTCCTCAAGGGTATCATGAAGGAAGGCCTCGTTGCGAAGGGTATTGACCTCTCCAACGAACCGGAAGCTCGCCTTGACGAAATCGTAAAGCAGCTCAAGCCGCGTGCCCACTTTGTGCAGGACCTCGCCGACATGGCCGTGTATTTCTTTGTGGCTCCGACCACCTACGATGAAAAGGGTGCCAAGAAGCACTTTGGCGAAGGCTCCAAGGAAGTCGCCACGCTCGTGCGTGACATGCTCGCCTCCATCGAGGACTTCAAGACTCCGGTCATCGAAAAGGGTTTCTACGACCTCGCCGAACGCTGCGGCCACAAGGTTGGTGAACTCGTCGGTGCTCCGCGTCTTGCCGTCTCTGGCGTGACCGCCGGCCCCGGCCTCTGGGAAATGTTCGAAATCATCGGTAAGGAAGAAGTGCTGCGCCGCATCGACGTAGCAATGCCGCTGATGAAATAGTAAAAAGTGATTAGTAAACAGTGGTTAGTAAACAGGAATAGTTGGGCGGTAAAGCCTCGATTATTTAAACCTAACCACTAATCACTAACCACTAACCACCAACCACTAACCACTTCTCATGCGTTCCCAGTTTCCCCATCGTCTTTATTCTCAAAGGCTCTTTTGCCGCCGTTGCCAGAAGGTGACGGAACACGGCATTTTTGCCCGAGAGGCTTATTCGACCTTTGGGGGAATGGATCCGCATATTCCGCTTTTATGTTGTTGCGATACTTGCGACACCATGTTTGTCGCTTTTTCGCATGAATTTATTTTTTGCCGGCACGACTGCGTCAATCAGGACTACACTAAGATTTACGGGTACAACCGTATCATACCAGGTAACTGGATTTATTTCCAAGGGTCGCCAAAGCCTGGAATTGTCAAGAGCTTTTTCCAGGGTCCGAGCAAAGAAATTATTGTCGTAAATTACGATGGCGGCCCCGACCAGAAAATAGAGAAGCCCAAGGTCGTTATCGAATGGGAAGAATCTCCCGGTGGTTATCGTCTTTTGCCGGTGCAGAGTGCCCATACCTTGCTAGGCGATTACATCTACCACGCCATCCGGAACCAGTTTGGTGTGGCCGTCGGTTTTGTGAATGACGGAGAAAAGGATAAGTTGGTGGTCTTGTTGAAAAACGGGATGCTCGTTTTCATTACTTTACCACCTTTGGCGCAGAACCTGCCTAATGACAAATTAAGTGCGATTGTACAAAGTAAGCTTGCACAGGTATTTCCGGATGATTGTGCCAATATTTCAGTCGAAGTCGGGCAGGGCATTGTCTATTTGAAGGGACTGGTCAGAAATTATTCCTTGCAGCAGGCAATCGAAAAATGCGTGAACGCGATTCCCAAGGTTCGTGGTTGCGTCGATTTTACCCGCGTTCAGGTTTCTCCGTTTATTACGGACGCCCAAGTTGAAAAGGATGTCTATGAGCTTTTGGAATCTTCGGGAATGCGCCTGTTCGATTATCGGGTGGATGTCTCTAATGGAAAGGTTCAGGTTCAGGCCTCCTGCATGGAAAAGGATCACCCCAAGGATTTGGAAAATCGTCTGGGTGAAATTCACGGTGTGCGTGATTTAATTTGTCTGGTGACGGATGTCTTTGAACCCGTAAACGAGGATCTTTGCAGGGATGCCGAGGTAGAACTTTCCTCGAATATAATGTTGCAGGACTGCTATATCAGAGTCTCCTGTAATCAGCAGAAATTTTTGCTCGAAGGTCGTGTGCATTCCTCGGTTCAAAAGCAGTGGGCCTTTTTGGCCCTGCTGAAAAAAATTAAGACAACAGCGATCGAGAATCGCTTAAGAATTGTATAGGAGGTGCCTATGGCAACTGGATACGAAAAAATCAATGCGATAAAGAATAAGTTGAAAGTCAAACAGACGGTGAACAGCCTCGCGTACTTGATGAATTGCGGACCGCGTACCATCTTTCGTCACCTGGAGGTGATTGCCAACGAAAACTGCGGCCTTCGCAAGTTCAAGGAAAATGGCGAAACTTTCTATATCATTCAATCCGATAAAGAAGTGACCTTCAATCAGGATGTTGTCAAGCAGCTCGAAAAAATCAAGAAAAACTTGCCTGCAACTTCGGCCCCCGAAATAAAGACCGTCAAGCTTTTGGATAAGCTCATCAAGACGATGCAGACGACCAATCCCGAAGATTTTAAGCCCGATGCCATTTCGACAGACCCGGATTACGTGCTGGATTACGGCCCGTTCAGTGATGACAAATTGCAGGATACCATGGTCAATCGGGTACTCAAGGCCATTCACGACGGCTTTGCGATCAAGATTCAGTATTCCCATGCGACGGACCATTCCTCTGTTCCCGAAGAAGTTAAGCTAGTGAATCCGGTCAAGGTGATTATGCGAATGGATACCTTGTACCTGATTGCCGGCGAAGAAGACGAAAAGGGAAACCAGATTTTCAAGAACTACCTGTTCGAACAGATCAAGAACGTGCAGGAAACAAACCGTGCAATGCCGAAGTTTGTCTTTGATGCCGCTACGCATTACAAGTATGCGTTCGGTAAGTACACGGGAAAAGACAAACCGGAAGACATTACGCTCGAAGTTCGCAACAAGTGGCTGCAGACCCAGTTCGAACGCTCTCATTTTAATCCCGAGATTACGAGGCGTTACGATAAGAACAAGAATATGATTGTGGACATGAAACTCCGCATTACGCCGGATTTTGTTTCTTGGCTCATGGGAGTTGCCACGGATGTTCGCATTTTGAAACCGGCTTCGCTTAAGGAAACCGTCAAGCAGAAACTGAAAGACGCTTTGTCCGAAATGGACCGCTAAAATGGAAGACCATAAACTTTCCGATTATAATTTTGAGTTCCCGAAGGAACTGATTGCAAGCCGCACGGCTGGCAAGGGAAAAACCCGTATTTTGCATTGCCCCAAAGATGGCGGCGAACGCCGTATCATGAAGGCTCCTGAAATTGTGGACCTGTTCAAGCCGGGCGACTGTCTGGTGGTAAACAACACGAAGGTGATTCCTGCCCGCCTTTACGGACATACGTTGCATGGTGGCGAAGTGGAAACGCTTTTGGTGCAGGCGCTGATTCCCTCCGAAGACGGTTCCGCCCGTTACGAGGCCCAGGTACGCCCCGGCAAGGCTTTCAAGATCGGCCGCGAACTTGATATTGCGGGTGTCAAGACGGTTGTCGAAGACATTAAGGAAGACGGTGCGCGAGTGCTCCGCTTTGCGGTGACTCCGGTGGAACTTGAAGCGGTCATGAACCGTGAAGGCCACGTGCCGCTCCCGCCCTACATTGACCGCCCTGATGACGAAGACGACAAGAAGGCGTATCAGACGATTTTTGCGAAGTATTCCGGTGCGGTGGCGGCCCCTACGGCAAGCCTCCACTTTAGCGAAGAAATGCTCGATGCCTTAAAGGCGAAGGGCGTGTATGTCGCTGAAGTTACGCTGCATGTGGGGCCGGGAACTTTCCAGAATATCTCGGTCGAAGACTTCACGCAGCACAAGATGCACGGCGAACATTACGAGCTCACCAAGGAAAACGCCGAAATCATCAACAAGGCGAAACGCGAAGGGGGTCGCATCGTGACGGTAGGTACCACGAGTACCCGCGTTGTCGAGACGATTGCCGATGCGAACGGAATCGTGAAGGCGCAGAAGGGGGTGACCCATGCGTTCTTCTATCCGGGTTACCGCTACAAGATTGTGGATGGTCTCCTGACGAATTTCCACTGGCCGAAAAGTTCGCTGATTCTCTTGGTGTCCGCGTTCTACGGTCGTGAAAATACCTTGGCTGCCTACAAGATGGCTGTAGAAAACAAGATGAAGCTTTTCAGCTACGGCGACGGAATGTTAATTCTTTAGAGCTGCTTCTGGAATCCAGAACCAGTCGGGGCGGCATTCCAGTTCGTAACAAGCTTCGTAGATGGCCTTGCCGAGAACATACGGCTTGGCCTTTTCTTTTAGTTGCTCTACCGAAATTCCTGTTTCTTGGCTGTAGCCTTGCAAAAATGCTTCAGAGGTAATCTGCTCGAAATGGTCAAGAACGCCTTCGTTATTCGACGAACTTGTTTGAAATAAGGTTCCTGCCTGCACTGAGCATGGCCGAAGTGAGCCTGCCGAAGGGACGAAGGACCGCACGGCGTTCGCGTATGCAAAGCTCCTGAGCATTCCTGCGATATCTGCGGCGGGGGACCGCAGGCGACGCCGGTAAGAAAGCGTTTGGATGGGTTCGCCTTCAAAGTCGAGAACGATAAATTGCCCGTCTTTATACAGCAGCTGGCCCAGATGGTAATCTCCGTGAATCCGCTGCGGAACCAATTTGCTATCACTGTTGCTCGATATGTCATTCCCGACGCCTGTCCTCGCTTGACGGGGATGGTCGGGAATCTCCTTTTTTTGTCGGAAAAGCAATTGTTTTTCCTGAACAATCGGCACCAGTTCTTCTTTACCGTTTTCCTTCAGCAGTGTAATAAGTCTGTCGAATGGCGGCGTTTCGGGTTGCGGGGGAGTTCCCTTTAAGTCCTTGAGGGCTTGGTGCATTTTTGCCGTCGTGCGCCCGAGTTCATGAGATGCGTTCCTGAAGAATTCCGCATCCGTGTTTTCCTTGTCCGTGAACATTTCCCATACGTTTTTCGCGTCGGGAATGTGTTCTTCGAGAATTCCAAGGGCGAATCGTTCGTCGTTTTCTGGGCGGCAATACTCTAGGTAACCAAGAATCCTTGGAAAGAAAGCTTTTTCCGAATGTTGTTCGGCGTACTTGGTGAGGTGTTCAAGAATCTCTATTTCGGGATGGTCGAACCCCTTTTGTACTCGCCGGAAAATCTTGAAAAGAAAAATCCCTTTGGAGTAAAAGGCGGAATTGCTTTGCTCTGTGTCAAGGAGTTTTACCGATCGCATGGTCTCTTTAGAGGGCATCCAGGGGCTAAAGAACTTGAAAATCCCTTTCGTTCCTCTAAAAAAATGGGTCTGCCCGTTTCCAAAGCCCTCAGAGAGGATGGACGCAATCTTGATTTCGTCTTTGATGACGGTGTAGTAGTCGATCTGTCCGTCGGTGAATTCGACTTGTAAAAGGGTGAGGGCTGTGTCGCCTATGTTGGCGCTGTCAAATTCGGAAATGTGACGGATCTGTTTTCCTTTGCCAAGGAACCAGCGTTTTTCTGTAATGGAATGCATTTTTTTTGCGCTCACTTACTTTTTCAGTGGCGGAAAATAACCTTGTTTTCTTAAGGTGGCCAAAATTTTCAACTGGTTTTCAAGGGGTTCGCCCAGAAGTCCTTCCGTCACGAACTCGGGAATCCGCTTTTGCGGTACGAATTCCTTGGGGATGTCTTTGTAGTCGCTCAGTTGCCAGTTTACGAGGAGCTTGGGGAGAAACTGTTCCCATGGAAAGCGGTCGCCCGGTTTTAGCGAAAAACGGGCGGGTTTCTTGCCGTCTTTCCCTTCGAGCAACAGGGAGCCGTCCCTGTTACAACTGAAAAGCACAGCCTGTCGTTCCTCGTTCGAGGTCGCGGGCTGTGCTGGAATGACTAACACCATTTTCAAGGTACGAAACCTTAGGCAGTGAGTTCTCGCGCAATTTGCGAATACTGATAACTGGAAATCGACGTGATTTTCAGAATCAGCTCCCGCGTGATGCCTGCCTTGATTAACGCCTTCGCATACTGGAGTCTACTTGTGGATGACATAAATTACCTCACATGTTTAGACGCTGTCAAACCCTACAAAAAAGATACATTTAATTTTCAATAATGCAATACCTCCCTAAAATTTTTTTGGGAACCAACTCTTGGGGAAATGAATCTATCTTGTTGATAGACCGTGAGTTAGTGTGATTTTTGAAAATCTGATTTTTTTTATAAGTGGAACGATTTTTCTCGAAAAAATCCCGGCTTAGATGATTTCTCGTAAAACGGGGAATTTTTTGCGGTATTCCTCTTGTGGAGCCGATTCGATGCGTGCATATACAATCCCTTCGCTTTTTTCCTCGCGTTGGGCGATGATTTCGCCTTTGGGGTCTATAATCATGGAACATCCCCCATAAGCGTTTTCTTTCTTTTCGTCCTTTGCGTCTTGGGCGACATTCACGGCGGCGATATAGACCTGGTTTTCTATGGCGCGTGCCTGGAGCAGAGTTTTCCAGTGGGCGATTCGTGCGGCGGGCCATGCGGCCTGTACGGTGATGACTTGGGCTCCTGCCTTGACGGCATCTCGGTAAAGTTCAGGGAATCTGAGGTCAAAACAGATGGTTGCAGCGATATTCCATTGCTTTATTTTGAATAAATTAACTTTATTCCCGGCATCGAATTTCCCCTGTTCCATAAAGAAGGGGTGGCGCTTGTCATAATGGGCGTATTCCTGAGGGCATCCTGGTAAATAGATGCTGCTACGGTTTAGCAACAGCTTGCTGTTCGTATTGTCTTGTAGCGTGTTTTTGGCGATGCCTGCACCCATGACGGCGCAACCCGTTTGGTTGGCGAGCTCGTAAAGAAAGTTTGCGGTCTTGCCGGAATCCTTTGTCGAAAAATCCTCGGCGACACTTTCCGGGTGCAGTGGCAAGTAGCCCGTGGCAAACATTTCGGGGAGAATGATCAATCCCGCAATGGGGGCGTCTTTTTCCTTGTGCGTATTCGCCGTAAGTTCGCGCACCTTGGCGAAATTTTTTTCCTTGTCGTTAGAAACGACGCCCATCTGTACTAGGTAGATATCGAGCATGTTCTAAATATAGTTACAAGTTCCCTATTATTAATCATCTGTTCCTAATTACAAGTTGCTAGAATGGAGTTGTTGACGGAATTCTTTTTACTGCGTGCTACTGGTTTTTACTATTTTAAACGATATGAAATTTCGTTCCCTGCTCGTTTTTGTCCTGCTCTTTGCGACGTTCCTGTTTGCGGCCACCCCGACCTTGATTGTGGGTGTGGTTCTAGAATCCGAAACGGACTTGCCGATAAAGGATGCGACCATTACCTACGTGTCCGGGAAAAAATTGGGAAATACGGATTCCGATGGCCGTTTTGAATTGACGGTTGATTCCAAGAATGCCATATTGGTCTTTAAGAAAGACGGATTTGATAGCGTACAGGTGGAGTTGCAGGATTTTGCCGACTTGTTTGACATGGTGATTACGATGCAGACGACTGCCGATATTCGTAACCTGGGTACAAGTACCGTGATAGGCGGTGGCGGAGACAAGGTCCAGTGGACTTTTGAACGCAAGGTGAATCTCGACAAGCTTGAAGATGCCGCCGGTATGCGCTTTGACGTTGCCGAACATCTGAGCCAGATGCCCGGAATTTCGGGGCAGAAGGATTTTAGCAGCGCGCTCTACTACGAAGGTTCGCGTGCAGGCGATGTGGCTTACCATTTAGGCAGGCTCCGTATTCCGAATATGCGTCATCTGGATGTCGGATTTCCGGGAAACCTTTCGGTGATCAATCCGCATATCCTGAGCGCAATCGAAATTCATGACCATTATGGTGAAGGGCCTATCGGTCAGGGGCTTGCGACGTCGGTTCAGTATATTCCCGAACAGACCAAGGGCGGCTGGGGGCTCAAGGGAACCGCGGGCCTTACGCTTCGAGAGGTCGTTGTCGATGCCCCATGGCTCTTTTGGGATAGTTTCCGCTTTTCGTTCCGTATGCTCGACAATGACCTGCTTGAAAACCTGGGTGAGAAGTTCTTTACCGAATTCCGCAAGCAGCGTGATGCTGAATGTGTAGATGACTGTAAGGTGAAGTCCTCGGATTCGTATGACTTGTCGGCCTACGATCTCTATGCGCAGTTTAACGGCTCTGACAGCAGCGGAAATACCTGGGCATTGCGTACCTTGTACAGTTCCGATGAGTATGGCATTCATCAGGATACGTCGAAAGCTGTCGACCAGGTGAGTTCGATTGACATTCTTGAAGGCAAGCAACAGTACCTGGTGATTGGCGCCGAATACAATTCCCGATTCGGAACGTCTGCTCATGCAGGCTTTGTGCGCGAGGTGCTGGCCGATACGCTCCGTGATACGACGGGTTTCCGCAACACCACAGAAGTGGACGAGGCGAAGCCCTTTATCGATGCCTACGAGCAGACGCATACGACTTTGACTGCCGGTCTCGATAAGAATTTCAAGGGACACATTCTGGGGTCCAAGTTGAGTGGAGCTTTGCTTTATGAACACCACATCGTGGAACGCGGGTATCCCGAATTTGGAGGAACGCAGTCCGACGATTTCCAGACGGGTGTGCTTTCGGGTGTTGGCCGCTTGAACTGGAATGACGGTTATTCGCAGAAAATCCTTTCTGTGGGGGCGGTCGCCGACGCCATTGACCGCCACGAAGCGGCTCCGACGGCCTCTATTGATTTCGACAAGAATCTTTCTAGGGTGGACACGGCGTTCTGGAGGTTGATTGCAAATGCGGCTTACAGGAGTGACTGGAAACCTTACTACGATGATGGCGAACTGACGGGACGTCTCGAATCGGGCCTTTCCGCGAAGCTTGGCCTGGGCTACAATTCCAAGTACCTGATTGCGCAGGGTTCTGGTTTTGGCCGCTACTATCCGGACCCGTTATTGCCGATGCCCAAGGCGTACGCCCAGTACGATGATGTGACCCCGATCGATTTCGCCTGGGTGGCGGGGGTATCCGGTACGCTTGAACTTAAGACCTCGCATCATTTCTCAATGGCGACGAACGTAAGTTCGGTGTACGGTGAATACGAGCTCACGCAAGGTCACTCGATTCCCTGGGAAGCGAATTCCCGTTTGGACATCTTGTCGCACTTCCGCTATTACCCGCGTAAGGACTCGATTGTTTCTGTGATTATTACGCATCATGCCGCCTTGCACCGTCCGCTTTATTACTACGAAGTTCGCCCGGCTGAATCCGAAGATCAATCTAACGGAACCCGTCGCCTTAAGGACTATCACGAATTTACGGACATGTTCCGTACCGATGCCCGCGTGAACTTGGACTTGATTAGCAGTAAGTACGTCTTTAAGAGTGTTCGTTTCTATGTAGGTGTAGATAACATCTTTGCTGACTTAGAAATGGGTGCCCTTAGGTTCTTGGGAAGCGAGAATGCCCGCGAACGTTCCTGGGTGACCCGCGACGAAAACAAGGATTCTTCCGATGGCTACGATCTGGTTCCCTTTATGGCGAAGGGCATGGGCCGCTTTGTAGATTTCGGCGTGGAAGTGCAGTTCTAGGTGCCGTTCTTCTTTCTCATTATTTTTCTGGCGACTCTTTCGTTCTCGCACGAGACGGATTCGCTCTTTGTTCCGCCGAAACCGGAAAAGCCCTTGCGTTATTGCAGTTCTGTCAAGAAGTGGATTGCGTTTGCGACCGCCGATTCCAACATGGTAGAAATCACGCATTTGAAGGGCGTTCGGATGGACTTGCGCTATGCGACTTTTGAAAACGTGACGGGGCATGACTTGTACTGTGGGGTGCAGCGCGCCTTTGTGCATAAGGATGCTGCATCAAAGCTTCGCAAGGCAATCAAGATGATGCAGCGTGAAATGCCTGGCTCGGAACTCGTCATTTTTGATGCATCGCGCCCGCTGTATGCGCAGGAGGCGCTGCGCGAGACGGTGCGTGGAACTCCGTATTCTGCCTATGTGTCGTCGCCTGCGACGGGTGGACTCCATAACTTTGGTTTGGCGCTTGACTTGAGTATTACCGACAGTACCGGGGCCTTGCTTGACATGGGCACGGACTTTGATTCTTTTGAACGCTGTGCCGGTGAAGTGGGCGAGGCCGAAGCCTTAAAGAGCGGTCGCTTGACTCAACAGCAGGTTGATAACCGCAACAAGCTCCGCAAGATTATGCGCGGGGCGGGTTGGGTGCCGCTTGGCAGCGAATGGTGGCATTTTAACGCCTACCCGAGCAAGTACGTTCGCGAAAACTATCCGAAGTTCCCGCTGTAATTGCGAACTTGTCATGCCCGCGTAGGCGGGCATCTCCCTTTTAGTTGCACAGGGAAGACGATTACTCGATTTCTACTTTGATTTCTACGTTTTGCACCCAGGGCTTGGGTGCATTTATAATCGGATGCAGAATCTTGCGGACAGGGGCGAGGTCTTGTGTCTTGATGTAGAGTTTTGCCCAGTGGACATTTTGGACAATGGGCACGAAGGCGTCCACAGGGCCGAGCACCATGAGCTTCTTGTCGGCGCGTAAGAGTGATTCCAGTCGCTCGACGGTGTGCCGCAGTAGATCTTCGTCGCGGCTACCGCAGCTGATTTCCACAAGCTTGCAGAAGGGTGGGTAGAATGCGGCGCGCCGGTCTTCCATTTCCTTGTTCGCAAATCCGTTGAAGTCGTGGTTCACGGCGAACTGCATTACGGGTTCAGAGGGCTTGAGCGTTTGGATAAGCACCAAACCTTCTCCGCCTGCACGACCCGCGCGCCCAGCGGTTTGGCTGAGGAGCTGGAAAAGTCTTTCGGTGGAGCGGAAGTCGGGAATGCCGAGACCGCTATCGGCGCCAACGACCCCGACGAGTTGCACACCCGGAAAGTCGTGGCCCTTGGCGACCATCTGCGTTCCAATCAGAATATTGTATTCGCGGTTGCGGAAGGCGTCAAGAATCTTTTCGCTGGCGCCAACGTTCTGCGTGGTGTCGCGGTCCATGCGGATGACTTTCGCGTTTGGAATCCATTCGGCGATTTCTTCTTCGAGCATCTCGATGGCGCCGCCCACAAACTCGTAGGTTTCGGCGCCGCAGGCGCTACACGGTGTGTTCACCGGGTAAAGGGCGGCGCAGTAGTGGCACATCAGCGAACGGTATTGCTTGTGGTACACCAGCGGAATGTGGCAGTGCTTGCAGTAAAGCGTCTCGCCGCATTCGGTACACACGCGCATCTTCGAAAAGCCGCGGCGGTTCATGAGGATAATCGCCTGGTCCCCGCGCTCCATGCAGTCGGTCAAAGCTTCGCGGAGCGCGGGCGACAGAAGAATTCCCTTTTGCTGGCGCATCTTGCCCATGTCCACGATTTGCACCTTCGGAAGCGGCGCCTGCGTAGCGCGTTCCTTGAGCGTGACGGTCTTTAAATTTTTCGCCTGCGCGTTATAGAAGGTTTCAAGGCAAGGGGTGGCGCTCCCGAGAACCACGAGGGCTCCGTACTTGTATGCCAAATGGAAAGCCATTTCTCGAGTATGGTAACGAGGCGCCGGGTCCTGTTGCTTGAAGGAGGTGTCGTGTTCTTCGTCGAGAATCACCAGGTCGAAATCGAACGGCGCAAGAATCGCGCTGCGGGTGCCGAGAACCACTTGCGCATCTCCCCTCAAAATCGAAAGGTAGCCTTCGCGTTTCTTGGGTGCAGAAAGGGCGGAGTGCAAAACCACAATCGGAACTTGCAGAAAATCTTCGAAGCGCTTGAGCGTCTGCGGGGTAAGCCCGATTTCGGGCACGAGGATCAAGACTCTCTTGTTCTGCTGGAGAGCCTCTAGGGCGAGTTCCTGGTAAACGCGTGTCTTGCCCGAGCCCGTGACGCCGTGGAGCAACACGCCGCGGAAGCCCGTCTTGTTCAATTCTTCGCAAAGCGTGTGGAATGCGTTAGTTTGTTCTAACGTTAGTGCCGGAGCATTTCTTTCGTCTTTGACGCCTTCGGCGTCCGGTGCTACGGCTCGGTCATACCGACAAGCGAACTTGTCGATGCGACTCTCGCCTTGCAACCTTTTCGTCTGTAGGCCCATTTGGGCCGTTCTCTCGTCTAGTATAGGGGGCGTTGCGGGGGTGTCCCCCGCTGTAGGGGTGCTGTAAGACTCGGCGAAAGCCTGACCGCTAAGCGAACATTCGTCAGCCGAAGGCTGAGGCCATGTTTGCGTGCGGTGCAGGCCGAGCTGAGGCTGAAGGCAGGGGGAGGCTTCCCCCTTTGTAAATGCCAAGGCATCCAGATATTTCTCGAAATCGCTAGGCCAGAACACGAACAGGGCCTTCATGGGCGTACTTATATAGTAGCGTGCGGTCCATTCGAGCGTTTCCATGTAGCGTTCGCTAAAGCGGTAGTGCGACTGGTGCGGGTAGGCGGGGCGCACATCGAACGGGGGGCGGTCCTTGTGGACGCGTGCCACGACGGCGAGTGCCGGTTTTTTACGTGTGGCGAACTGGACCCATACAACGTCGCCGCGTACGAGACTTGTTCCTGCAGGAACCCCGTAAGTGTACATGTCGGGGGCCATGGGGATGTAGACTTCGCAAAAGTCCGTAAGCGTGGCGGACTTGAGCTTCTGATGTACTTCTTCGGGGGCGTTTAGTTTGGGAATTCGCTTTGTCACGGCCTAAAAGATAGTTAATACCGCAAAATGCGCCTGTTTTTCAATCTTTTTTGTTTCAAAAAACTTTTTTTGTTAGATTATAGGGTGCAAAACCCCTTTGGGCTTTGCCATACTATTGGAGATCTCTATGAGTGTATTTGACGTCTTTAAACCGAAATGGCAGAATTCTAACCCCGCCAAGCGTCTCGAAGCTATTGCCGAACTGGGTGCCGACAATCAGGATATCCTGGATCGCATCGCCAGTTCCGATACCGATGCTTCCGTAAGGAATGCCGCCATTAAGAAGCTTTCCATTATCCCTTCGTTGCTCAAGATTTCGAACGAAGATAATGATGCCGATGTAAAGCGCCTTGCCAAGAGCCGCTATTTGGATGAAGTTGTCAAGAAACTCAAATCCGAGGCTCAACCGAGTGCCGAGGACCTGTCTTATCTGAAGGACCTCAAGGATACGCACTATGCCGAAGATTTGCTCAAGGGAGCAAATACTTCCGAGGCCGTGCGCATGGAACTGGTGAAACTTTGTGAAAAGCAGTCTATTCTTGCTCTTGCTGCATCGCGCGACGCAAGTGCCGAAATTGCGATGGCTGCGGCCCGCAAGGTGACCTCCGATACTCTGCTCCAGGATATTGCTAAGAATTCCAAGCAGTCCGAAGTTCGCAAGGCCGCAAGCGAAAGGATTCGCGCAAGAAAGGATGCCGAAGATAACGGCAAGAAGGCTGCAGAACTTTTGGCAAGCAAGCGCGAAGCTCTTGTAAAGCAGGCTCATTTCTATGCGGCACAGAAAGATCCCCTGGCCGTAAAGGCTCAGTTTGAAGCCTTGATGGAAGAGGCGAAGAACCTTGGCATGGGCGACAAGCAGGCGACGATTGACGAAGTCTATGCAAGCTTCAAGAAGTTCTGCGATGAAGCCGACGCTGCCCGTATCGCCGCCGAAAAGGCCGAAGCCGAAAAGCAGGCGAAGGTGTCCGCACTTGCGGCAAGCCTCGAAGAACTCGAATTGATGATTTCTGAAAACAAGACGGCTGACAACGCTGAACGTGTCGAAGCCATTCTTGCGGAATGCAACGAAGGCAAGTCCTTGATGGATGCCGCCTGGATTAAGCGTTTCAACAATGCGTTCTTCAAGTTGCAGGAATTGAACAAGGCGAAAGAAGTTGTTGTCGATGTTCCCGAAGGAAATGACGAATCGGTTCGACCGGAACTGCTGGAACGCCTTAAGGCTCTTGCCGATACAGACGTGAACGAGATGACGAAAAAGCATTTGCACGCCATTGTGCGTGAATGGGAAAAGCTTCCGCTGCTGGAAGGCGAAGACCCGATGCTGCAGTCTTACAATTCTCTCCGCAACACGCTTTCGGTGAAGATTTCTGCCTTTGACGAAGATTCCCAGAAGCGCTTCGAAGAAAATTCCGAAAAGCTCAAGGCTATTATCGAAAAGGTAAAGTCTCTCGACGAAAACGATGATTTCCGCGAACTGAACAAGAAGGTTCGCGACTTCTACCAGCAGTGGAAGGAAATCGTTGGCGACAACAAGTTCAAGTACCACGACCTGTGGCAGGAATACAAGGCTGCTACGGCCCGTTTCCAGGAAATGCAGCAGTGGGAAAACTGGTACAACGAAAAGGACCGCGATGACCTGCTCCTTGAAATGGATGCGCTCACCAAGGAAGAAGGTAGCCAGGCCGTTCTCACGAAGCTTAAGGAAATTACCAACCGCTGGAAAGAAATCGGACCTATTTCTGCGGCCAAGCTGCAGGAATACCGCGACCATTTCCAGAGCAATTACGAAAAGATCAAGGAAAATTGCGCCGCCTTTATCGAAGAGATGAATGTGGAACGCCAGAAGAACTTGGCCGATAAGGAAGCCCTGTGCGCAAAGATTGAAGAACTTGTTCAAAATGCAGAAATGTTCTGGAAGGACAAGTACAAGGCGATGCAGGAAATCCAGGAAAACTGGAAGAACATCGGCATGGTCCCCAAGGACAATGTGGCTGCCCTGACCGAACGCTTCAAGGCGGCGACAAGCGCATTCTACGCCCAGCATAAGGAAAACCTGAAGCATGAGGACGAATCCCGCGAAGCCAACTACGAAAAGAAGGTGGCTCTCTGCATGGAAGCCGAAGCTCTTAAGGAATCCAATGACTGGAATGCGACTTCGAACAAATTAAAACAACTCCAGGATTCCTGGAAGTCTGTCGGTCCTGTACCCAAGAGCAAGTCCGACGAAATCTGGAACCGCTTCCGCACCGCCTGCGACAGCTTCTTTGAAAAGAAGCGCGCCCACTTTGAAGAAATGGATGCTTCGAAGCAGAAGAATCTGGATGCAAAGAATGCCCTGTGCGAAAAGCTCGAGGCGTTGGATGCAAACGGAGCGGGTACGCTTGAAGACCTCAAGGCGATGGAAGAGGAATGGAAGAATATCGGTATGGTACCCAAGGATGCCATCGAGACGATTAGCAACCGCTATAATACGGTTTATAACAAGATTCTCGATCGTCTTGCCCATACGGATTCTACGCTTGCCCAGGGACTTGATGTAATCAAGGAAAAGAAGACGGCGATGATCGACAAGGTGCGCCAGTTTGCCGAAAGCGCTGGCAGTAACCAGCTTGCCGATGCCGTTCGCGAACTCCAGAAGGAATGGCGTGAACTCGGATTCTGCGGTCTTGAAGATATGGACCTGTACAAGAAGTTCCGCGAAGCCTGCGATGACTTCTTTACCCGCCGTCGCGATCAGCTCGACATTCAGGAACAGGCTCGTCAGAACAACCTGCAGAAAAAGCTCTTGCTCTGCGAACAGGCCGAAGACCTGCTCACCGACTTGAACGAACAGACGGTAGTGGCTTCGATGAACAAGGTGAAGCATCTGCGTCGTTTGTGGAAGGAAGTCGGGGCTGTGCCTCGCGAACATTCCGAAAAGACGTGGCACCGCTTTAACAGCGCCTGCGACAAGGTGTTTGCCTTTGGCCGTAAGGATCAGCCCGAAGGCGATGCTGCTAACGCCTCCCAGGATGCAGCTCCGTCTGCTCCGGAAGCCCCGGCAGAAGCATAGCCTTTGAAGTCATCCCCGCGAAGGCGGGGATCTCCTTTTATCAATTTTTGATCGCGAGCATGTCTCGCGATTTTTTTATTTTTGGTCTATCATGCAATTTCCTCCTTGGACAAGTATTGACGATGCTGCGCGCCTGCTCCACGATGGGCAGGTGGTGGCGATTCCGACCGAGACCGTTTACGGCTTGGCGGGAAACGCCTATTTACCGTCGGCCCTGGCGCAGATTTTTGCGATTAAGGAACGTCCGACTTTTGACCCGCTGATTGTACATATTTGCGAAATCGCACAGCTCTCGGATATTGCCGAAAATATCCCCGATGCGGCCTTCGCCTTGGCAAAAGCCTATTGGCCGGGCCCGATGACGATGATTCTCCCTAAGAAGGAATGTATTCCTGACCTGTGTACGAGCGGACTCCCGTCTGTAGCGGTGCGCTTTCCGTCGCATCCGGTGGCGCAGGAAATCATCTGGAAGGCGGGCGTGCCGCTTGCCGCTCCTAGCGCGAACTTGTTCAAGCATGTAAGCCCGACGACCGCCGAACATGTGGCCGCACAGCTGGCCGACCGCGGCCTTGCGGGAATCGTGGATGGCGGCCCTTGCAACGTGGGCGTAGAAAGTACGATTGTCTCTTTGGTGGGCGAGCCGACTGTGCTTAGGCCGGGGGCGATTACGCCCGAGATGATTGCAAAGGTCATCGGTGACGTGAAAATCAAGGAGTCTACCTCGAAGCCTGGGCAGGCGATGGCTGCGCCGGGGCAGTGCGATACGCACTACCGCCCGCAGGTACCGCTGCTTTACGGTAAAATCCCCGAGGGCTTTGAACTGCCGAAAAACTGTGTGCGGATTGCCTTTGGCAATTGCCCCGGCGTGATTCCCGCGACGCTTAATTTGTCTGAATCTGGCGATATGCTAGAAGCAACGGCGAAACTGTACGCCTATATGCACGACCTGGACAATCCTAAGTACGACTTGATTCTGGTAGACCCGATTCCGAATGTCGGAGTCGGTATGGCCTTGAATGATCGCCTCAAACGGGCGAGCATCAAGCTTTAGTCTTTCTTCTTTAAAATTTCGCGGAGTTCGTTCGCGGCGCGCTGCAAGTCGTCGTTGATGATGACGTATTCGTACTTGCCCTGCGTCTTTGCGAATTCCATTTCTTTCTTGGCGTTCTTGAGACGCAGCTGAATCACTTCTTCGGAGTCGGTTCCGCGACCACGCAGGCGCTTTTCGAGTTCCTCTTCGCTCGGCGGCAGAATCAGGATGCCAGTGGCGTCGGGGTAGACCTTGTCGAAGTTCACCTTGCCAAAAACGTCGAGGTCGAACAGGACGCGGTTTCCTTCGGCAAGGGTTTGCTCCACGAAACTCTTGGGTGTTCCGTAGTAGTTACCGTGGACTTCGTTCCATTCGATAAGTCCGTTTTCCTTGATGAGTTTTTCGAATTCTTCCTTTGTCTTGAAAAAGTAATGGACTCCGTTGACTTCGCCTTCGCGCGGGGCGCGAGTGGTGGCCGAGATGGAATACTTGATGTCGGGAAAATCCTTGATGACCAAATCCTTGAGGGTGGTCTTGCCTGCGCCGCTTGCGGCACTCATCACGAATAACTTGTTACGCATAGCGCAAATATACTTTTTTTAGGCGGTACTGTGCATTGTAAGTTTTTCGCAAACTACTATATTTAAACTATGAAGTCTTATGTTTCCTTAATATTGTTGTGGAACTTGATTTTTGTGGGGGTAGCGCTTGCCGACCCGACCGTTTCGATTTTTGTTAAAGACGCGTCCGAGTTTCAGGCGATACAGAATGACTTGCAACAGTTGAAGGCGGGAATCGGTAGCGATAATCCTGAATTGGATTCGTTGATTCACCGGGCAAACCGCATTGCGAAGATGAATGACCGCTGCGGAATGGTCTCTATCAACGATGTGCTGGACGAGGAATGCGGACACTTTTATGCCGTGGATCTCCCCGAATTCGAGGCTCGCTACATGGAAGTGACTGGCGAACTTCGCTTGGGCGTGGTGACGATGGCGAATGACCTGGAACAGCGTACGCAGCAGATTGACGCCTGTACCGATGCTTTTTCGAGAATTATCGCTTCTAAGGAAAACCTTTTGAAAATCGAGGGTGGTGTAGACTTGGAACCGCTTTCGCATTCGGGAGCCTTTGACGCGTCGTACAATTTCAAGCTCCGCTACGATGAACGTCGAATGGACCAACAGAAACATTTTACGGAACTTTGGCTTTCCAAGTGTGGAGACATTGTGCTCCGTAAGTCCGGTGACGAATTTGCGCCCCTCTTTGAACACGCTCTAGCGCGCATGAACGATTCGCTTTTGCATACGAAGACGAATTTGAAGGTGGTGCTCGATACGGCGGATCTTTCCCTTTATCTCGACTTGAACCGGCCTGTGGCGGGTGCGTACTATTTGAGTGGTGCCGAACTTTTCAACGTGACGCAGATTCCCGACGGAAAGGATAACGCGCACCTGCTCGTGAATATGAAGGACAAATCTGTCGTTTTCCCGAAGGGGCGCGATGGTGAAATGGCGACTTACAAGGGCCGTGTGGAATTTGAGAAGGCGAGCGACGATTTGGTGGGTCGCTGGATTTGGAATCGGGATTCCTCTGCGATCAAGGCGATGCCGAAGATGGATTCGAAAATTGTTGGCGACAAGGTGAATTCGGAAATTCCTGAGGCGAAAAAGGGCGATGGCCCGCATTGGTTGCTGATTGGAATTTCGTCTGCGGTGCTTGTCGCGGGTACGACACTTGCGATTGTCTACAACAACAAGGCGAAAAATGAAAGCGAAAAGAAGCCTGCCTCGCAGGATGAATACGATAGCCGCCACGATGACATCGGCGCGTATCAGACGGTTCGTACGGTCGGTATCGGAATTGCGGTTTTGGGTGGAATTGGCCTTGGCCTGAGCATCGCGTTCTAGGAGGAGCTTATGTTAGACGAAAGATTTAAGACGAGAATCGGGAGAATGGCGACAGCGGCAATCGCTAGCCTTCTTTTTATGCTTTTCACTGCCTGTACCGATTACCAGGCGGAATTCGACGATGCCTTTGGCGGAATGGAATATGCGGACGTCTCCGGCGACCTAATCTCCGGAAGCTCCGATGTCCAGGATCCAGAAAGTTCCGATGCTCAGTCCCCAAAAAGTTCGAATGGCAACGGGGCTTCTTCCGGGAAGACATCCGAGTCCTCCAGCTCCGTGAAACATTCATCCGCGAGTTCTTCGTCCATCCCGACATCGAGCGGAATCGAGCCGCAGTCTTCTGCGGTTGTGCCTGCATCGAGTTCTGGAGAACCGCCCAGAAGTTCTGCGGAATCAAGTAGTTCAATGATGTCCTCATCTTCGGTGAAGTCTTCGTCTTCATTAGCATATCACTTCCAATTACGTATTCCAGAAATCCTATACAATGTAGTGACTATCGGTAAGCAGACCTGGATGGCGGACAATATGGCTGAGGAAAAGCCCACATTTTTTTACCCTGATGGCGATCGTAACAAATGGAGATATGGTAGACTTTACGACTGGTCAACAGCAAAAGAGATTTGCCCCGAGGGCTGGCACCTGCCGGATTCGTTGGAATGGCAAACCTTGTTTGATGCTGTCGGTGGAATAGAGGTCGCGGGTGGGGTGCTCCAATCCCAAAACGTGTATGGAACGGGTAACGAAATGTTTGCTGGCTATAGGAATTCCGCTGGTAAATTCATCTTTTTTGATAAAGTTGCTGATTTTTGGATTAAAGATGATAGTGGAGTCAAATTTGTCGAGTTGCGGAGAGGAGCCCCCCAAGCTTTCTTTATGCCTAATCCAGAATTGTCTGATGACCTTACTGGCTATGCTTACTCCGTCCGCTGTATAATGGATTATATTACGGATGAACGCGATCGCCAGACTTACAGAACGGTCAAGATTGGTGACCAGGTATGGACGGCAGAAAATATGAATTATAAAACCGAAAACAGTTTCTGTTTCAATGATAGCCTAGATTATTGTGAAAAATACGGACGTCTTTACAAGTGGGATGATGCTATGAGCGTTTGCCCGAATGGCTGGCATTTGCCGAATAAAGACGAATGGGGTCAGCTAATTACAACTGTGGGTGGTGCGGAAAATGCAGGTAAGGCTCTCAAAGCAACGACTGGCTGGAAAATTAGCCACGGCGGTGGTAACGATAGTGATGGTAGTGGTACGGATTCGTATGCTTTTTCTGCATTGCCTGCGGGCGAGTGGTATTACGATTTTGTAAACTTCTATGAATTAGGATATACAGGATTTTTCTGGAGTTCTTCTGAAGTCGACAGTGACTCGGCGTATGTTTTTACATTGAGAGGGAAAAAGGATTCCGCGACTAATGAAGACCGTGACGATAAGGATGACATCGCGTTTTCTGTTCGTTGCGTGGAGGGCGAACCCTAGTCCAGCAGTCAGGTGACCTCGTATGAAAAACCGGCTGTAAGGCCGGTTTTTTGTAATGGTTAGTTCTTCTTGTCTTCGATATACAGCGGACGCTGCTTGACTTCGTCGTAAATGCGCCCGATGTATTCCCCGAGGATGCCGATTGAAATGAGCTGCACTCCCGCGAAGAATACGATGGCGGTCATGAGCGATGCCCAGCCTGGAACTGTAGTAGATGGACTGAGGATCTTTTCGAGAATCGACCAGACGAAAACTCCGAAACCTACGATGGCGGCGAAAAGTCCCAGGTAGAAGCTGAGCTTGAGCGGTGCGGAACTGAATCCGGTGATGCCGTCAAAAGCAAGGCGGACCATTTTCTTGAGCGGGTACTTGGAGGTGCCAGCGGTGCGTTCGGCGCGGTCGTACTTGACGCCGATTTTCTTGAAGCCAACCCAGCATACGAGCCCGCGCAGGAATCGGCTGCGTTCGGGCAGGTTCGTGAGCTGATTTACCACGCAGCGGTCCATCAGGCGGAAGTCGCCGGTGTCAGGCGGAATGTCGATGCTTGTGAGCTTTCCTATCAGACGGTAGAAAGCGAATGCGGTAAAGCGCTTGAAGATGGTTTCGCCTTTGCGCTTGTTCCTCTGGGCGTAAACCACCTGGTAACCTTCGCGCCATTTTTCGAGCATTTCGTGAATCAGGCTCGGCGGATCCTGAAGGTCACCGTCGATAATCACCACCGCGTCTCCCTTGGAATGGTCAAGGCCTGCACTGAATGCCGCCTGGTGCCCGAAGTTGCGGCTGAAGTTGATAATCCTGTTGTTCGGGTTTCCCGGGAGGAGCCCCTCGACGATTTCGCGCGTCTTGTCCTTGGATCCGTCGTTCACGAAAATGAGCTCGTGCTCGACATCCTTGAGTTCCTCTTCGAGGACGCGGTAAGTTTCCGCAACGATTTCTTCTTCGTTAAAGACAGGAATGATGACTGACAGGAGCATGGGTTCGCCTATGGGATAAGTGCCGGGTTCACGATGTCGACGTGGTCGCAGTCGATGTTTTCGAGCGAAAGCGTCTTGAGGGTGAGCGTCTGGACGTTTTCGATGTTCAACTCCGCAGTACGCAGGGTTTCGTACGAGAATTTTCCGCTGTCGTAAACCTTGTTGCCGTCGGCAAAGATTTGTAGCTCGGCTCCGTCGCTACAGAGTGATTCTTCGTCAAGTCCGTAACCCATCTTGAGCGTCTTGTACTTGCCGCCGATTTTGAAAGTCGTTTCGGAGGATGCATGGGTGCCGAAACCGTCGGCTTCGTAGATTTTACCGCCGATCTTGAAGGCGTGAGCTTCGATGCTTTCGTTCTTGTGCAAATTTCCCCAGCCTTGTTTATGGCTTGCGTAGGGAATGGAAGTCATTTTAACGGCGCCGCTCTTGTCGTTGAAGTAGAATTTCTGGATGTCGGCTAGGACTTTCTTCTTTTCGAGATCATGGACGATAAATTCCACCTGGTTGTAACCGGGGAGAAGCTTTTCTTCTTGGACTTTGCCGTTGAATTTCCCGTAGGCGTAAGGTGCGCGGGAATTGATGGCTCCGTTGACTTGCACGGAATAGATCCAGCGTCTTGCGATAGAGGCCTTTTCGTTGAGGCTGAAACTGTACTGGAGCGCCGATGTAGTTGAGAGCGAGTCTTCGGATGTTTCCTGTACGAGTTCGAGGTCGTTGACGGCGATGACGTTTTTGGGGTTGAATTCCTTGCGCCCGTTGAACTTGGCTATCTGCACCCAGTAGTTGTTGGTAATCAGGATGTTCTTGACGCCTTCCAGGTCCATATCGCGTTCAAAGATGTCGCAGGTCGTGGCAATACGGTGTTCTACGGCCTTCTTGTGGTAGGTGTGGCTGTCCCAGCAGTCGAGACCGCGGATGTAGTAAACTTCGCCTTCGTACTTGTCGACGAGTTTTTTGAGTTCTTCGGAACTCATTTGGCGGGCTCGGTCATAGTGAATGGAGGACATGCCGTAACCGACAAAATGCCAGGGACGGCCGTAAATAAAGAACCTGTTCTTCTGGGGCTGTTCCGCGAGCCATCCGAGAATTTCGTGTTCCTCGGTGGTGAGGTGGTTTCGGTTGTACATGATGTTCTTGTTGAAGTCTTCCTTGTAGTGGAATGTCCAACCGGTAAAGAGGGTGGCGGTAATAAACGTTGCGATGGCTGCGGTGAGGGCGTTCTGCTTTGCGTCTTTTCCGCTCATCGATTCAATCGTCAACCTTACGAGGTGTGCCACGGGGAGGGCGCCTACAAACGCCATGGACGGAAGCATCACCAGGCTGTAGCGCTGGTTAATCTGGATGCTGAAATCGCCCGAGACGTTTTCGAGAATGACGTATGTCTGAATATGGTACAGGAGCAGGAAAGCAAGAATTTCGAGATAGAAAAAGTCCTTTTTCTTTATTCCCCAGAAGGCGCGTACAAGCAGGTCGATGGCGCCAATGGCAAAGAGGTAGTTGAAATAGGTGAGGAAGGGGTTTTCGAGTTCGCCGTTCTTGTTGAGTGGCTTGGTCATTTCGGTCCAATTGCGCGAAAGGTCTTCGAGGAAATGCCCGTGGGCCTCGAATTCGCCCCCCTGGAAACCGAATCCCTGGAAGTAGCTGATGGTAAGAAGTGCCGGAACCGAGAACAGCGAAAGCGTTACAAAGAATGTGGGGGCCTTGGCGCTCTTGCTGTCGAGAATCTTGGGGAGCGCAAACACGATAAAGGCGAGCAGGCAGAAAGCGGTTTCTTGACGGGTCTGCGCAAAGAAGGCGAGCGAAAGGGCGAGAAGAGCCCAGTGCTTGACGGTGTTACGGTCGTAGGCCCATTTGAAAATCAGGAGCGAAAGGGCGGAAAGGAAAATGTAGAGCGGTTCTACGGACATGGCGCGGAATTGGAAAAGCACCGTGGGCTGTAATGCCGTGAGGAGGGCTGCAAAGAAGGCTAGCAGGGGCTGCCTTGTCCAGGCGACAATCGCAAGGAACATCAGGAGTACCGCGAGCGGAAGCATCAGGAGTTCCATGTGGAAAATCCAGTGCAGGTCGTTTCCTAGAAGCGGCATGCCGAGCAGGTACAGGAAGGCGAGTCCCTTGGTCTTGAAACTGTTGGAGGTCGCGATGCATTTCAGTTTGCCATCTTCGAAATATCCTTGGTTGCAGGTGGCCGATTCATGGTTGTAGTACATGTTCTGGGCAACCGACATGAACACGCTTTCGTCGCTTTGTACACGGTGACGGGCCTCGATCTGGGTGGCCGCAAAAATCGTAATGACCGCCGTGAAGATAAGCATTAAAATCGAAATTTTCTTTTCGGGGAGGATTCCCTTGAGCCATTCCCTGAAATCCTTTTGCATCAGGGCGAAAAGGACGATTCCTGCGATAAGCTGTACAATGAACAGCGGAAGCGGTAAATAGAGGTCTAGGTTTCTGATGGTCGATTTGTGGCCGACATTTGGACCTAGGTAAATGAGGAAGGGAATCGCGATAGAGACCAGGAGGCCGATAATGGTGCCCGGGTGGGCGAGATTTTTCAAAATTCCGAGAATGTAGGATTTCATGGGCTAAATATAAAATAAAGCAGCAGGAACCTGCTGCTATTGGATCTTAGAATTTAGAGATTAGATGATACTTCTAAATTCTACCAACTATTTTTTCTTCTTTGTTGCCTTTTTGCTCGACTTCTTGGAGGACTTCTTTGTAGATTTCTTGGTCGATTTTTTGCTGGATTTTTTTGCGGCCTTTTTGGCAGGCTTTGCTGCGGGCTTGGGTTCTTCCACCGGGGCGGGGGCTGCTTCAGGTTCGCTCTCCGCTACGGTTTCGGCGGCGCTTTCTTCTGCGTTTTCGGAAACTTCTTCAGTAGGGGCTTCTGCAGGAGTTTCTTCGACGGGAGCGTCTTCTTGAGGCTCGGTTGCAACGGTGTCTGTTTCGGTGGCGTTTTCTTCTGTCACGGACGCTTCGGCGGGGTCGGTTTCTGAAGGAGCTTCGCTTGCCGTGGAATCTGCCGTGTTGGTGTCTTCGCTTGTAGAATTGTCCATTTCGGTTTCGAGTGCGGACCAGGTGTTTTCTTGAGTTCCTTCTGCGGGGGTGTTACTTTGTGCGGAATCTTTTGGGCTGTTCTTGGTGCTGTTTTCGGTGGGCTTTGCGTCGTCGCCGAGGCTAAACCCGACGGATAGCTGGATGCCTATGCGGCCCGAAGAGACGCGGTATTCTTTTTCGATGCTCTTGAAGGACTTCTTGAGGGAGGAATAGTCGTAGACGACTTCGAGACCGATGCCGTAGGGGAATATGGCACCGACTCCTCCGCTTACAAAGTAGTTGAGGGGGCTTTCCCACCAGTTGCCGTCGCTACTGAGGGGGGCGAGGGTGCCGAACCTTACTGCTGCGTACGGCTGGACAACCGCTTGTTTGTTGAACAGGCCGAATCCGGCGGACAGCCATACGGGAATGGCTCCGGGGGCGGCTGTTACGCTCCCTTTCTTTTGAGGGCTCTTGTAGGCGAGGCCTGCTCCGTAGCGGATATAGTTGGTGTACCACAGAAATTCGGAGCCAATTTCGTATACCAGGTCGGCGTCCATTTTGGTATTGTCTTTTTTACCGTGGATTTCCCATGCGACATTGGTCTTGGCTGGGAACTGGATTTGGGCGAGGGGTCTGATTTCGATTGCCTGGGCAGAACAGAACATGCCTGCGAGCAGTATAATAATGGGCTTGATCAATCTTTTGGACATAATTTTTCCTTGCGGCTAAAAATAGATAATTTTTTGTATGTTTTCCATAAGTAACACTTATTTTTCATTTGGCAAATTTTTACATATTTTTGGCTTTTTTACGGTGTTTTGCGTCTTATAACCTTGAGAGGGCTGTGTAAAAAAACTAAATTTGGGGCGCTTATTTTATGGGCGGCTCATCGCCCGACATTATAAAGAGAGGTTAAAAAAGTGGAAGACAGGCTGGTTACAAAAGCGGCTGACAACATTCGAATCCTTTCCGCTGCCATGGTGCAGAAGGCAAAGTCCGGTCACCCGGGTGGAGCCATGGGCGCAGCAGACGCCATTACGCTCCTGTATTCGGAATTTCTCCGTTTTGACCCCGAAAATCCCTACTGGGAAGCCCGTGACCGTTTCTTTATGGATCCGGGCCACATGTCCGCGCTCCTGTATGGCGAGCTGGCCATGCTCGGCAACCTCTCGATGGATGATCTCAAGAATTTCCGCCAGCTCGGCTCCCGTACGCCGGGTCACCCCGAAGTCGAAGTCGCCCTCGGCATCGAAAACTCCTCGGGCCCGCTCGGTATCGGTCATGCTGTAGCCCTCGGTAACGCAATTGCCGAACGCTTCATGGTCGAACGTTTTGGCGACATTCTGCAGCACAAGGTCGTATGCCTCGTGTCTGACGGCGGCCTCGAAGAAGAAATCGCTTATGGCGTGGGCCGCATTGCCGGTCACCTCAAGCTTTCGAACCTCATTTTCTTCTACGACGCCAACCAGGTGCAGCTGTCCTGCAGGGTTGAAGACGTGATGAGCCACGACTTCAAGAAGCAGTACGAAGCATGGGGCTTCCGCGTGATTGACGTGGCCGATGGTCACAACATTGCAGAACTCCGCAAGGCTTTCAAGGCCGCCTGGGCCGAAACTGAAAAGCCGACCATCATCATCGGTCACACCACCATGGCCAAGGGCGCTATCGCCGAAGACGGCAAGTCCTTCGAAGGTGCCGTTTCTACTCACGGTCAGCCGCTCAACGCAGCAGGTGCTTCTACCGATGCTACCGTCAAAAACCTCGGTGGCGATCCGGCCGATGCATTCAAGATCTTTGACGACGTGAAGGCTGGCTTCGAAGCTCGCAAGGAAGAGCTCCGCAAGCAGGTTGCCGAATGGAAGAAGGCCAAGGCCGCTTGGGATGCCAAGAACCCCGAAAAGTCTGCCACCCTCAAGGAATGGCTCTCGGGCAAGGCTCCGAAGATCGACCTTTCTGGCCTCGAACTCAAGGAAGGCGTCGCTACCCGCGTGACTTCCGGCACCGTGCTCGGCTACCTCGCCGAAAACGTGAAGAACTGCATTTGCAGCTCTGCTGACCTTTCTAACTCCGACAACACCCAGGCCTTCCTCAACAAGACCGGCATCTTCCGCGCAGGCGACTTCAAGGGCGCCTTCGTTCAGGTGGGCGTTGCCGAACTGACCATGGGCGCCATCTGCTGCGGTATCGCACTGCACGGCGGCCTCTATCCGATTTGTGCTACATTCTTCGTGTTCAGCGACTTCATGAAGCCGGCTATCCGTATGGCTGCCCTCATGAAACTTCCGGTCAAGTTCATGTACACGCATGACAGTTTCCGCGTGGGCGAAGACGGCCCGACGCACCAGCCGATTGAACACGAAACCCAGATCCGTTTGCTCGAAGGTCTCAAGCGCGAAGACGGCAAGTCCGAAATGCTGGTGCTCCGTCCGGCCGACGCCTTCGAAACCGTGACTGCCTGGGAAATGGCTTTTGAAAACAACGATCGCCCGACCGCGATCATCCTTACCCGCCAGAACGTGAAGACGCTCCCTGGCGACAAGCGCTACGAAGCCTCCAAGGCATGCCGCAAGGGCGCCTACATCGTGAGCGACAACTGTGGCTCCGCACGCCCGGACCTGACCTTCGTGTCTAACGGTTCCGACGTGCTCCTGACTCACGACGCCGCCGAAATCCTCCGTGGCGAAGGCCTCAAGGTCCGCGTGGTCTCGATGATCAGCCCGGCCCTCTTCATGGCTCAGGATAAGGCTTACCGCGAATCCGTGATTGTTCCTTGGACTCCGGTGTTCGCGAAGTCCAGCGGCCTTCCGCTCCTGTTCGCCCAGATTGTGGGTGGCTTCGGCAAGGTCTCTGGTCTCGAACGCTTCGGCGCCTCTGCTCCGGCTGCAGTGCTCGAGAAGGAATTCGGTTACACTCCGGAAGCCGTCGTGGCCGCCGCGAAGGAATACCTTGCTGAATTCAAGGCAAACGTCGAGGAATTTAAGAAGAACAACTAGCGATGAGGTCGCCTTGCTTTGCAAGGCTTTGAGCTCTGAGGTCGGTGCTACGCACTTTTGAGGTTCAGCTAGAATAATTAAATTTCTACTAAAGCCTCAAACCTCAAAGGGAGCCGAAGGCGACCGCGCTCAAATCTCAGACCTACAATAAGTGATATGATTTGCCCGTTCTGCAAAAAAGATAACGACAAGGTGGTGGACAGCCGCGTGAGCGGTTCGTCTATCCGTCGCCGTCGTGAATGCTGCGAATGCGGCAAACGCTTTACCACTCGAGAATACATCGAAGTCCAGCCACTGACCGTAATCAAGCGCAGCGGCGAACATGAACCGTTCCAGCGTGAAAAGCTCCTGCGCGGTATCATGAACTCCTGCAAGAAACGCCCCGTTTCGGTCGCCGATATCGAACAGCTTGCGACCAACGTGGAAAACGCCCTGACCGTTACCGAAAACTTCGAAGTCAGCTACGAACAGATCGGTAACCTGGTGATGCAGGAACTCAAGAAACTCGATGCCGTCGCCTACGTGCGCTTTGCCTCGATTTACCGCGAATTCAAGGAAGTCGGCGAATTCGTGGACCAGATTAAGAGCATGGACAAGTAGCGCTGCGCGCCGATGAGTTTTGAGCGCGTTCATAAACTCACACTTTGAGGTCGGTGCTACGCACCTTTGAGGACTCAGTTAGGAATAAAAATTTATTTTTTGACTAAGGCCTCATTCCTCATAGGGAACTGAAGGCGACCGAGCTCATACCTATGAAAGATTTAATCAATAATTTGGATGCGGCTTATAAAAGACGTGCTCCGTTGTTCGAAACGACGGAGGCTTTCCGCATTGTGAACGGGGCACCTGATGGTTTCCCAGGCATGACGCTCGACAAGTTCGGCGACCGTTACCAGATTCAGTTTTTCGGTGATGAACTGCTCCGCGAAAAGTGTGCTATTGCCGATGCGATTGCGCAGAAATTTTCTCCCGTTTGCCTTGTCGTCAAGGAACGCCTTTCTCGTTCCGGCAAATCGCTTGAAAACCCGCCGATGGAAGTGCTGGTGGGCCGCCCCGAAGATTCTATAGGCGTTGTCCGCGAAGGTTCTGCGAAGTTCCACATCGATTTGCTCGATACGGTGAATCCGGGGCTGTTCCTCGACATGCGTGCGATTCGATTGGAAATGGGCGAACGCGCTGCTGGGCGTCGCATGCTTAATTTGTTCAGCTACACCTGCGCATTCTCGGTGCATGGCCGCCTCGGTGGCGCTGAAATCTCGGCAAACGCAGATATCAGCGCAAAGATTCTGGACAAGGGCCGCGAAAACTACGCGCTCAACGGGCTCGAACCCAAGCAGGGCGAATTTTTCAGGGGCAACGCCGTCGAATATGTTCACTGGGCGCAAAAGAAAGGCCTCAAGTTCGATGCCATCGTGCTCGACCCGCCGAGCTTTGCTCGCTTCAAGGGCAAAAACTTTAACGTGCGCGAACACCTGATGCCGCTCGTCGCCGACTGTGCGACTCTCCTGAACAAGGGTGGCCTCTTTATGGTGAGTTCCAACTATAGCGAATTTAATTTGTCTGCTTTCTCGCGGAATGCTCTCGCATCGGTTGCGTCCGTTCATCCGAAAGCGAAGACTCTTTGGAACAAGTCGCAGGATATCGATTTCGTCGGCTCCGGCCATACCAAAGACAGTTGCTTAGTCGCTACGCTCATTGAAGTGTAGAGAAATAATTATTTTATATTTTCAAATATTCAGCCTTATTTAGGATTTTCCTATGAAAAGTTATTCGGTTCTTGCGAAGTATTCTTTCTTTGCATCTCTAACGGCGCTTGCTTTATTTTCGGCTTGCGGTGAAAATACTACTACTGAAAAGATTGTCGAAACCGCTACGGGGGGTGTAGAAGTCGTTGAGTCTGTCAAGGATCTCCCGAAGTGTACCAAGGAAAACGAGGGGGAGCAGGCGATTGTGAAGGGCGAATCCTCGGTGCGTATCTGTATCGATAAGAAGTGGTTTGCGACAAAGGAATCGGCCAGGGATACGGTTTTCATGGAAGGTGATTTCAGTTGCACCACCCAGGAACTCAAGGATAAGAGCGGACTTAAAATTATCTGCAACGGGGACTCTATTGGCGTTGTTCTGAATGGCTCGAAGGGCGATAAGGGAGATGCCGGTAAGAATGGTGAAAATGGTGTTGCCGGTAAGGATGGCAAGAACGGTGCCGACGGAGAACAAGGCCTTCAGGGCGAGCCTGGTGAAAAGGGGGAGCAGGGTGAAAAAGGGGATCCCGGCGCGAAAGGAGACAAAGGCGATTCTGGAGAAAAAGGTAAAGACGGCGTAGGCTGCACGATTGTAAATCAAACGGATTCTTCTGCGACCATCAAATGCGGTGACTCTACAATGACGCTGAAATTTAGGGTTGGAGGTTCATCGCAAGATTCCGTACCGGGTGACACTTGGGAACTTGATTCCGAAAAAGTTGCAATATCTCTTGATACTTTGTCTGGATTTTCTCAGAAGGGGCCTTTCCTCAAGGGGTCAACGGTATACCTGTATGAACTTTCCGATGGACGCACCCTTAAGCAGACGAATGGCAATTTTAGGAGCGTGATTACCAGTGACAGCGGCCGCTACAAGTTCCAGTCTCGTGATTTGGTGAGCCAATATGCGTTGCTCGTAGTAGAAGGCAAGTATCGTAACGAAATCACGGGATTACCGACGGCGACATCTATTAGTCTAGAGGCTTATACCAATATGCTTTCGCGCAGGTCTGCAAACGTGAATCTGCTGACTCACCTTGAAAAAGACCGCGTGTATTTCTTGGTGACAAAGGAATCGAAAACGGTAAGGGCCGCCAAAAAGCAGGCTCAGACGGAAATCTTTGATGCGTTCCATATCGATGCGAGCCAGTTTAAGATGGAATCCGAAGACCTCGACGTGTTTGGTAAGACGGATGCCGATGCGGCTTTGCTTGCGATATCGATTCTTTTGCAGGGAAATGATTCCGAAACGGATTTGTCTGTCTTGCTGACAGAATTTTCAAACGATATGGCGCTTGACGGAACCTGGGATGATGCCTCGGCTAAGGTGCGGATTGCTGATTGGGCGGCTATTGCGGATACGGCTGGTAAGCTTGCCTTATACCGCAGCAATGTGGAAAAGTGGAAACTTTCGAAAAAGGCTCCGGAATTTGAAAAGTTTGTTCATAGGTTCTGGAGTGTGGAACTTGGCTTGGGCGTATGTGGCAGTGACAGCGTTCCTGTAGGGATGGTGAAGAATGTTTCGAATTCAGGATCCGGTTTTTATGCTGAAAAATATTTGGATACGGAGCATAAGGGCGGTATGCTGCGCTTTACCTGCGCTGACGATGCTAAGTGGCGATTGGCTAGTGATCTTGAAAAAGATCGATATGGCTGGAAACCGAAGAAGAAAAAAGATGGTACCTTGTTGACAGGCCCGATAACGGGAAAGAAAATGGTATGGGATGCAGATACGCTTAGGTATGCAAACGATAAAGAAATTGAATTTAACAGAGGATGCGTAAGCTATATCCTCGATGAGACTATTGTACCGAATGGTATGTTCTCTAACTATAAATGCACCGAGTCTGGTTGGGTATGGTCGTTCCTCTTGGATGGGAAATTGAGTACGTTTAAGGATTCTCGCGATGGCAATGAATACCAGATTATAGATTTTTCAAAAGGCGTTGCTGTGATGGTGGAGAACCTGAGGTATGAATACAAGATAAAGCCCGAAGATAGCGATGATTCTGTAGCTTACGGAAATATTTGCAATAAGGATAATTGTAAAAAGTATGGACGCTATTATTCCTGGGCCGCCGCCATGGATAGTGCGGGCGTGTTCTCTGAAAATGGAAAGGGATGTGGAATTAATTTGGATTGTTCGCCCGAGTATCCTGTTCGGGGAATTTGCCCTGAAGGTTGGCATTTACCCACGGAAACGGAGTGGAAAGGGCTTTTCGATGCAATCAGATATTCTTATGAGGATGACGTTATCAATGAGCGTGTCGAAAGCAATATTTCTCCTTTTGGTGATTACGACAGATGGAATGCTCATCTTGACAGCGTGGTAGCTCATGCATTGCAGTCCGTTGGCTATAAAGAATGGCTCAGAGCGTCAAATACGAGTCACATTTCGGCAATTCCTGCGGGCTATTGCACATCGCAATGCTCTCGTACTGGCAATTGCTCATCGGAATGTACTGATACCGATTTGTATGCCATTTTCTGGACATCGACGTGGTATCCGACACCGGAATACGGTGAATTGCGACCGAGTGCCAAGGGAATATTCATTCATACGGATAAAGTAGATATCGATGATTTCAACAATTCATTTTTTGGATTGAACTATTTGTTCTCGGTCCGGTGCTTTGCGGACGGGCAGGATTAGCGGTCTCTGTTAGTAGTATGACCGTTTGGTTCTTTATGTGGCTCGTCTTACGAGCGCTATGGAAAAGGTTGGACAGTTTACGCGCCTGGAAAACTTGCATGTAGTCAGTTTCCAGTTCTTCGATGCGTTCAAGAAATCCCCGAATTATCGTCATAAGGTGCAGTTGCGCAATCAAGAGCAGCGTGTGTATTTCGATCGGCAGACGGTGACTCTCATCGAAGTGAACAAGTTCCTCAAGCAGAAGGAAAAGTTCGAAGGCGACAATAGCCGCATTGCTCAATGGCTTCGTGCCATCGATACGCTCAACCGTGAAGCCGATTTTAGCGAGTTTGCAGCCGACCCCGTATTCAAGGTCTTGCAAAACGAGGTGAAGTTGTGTAATTTTAGTGCTAGGTATATGCGTTGCGAATTGATGAAAGACTTTGATGAAGCTTGGCTAAAACATCAAACAGCCTGCGAAATTGCGAAGAACCTGCGCGATAATGGCGTTGATATTTCCGTTATAAAGGAAGCTACTAAGCTTTCCGAAAAAGAAATTCGCGAACTTTAATTGCTTGAATAAAAAAACTGAATAAATTTCGCCAGCCCTCCTCGGGCTGGCTTTTGTATTATCATTTCAGAACTTTATCTGTAATCAACGAAAAGTTATTTAGCTGCTACGGTAAACATTCCGCTGCGCGGGATGTGAACCTTCCAAGTGAGCCATTTCATCTGCTTGTCATTCACCATGGCATACGGATCTACGAGAGCAACGCTCTTGGTCCCTGCAAAATCCATCGCGGTACCTGCGTTGTCGTCGAAATTCTTGCCCTTGCCGAAGACCTGGTAGAAGAGCGGCTGCCCGAAGGTCACCATGATTTCGGGCTGGATGAAGCTTAATTCCTTGGTGAGCATCTTGCGGAGCGCAGCTTCGAGAAGCGGCGCGAGCGCACGTTCAGTCGACTTGAAGAAATACGTGATGCCGATGTCCTTTTGTTCGATGCTTAGGCTTGCGAACAGGCGCGAAAGCATCTGTCCGACAGCTGTCCCGAAGAAAACGTCGGTGCTTGTCGCAGAGATGTTTGCTGCCTCGGCCATTTTAATGGCGGGGAGCAGGAAAAGCAATTTCGGCTTGGCGGGGCCTGTGTAGTGGGCGAGTGCTGCTTCTTTTGCGTATAGGGCTTCGCCCTTGATGGCGTCGTAGAAGGCGTCAAGGGTTCCTGCTGATTCGTATGCGGATGCGGTGCGCTTGACGGTACGTGCGGTCGGCATATTGGCGGCAGGAATGGCGGTTGCCTTGGAGTCGACGGCACCGAAAAGGGACGGTGCGAATCCGGTGGTATCCGGAATCGGGGCCTGTGGAATATCGGCGGGTGCGCTGGAGGCGCCGGGTACCGTGCTGTTTGGAAATTGTGGTGGCAGGTTGCGCGGCACCGGGCGTACTGCGGAGGCAGCGGCCGGAGTCGGCGGAACAGGTCGAGGGGCTGCCGCTGGGCGTGCAGTGGGTGCGGACGCTCCTGGTGCTGCAGGCTTGCGCGTAAGCGTCCACGGCTCGTCTAGCAAGAGTTCCGCTTCGCCCAGGTCGATTTGTCCTGAAAGGTAGTTGCGCAGTTCGCTAAAGTCAAATTCGTCAGCCATTCAGGCGCTCCAGGCAAAAGTTCAAAATCGTCTCGGCCAAATCGACCTTTTCGCCCATGGCGAGTGGTGGAACGGGACTTCCCTTTTTCACCAGGGCGAAGCGTACGCAGTCGCGGCCAAAGCCCGAATCGGCGGCCACGGGTGCGTTTAGTAGAAGTGCGTCGGCGCTGCTCTTTTCCAATTTTTCAGCGGCGTGTTCTTCGAAGTGGTCCGTTTCAAGAGCGAATCCGATAATCACCTGCTTATGCACCGCGTTTCCTGATGCGGATTCGGTGTTTGCCTTGCGGGCGGCGGTGCAGTCGCGGAGAATGTTTGGATTCGGTACAAGTTCTATAGTCAGCTGGCTGCGGCTATCCTTGATTTTCTCGGTGGCGGCGTGGGCGGGGCGGTAGTCCGCTACCGCTGCGCAATGCACGACGGCGTCTGCATCTTGGAGTCGCTCCATCACGGCGTCGTGCATGTCCCGGGCGCTTTTCACGCGGGTCACTTTCACTCCGCCCGGGAACGCCGCCTCCATCGGGCCCGCGACGACTTCGACGCTGAAACCGTTGGCGTAGAATACCGAGGCGAGTGCGACGGCGGTCTTTCCGCTGCTGCGGTTGCTGATGTAGCGCACCGGGTCGATTGCTTCTTCGGTGCGGCCAGCAGTCAACAGGACTTTCTTGCCGTAGCCGGGGAGTGTCGCGTCTTTCGTCGGGGCGATGTCCTTTGCGACAGGACAAGCTGGCGCGGGGGCGTTACGGGGGTGTCCCCCGTTAGATGGGGTAGCGGAAGACGCGCAAGCGGCTGCAGCGAGGGGCAGGCTTGCCCCCTTCTCGGCAGCGTTCATTTCGGCAGGCTCTGTGAACTTGTTTGTTGCCGAATTCCTACTCTCGTCTCTCGTCTTTGGACAATCGCTTCGCTCTTGTCCCAAATGCTGATCTCGGTCATGCCCAAGCAAGCTTGGTCGCGACACTCGATCTACGCATTTGTCGTCTCTCGTCTCCAAATAAGCGACAATTTCTGCCGGTTCCATCAGGCGACCTTGTCCGACTTCGCCACAGGCGAGTTCCCCTGCAGGCGATTCCAACACGGTCGTGTTTTCAAATCCGCGCAAAATCTCGAGGTTGCGCTTTACCGCCGGAGAATTGTACATGGCCACATTCATCGCAGGCGCAATCACCCGCGGGCACGTGCAGCTCATAAAGCAAAGGCTCACCGGATCGTCGGCAATGCCGCAGGCAAATTTACCGATGACGTTCGCTGTCGCGGGCACCACTAGGTAAAGGTCTGCCCATCGCGGAAAATCAATGTGCTGGAAAGGGCGCGCCTCGACGGCTCCGTTCTTCAGGTACACGGGGCACTTGGAGAGGCTTGCAAAAGTCAGCGGCGCTACGAACTCTGTCGCTGCGTCGGTCATGCACACGCGCACTTCGGCGCCCTTCTTTTGCAGCAGGCGCAACAGCTCGCAGCTCTTATACACGGCAATGCCGCCCGAGACTCCGAGCAAAATTTTCTTTCCAGCGAGATTCATGCTACCTAAGATAGAAATTTCATTCCCCCACGCTCTGTCATTTCGTGAGCAACAAAGCCCTCGGGTGTTAACCGAGGGCGGTTGCGAGAGCGAGGCGATATCACATTCTTGTTCGTGCGATAGAGCCGAGCGGTCATATAAGAAACCCCGCGGTTACCCGCGGGATTCCTTAAGCTTTTATTTAATGCTTGCTAGAGATTGCTTCACCCTTTCGGGTTCGCAATGACGTAGTTGCTCTAATTAAGCTTCAGCTTCGTCAGCCTTCTTCTTGGAAGCCTTCTTCTTCGGGGCGGCGGCTTCACCGATGGTGGTGCCAGATTCGCCCGGCTTGTGAGCGTCCATCCAAGCCTTCAGTTCGGCGGATTCGCGGCTCTTGAAGTAGTCAACCACAGAGAGGAAGATCTTACGGTTGTTCTGATCGATTTCGGTCACGGTAGCCGGAACTTCGTCGCCAACCTTGAATGCATCGGCCGGAACCTTGATGTATTCGGTGGTGAGCTTGGAAACCGGGATGAAGCCTTCGATGCCGTCGGCAAGTTCAACCACGACGCCGCGGTCGAGCATGCGAACGATCTTGCCCTTCACTTCGCTGTTCACCGGGTAGGTGGAATCGATGGTGTCCCACGGATCTTCGGTGAGGTGCTTCATGGACAGAGAAATGCGACGCTTTTCCTTATCGACAGCGAGCACGACGCATTCGACCTTGTCGCCCTTCTTGACCATTTCGTTCGGGTGAGTGATCTTCTTGGTCCAGGACATGTCGGACACGTGGATGAGACCGTCCACACCTTCCTTGATTTCGACGAATGCGCCGAAGGAAGCGAGGTTGCGGATTTCGCCAACGACGCGTGCGCCCGGCGGAAGTTCGGTTTCGATGGAATCCCACGGATCGGATTCGAGCTGCTTCATGCCGAGAGAGATGCGTTCTGCATCTTCTTCAACCTTGAGCACGACAGCTTCCACTTCCTGACCCACAGCGAGGATCTTGGACGGGTGCTTGACATGCTGGGTCCAGGACATTTCGGAAACGTGGATGAGGCCTTCGACGCCGCTATCCAGTTCAACGAATGCACCGTAATCGGTAATGGAAACAACCTTACCCTTAACGATAGCGCCTTCCGGATAACGTTCGGCGATATCCTTCCACGGATGCGGCTTAAGCTGCTTCATGCCGAGAGAGATGCGTTCCTTCTTGTCGTTGAAGTCGAGAACCATAACTTCGACTTCCTGGCCGAGCTGGAGCATTTCGGTCGGGTGGTTGATGCGCTTGTAGCTCATGTCGGTGATGTGGAGGAGGCCGTCTACGCCGCCGAGGTCAATGAATGCACCGAAGTCGGTGATGTTCTTGACGATACCCTTGCGGACCTGACCCTTCTCGAGAGTTTCGAGAACGTCGCCACGCTGCTTGTTGCGTTCTTCTTCGAGAACGACACGGCGAGAAACGACGATGTTGCGACGAGCCTTGTTGACCTTGATAACCTTGAGGTCGAATTCCTGGCCGATGAGAGCGTTGATGTCCGGGATCTGACGGAGGTCGATCTGGGAACCCGGGAGGAAGGCGTCGATGCCGAACAGGTCGACAACCACACCGCCCTTGATACGCTTCGTGAGCGTACCGCGCACGACTTCGTTGTTTTCGAATGCAGCGTGGATGCGATCCCACACGCGCACGAAGTCGGCCTTCTGCTTCGAGAGGATAAGACGGCCGTCTTCATCTTCGAGCTTTTCGACAAACACTTCGATTTCGGAACCGATTTCGAGGGAGTCCGTGTCCTTGAATTCAGCACGGTCAATGACACCTTCGGACTTGTAGTTCACGTCGATCAGGACTTCCTGGTCGTTCACCTGGCTGATCTTACCGGTGACGAGCTTGCCCTGTTCGAGGCAATCCATGCCAGCGTAAACGTCAGCGTTCTGCTTACGGAAGTCGGGGCTGCATTCGCCCTGAGCGGCGAGGATTTCAGCGAGATCTTCAGCGGTACCGAATTTGAGATTTTGAGACATATTGTTTAGTTGGGTTGTGGAACAAAAAATTCAGGCTACGCCACTACACCTACGTAGTCGAGAATCTTTTGAACCTGTTGTTCGATTGAGATGTGTGTAGTGTCAATTTCAATAGCATCGTCCGCCTTTTTCAACGGGGCGGTCGCACGAGAGGAGTCCAGGCGGTCGCGTTCGACCAGATTATTGAGGACTTCTTCGAGGGTAACTTTTTCGCCTTTTTCAAGGAGTTCCTTGTAGCGGCGTTCGGCGCGGACCTTTACGTCCGTCACCATGAAAAACTTGTACTTGGCATCGGGGAAAACGACTGTTCCGATATCGCGGCCATCCAGGATGCAGCTCTGCTTCTTGCCGATTTCGCGCTGCTGCGTTGTCATGGCGGCGCGAACCGACGGGAGGGCGCAGTAGATGCTCACGTTGCTAGAAACGCGCATCCCGCGGATTTCAGATTCGCGGCAGATGCCATTAATGAGGATGCGGTTTTCGGAGTCGAACCCGAGGGTGAGGCCTTTGAGCAATTCGTCCATTGCGGGGCCTTCTTCGGCGCTGAGTCCTGCGTCGAGGGCGGCAAGCGTCACGGCGCGGTACATGGCGCCTGTGTCGAGGTAGGTAATACCCAATTTCTTGGCAATGATTTTTGCGGTGGTACTCTTACCGGTACCGGATCCCCCGTCAAGGGCGATGACAAAGTTTTCAGAATTACTCATGAGTGGGGACAAATATAGCTTAAGGTGAGAGTCGCGTCAATCGTGCTTGCACGAATTGACATGACCGAACCGTGCTATATGCGCCCAGAAAGGGCGCCAATTTAGCTTAAGGCGAGAGTCGCGTCAATCGTGCTTGCACGAATTGACATGACCGAACCGTGCTATATGCGCCCTTTTAGCCGTTTATTTGCCGAACATCTTGTTGAGCGTTGCGCGCATGTGGTTCATGTTTGCTTCGTTCAGGGTTTCGTAACGGTAGAAAGTGCCGTCTTTTTGCACCACGAAGACCACCGGAATGTAACCTGTTCCGTAGGCAGGCCCGAACTTGTAGTCGCTATCCTGGAATACGGGAATAGATACATGGAACTGGTCGATAAAAAGGCGAATGTCGTTTTTCTTGATGCCCCCGCCAAGGCCAATGGCTATCCCCGTGAGGCCCGCCGGTTCGTATTCCTTGACCAGGTCCTGAATTTCGGAGATATGGCGTTGACAATGCGGGCATTTGGGGCTGAAGTAGTAAATCAAAAGCGGCTTGTTGGCGAAGTGGCTGAATAAAATACCCGGATCGCTAATGCCTGTGAGTGGCTTGGAAAAGTCCATCTTCATGGGCTGGTTTGTTGAGCTGTCCTGCATCAGCTGCACATCCGCCATTTGGGGCTCAGGGGCAAGCTGCGCGAAGGGGACTACTGTGGCAACGGCTATAACACTCAATAACTTCGATACAAATCGCATTTTCGATACCTTTCAAAGACAAAACACCAGGGGCTAGCGCTTGCTGGACCCGACTTCATTAAAATACGAAAAAAATGCCCCGTAAGACGGAAAAACTTCAAAAAAAATCAAATTTTGTAAAAAGAAAGCCTCGAAATCGGCCAAAATGTGAAAAAAAACACGCTGCTCAGGAACCTTATTCCTGGATCCCGTCGCATCGCTTCAGGATGACTTAATTCGCAGAGTCATCCTCGACCAACGGGAGGGGATCCATCAAAGCTTTTCTGCTAGAGATCCTTCGACTCCGGGCATTGCCCTCCGCTCAGGAAGACACGTTCGTGTCACTATCTACTACAAGTTATACGTCGTGATGATGGAGTAGTGGGGTTCGCCCTTGCGTTCTCCGTTCAGGGGGATGCTCACGTCTATCTTGTTGATGAGTCGGCTGATGGACTTGGTCTGGGCAAAACGTACGCCGAAGCCCGTAAGGTAAATCAGGTCCTTGCGGTTGATATCGGAAAGGTCCCAGGCGGTTTCGCCGACGCTTTCGAAAATGACGAAGACGGGGCGCAGGGTGGCAAGTTCAAAGTCAAAGAAATAGCGCTGCTCCAGGTTCGCGAATACGCGCGCCTGTCCTGCATAGAATCCGGTGGGGAATCCTGCAAAACCGTTGATGCCGCCGAGTGTGACCTGCTTTCCGTAGCGGGCGTCTTCATAAAAGTCGGCAAGACCGGAAAGGGCCGTCGAGAAAGTATTGCTCGGGTGGAAAATGTATTCGCCCGAAATTTTTCCGTAATAGTCGTGGCTTTCTCCATGATCGAGGTAAAAGTTCATCTCGGTCGAAAGCGTCAGATGGTGCATGTGACGCCCGAGCATCAGGTTTGTCCAGAAATCTAGACGGATGTCATTGTCGGTTGCTCCGATTTGCTCGTAATTCTTTGAAATTTGCGCCTTGACTGAATAGCCTTTCTCGATATCTTCGGTCCACTTGACATTGTGAAAGTTCTTGATCTTCTCGTAGCGGATGTTGGATACCATGAGGTAAAGTCCGAGGCGGGAATCCCTCTGGTCGGGGAACCATTCGTTGTAGGCAAATGTTGAATCTATGACGTAAGTGGTGTCGCCGTCGGTAAACCGGGTGGGGATAAATGTCCCTTCACTTGCGGTGCTGTAGTGGTAGTCGTAGGTTGCGCCGATGTAGAGCTTGCGGTAGGTGCCGCCAAAGGAACGGCTGAGCCTAAGGCTGAGCGAGTCGTTGATAAAGTCGTTCACTCTCATCAGCTGCATCGCCTTCTTGCCGTTGTAAAGCGGGAAAGAGTCGAGCATCGCTTTCTTGGTGTTGTATATGGGAATTTGTCCGAATTTTTCTCTGGCGTCGTACAGGACTGCTCCCGGCGGGAGCTTACCGCTGCCGTAGTAGTAGGCCGTTCGCTTGTTCTTGATTCCTTCGATGGTGTAGGCCCACTGGTTTACGCTCCGGCTGAGGAAGGGCATGTACATTTTCCAGTAGGCGAGGTAGCCGTCGGTATTTTTGCTGTACAGGAAGTCGAGGTGGTTGTAGCGGAACAGGAAATGCGGGTCGCCGTATTCCACCTGCCACATGTCGCGGAATTCGTCGTGGCCGAAATAGAAACCGAGCTTTTGCCCGAGTCCGAGGAAATTGCTTTCCTGGATGCCGATGCCGTAGCTAAGATTGTCGTAGTTCCATTCGCTGCCGGAAAAGCCGAAACTGACCGGTACGGCAAGTGTCCAGTTGTCGCTCGTGGTGACCGTTGCGATGTTCTTGCCTTCTTCGCTAGAAATGTCAATGCTTGCGTCCGAAAGGAAATTCTGGCTACGCAAGAATCGTTCGGCTTCTTGTACTTGGAGCTTGGTGACGGTGTCTCCCTGATTGAAAAGCAACAGCTTTCTGACGGTTGATTCGCGGGTTTCGATATGGATTCCGTTCAGGAGGTCGTAGGCCCACTTGTCGTACTTGGTGTGGTACTTGGAGTCGTCAAAGGCGTCGCCGATGTTGTATCGGATAGAGTCGATCTTGAATGCACCGGGGGTGTCTTGTGCAAGGGCAACGAAGGGTACAAGCAAGAGAATGAACAAAATAATCGGCATGACGCGGACAATATAGAAAAATGCATCTGCCTAAGACTTGTACTAGATGCTTCGTTTTTCTATATTTGAGGGTGGAGTGGCGGATGGCCGCTGGCTGAGAGCAATCGAGGCTGGAGGAAAGTCCGGGCACCGCAGGGCAGGATGCTGGATAACGTCCAGGCGTGGAAACACGACAGAAAGTGCAACAGAAAGTAAACCGCCTCGTAGGGTTTCGGCCCTGCGCGGTAAGGGTGAAATGGCGAGGTAAGAGCTCACCGCACACCTGGTGACAGGGGTGGCATGGTAAACCTCATCCGGTGCAAGACCAAGCAGAATTCCGTTCACGCAAGTGAACCTGGGGCGGCCCGCACCAGCTGGAATTCGGGTAGGTTGCTTGAGGCGGTCGGTAACGATTCGTCCAGAGAGATGGTCATCGCCCCGCAAGGGGAACAAAACCCGGCTTACAACTGCTCCTTTATGAAGGCCTCTGCTTTACGCAGAGGCCTTCCCCAACAAGGGAAGGCTCCGCCCTCCCTAACACCCTCCTTTCCCAAATTCAGCGAGCCTCCGCTTTACGCAGAGGCCTTCCCCAACAAGGGAAGGCTCCGCCCTCCCTAACACCCTCCTTTTCCAAATTCAGCGAGCCTCTGCTTTACGCAGAGGCCTTCCCCAACAAGGGAAGGCTCCGCCCTCCCTAACACCCTCCTTTCCCAAATTCAGCGAGCCTCCGCTTTACGCAGAGGCCTTCTCCTTTTTTATATTTCAGCAAGATATGAATAGGGAAAAGCTGAATAGGTTAGTTTTACGTATCGGAGTCGTTATCGGCGTTATCGCCATGCTTATGGGGATTGCGCTTACCGTGGCCGTGTGGAATCAGGGCTACTACGTGGGTGCGATGATGATGATCGTGACTGGTGCGATCAGTGTGTTTCTCGGTTTCAAGGAACTTTTGCAGCCCTCAGACCACGTTTTCCACTGGCTTCCGCTTTTCTACAAGATTGTCCGTCGTACGTTTTTCTTTTTGAACGCGGTGCTCATCGGGCTTGTCATTTTGACGGTTGCCCCGATGATTTCCTAAAGCATATCCAGGGTGCTTTCGATTAGCGTCATGTTTTCTTCGCAGTATTCCAACTGCCTTGAAAGAATCTTGACGGCGTTTATCTTGATTTGCTCAGGAGAACATTCCCCGGCAAGTTCGCGAGCAAAGAACCTTACCGTATTCCAGAAAAACAAGGGGAACAGTCGCTTTCCTTGTTCGTAGCCTTCGAAAAGGCATTTGGCGTAATGCCGGTAAATAAGGTAGGCGAGTAGGCGTGCGCCCTCGTTTTCGGAAAAGTATCCTTCGTCCTCGATTTCAGCTGCTTGTTCCGAAGGGCTTGCCTCGATGCGATTACGGATTCGTGCAAGGGCGTCGTCCCATGCGGGGCCGAAACTTTCTGTCTTGGAAAGGAGTTCCAGATAGGCGTCCGCATTCTTTAGCGGCGCGAAGGGGTTTTCGGGGGTGTAACCGAAGGCAACGTAGAATCTGTCGGCAAGAGGTTTCGTGGAATCGGCTAGGGCGCTAAAAATCTGTTCCCGTTCGTAAAAGACCTGGTTGCGGATGTCGATGTCGTCTTCGCTCAGTTCGTCCTCGATTTCGTCACATTCGCAGGCGGTGAACTGGAGTGGCCCTTCGCCTGTAAGCAAAAGCCTGGCAGCCTCTTCGCAGCAGAGTCCGAGTCCACGTTCCATGATGTCTCCGTAGACTTCTACGAACCGCGGGTGTTCCGTGCAGATTTCGCACAGGGCGCCTTCGCCCAGGTGGGTGTATATTTCGCAGAGATTGTCTTTGGTAAGAAAAGGGCAACGATCGTGGGGGAGCAACTTGAAATGCCCGTCTTCGATGTTTTCGCGAAGCTTGTCGCCGAATGTTCCCGCTACTTTGCGGTAGGCGTCCTGCGAGGCCTTGTCTATGTCGATTTCCCAGCCGACACAGCATGTGTCGCTGCAGCGCTCGGCGATACACTTGAATTTGTCGTAAAAGTCTGGCTTGCGTAAAATCATTCGATAATCCGGTTATAAAAAATCCTTCACGGGAGTCGTGAAGGATGCTGAAAAATCGCGAGTAGAGGTTAAACGTTTTTCACGCAACGTACCGAGATGGCGTCGGACCTGTAGACGCCTTCGATGTCCATGGAATTGATGGTGAGGCTCAGGCGGTAGGCGTTAGACTTGCCGTATTCGTCCTTGCACCAGAAACGGGCGCGCTTGCCGAACTGGCAATAGGTGCCGTTGTCGAAACGGTATCCGGCAGGGAGCGCGAAGAATCCCAAGGAGTCGGTACCGGGGTTCAGCCACGCGCTTTCGCTGCGCAGTTCTTTTCCGCCAGACTTTGCGGGGAGGTTGTCCATCAGCTGTTCCCATTCCTTGAGGCTCGGAATGTGCCAACCTTCGGGGGCGATACCCTGGTAGTTGTCCTCTTTTATCTTGTGGTACATGTTGAGGTCTTTTGCCGGGGACTGTTCCGTGTATTCCGACGGAATGTTCAGGGCTGCCGTCCACGTGTAGAGGCGTCCGTAAGTCTTTACGTTTTCTTCTTCGTTGCCGGGGGCGTAGCTGCCTTCCGTCTTGAAACGCAGGTTCTCGACCATCCAGACTTGGTTGCCGATTTGTACGGTGTGGTAGGTCTCGCCGTCACGGGCGTCCGTGAACGTTCCGTATTTGAACTTTTCATTATTCTTGGCGAAGCTTTCTTCGGGGGTTACCTTGTTCTGGGCTTCGGGGGCTTCTCTTTTGGAAGCTTTGCTGACTTTCACACCAATGCGGAATGCCGCAATGACAATGATTGCAAGGCCGATGATGTTGAACACGACGAAGGATGTATGCATGGTTTCTCCTTTCTTGTTGATACCTTGTAAATGTAAAAAAATCTAGGCTTTACGCAGGGGTTGGGATTTGTTTAAAACGGGAAAATGATCAAGGTTATGAAAATGTTGGCCGCAAGGATAATGAAGTTCATGGGAAGGCCAATTTTTATAAAATCCGTAAAGCGGTAGCCGCCTGCACCGTAAACGAGCATGTGGGTGGGCGAACCGATGGGGGTGGCAAAGCTGCTGCTCACGGAAATCATCAGGGCGATGCAGAAGGTCATCGGGTTTACGCCGAGCGATGTCGCTGCGCTAATTGCGATGGGGCAGAACATGGCCGCCGTGGCGGAGTTGCTGATGAATTCTGTGATGATCGTTGCAACAACGCACATACTGATAAGCGCTATGTAGGGGTTGCTTCCGCAGAGAGTCAAAAGAGCGTCTGCAATCGCTTTGGCAACACCCGTATCTTCAAATGACTTGCCTATGCAGATACTCCCTGCAAAGACGATAAGGATCGACAAGTTGATGGAATCCATTGCTTGTTGGCTTGAACAACAATGGAAAATAATCATGGCGGCGGCAGCAAGCATACATGCCGAAAGAAGGGGCAGTACTCCGAAAGCCGGCAACAGCACCATGGCAATCATGATGATTGCCGAGATAAGAGTCTTTTTCCCGATTTTATTGCTTGTCGAATTTTCGAGGATGCCGTCCAGGTGTTCGTTTTTCAGGTTTAAGTTGTTGCAAATCCACTGGAGCGTTTTCGGCTTGCCGGAAACAATGATGTGGTCTCCGCCCATAATGAACGTATCTGGCGTGGCGACTTCGACTTCGTTGTCAAAACGGCGGATAGAAAGGATGGAGTTTTTGTCTTTTTGGAAACCTTTCGGATTGTTTTCGTAGATTTCCTGAAGGGTCATGCCGATGAACGGATGCTTGGAGGGAACCCGGAGTTCCATGGTCAATTCGTCATCTTCGCCACTGCTGAGGGGGGAGGTGCATTTCGGTAGAAGTTTTTGCATGGCGATTACCGAAAGGATTCCGACAGCCAAGCAGAAAAGTCCGCAAACCGTTGTCGTAAAGATACTCAGATGGACTCCCGTTTTATCGGTGTACATTCCCGAAATAATAAGGTTCGTGGGGGTTCCGATCAAGGTGCAGATGCCGCCCATTCCCGAGGCGTAGCTCAGCGGAATCAAAAGCTTCGATGGAGAAATCCCCAATCGTTTCGACCAAATTTTTACGACGTCGATGAAAAGGGCGACCACTGTTGTATTGGTAAGGATAGAACTGAGCAGGGCGACAGGAAGCATGGTGCGAACGATAGCGCCAGTCGTCGTTTTGGGAGACCCCATCATGTGCTTTACAATCCAGTTGAGGACGCCCGTGTGGTTAAGGCCTGCAATGACGGCGTAGAGGGCCGCGATGACAAGCACCGAGGGCGAAATGAATCCGCCGAAGGACTCGGTGATGTTCAGAACGCCGCTTACAAAGAGTGCGCACATCCCAGCAAGAAAAACGATGTCCGCCTTCAGTTTCGTAAACATCAGGGTTGCAAAGACGGCTAGTGCAACGGCAATTGAAAACCACGCGTTTCCGGACAGTCCGCAGAATTCAATGGAAGATAGTAAGCCTTCTATCATATTTTTTTACCTTAATTGTTTCGAAAAATCTAGTAAATGTTTACAAAACGGGCAAATTAGAACAAATCCAGCGAACTGTCCAGGTAGATTTCTTCACGTACCTTGAGCTGGTACTCGGGCTTGGTCATGTAGTAGAGCAGAAATTCCAGAATGAGCGCGCTGCCGAGGCTTCGACCCTCGATTTTAAAGTGGCGAAACCTGGCGGGAGCGTACGTGTTCTGGATGTCTTCGATTCCGATAAAGCCGGGATTTTTCATGGCGTCGGAGAACCGGTAGCCCCTTTGTGCTGTGGGTGAGACGCAGATGTGGTCGGAAGAGTCTTCTCCGAGGGATTTCTGGCTCACGTTCTCGTAGCATTTTTTCCGGTCAAAGCAGCCGAACCAGCAACATTCATTGCACAGGAATTCGACCTTTTGCTTCTGGGCATCCGTAAGTGCGTTCAACTTGTCGAATTGCTTGTTCAGCCTGAAATCGGGAACGACGTAGCGGAATTCTTCGCGATTCAGCTCTGCCTTGAACTGTTCGAAATCGGTAATGACTTTTGTAGTGGATGAAACGAAATAAAAGTCGGGATATTTGGCCTTGAGGTAGTTCAGCAACAGGTCGGAATGAACGATGATTCCGCTTTGTGGTGCGTCGGGGGTTGCGCCGTCGGTTTTAAAAAGTCGACATAAGGCGTTGCACCGTGCATCGGCAAGGTGTTCTTCGCGGAGCAGGGAATTGCTGAAAGTAAGCCGCGCTGAAATGCCGTATTCCTTCACGAGGGCTGCAACCGCTTCGGGATCGGCGTCTCCGAAGCCTACGCGCCCACCTCCCCAAATACAGTCGCTGGGCGCTCCGTATATAGAGCCGATTTCGCACCAGTCGTAAAAGAATTCCCGGTACTCGCGGAATAGCGGCAAAAACGCCTTGTACAACTCGTAGAATTCAAACAGTCCGGGAAGGTGGTAGTAGATAGTCATTAGGAGTCTCTTTTGCGCTAAAAGTAAAAATCATGGGGGAGGGTGTCTAGAATAGATTCAAGATTATTATATTTCAAAAGTATAGCGATGCATAAATATTGCAAAAGAATTTGAGGAGTTTATATGAAAAAAGCCTTTGCTTCTTTATTTGCGGTTGCGCTGGCCTTGACAGTGGCTGGTTGCAGCGATACGAAAACGCTTAAGGAACCCGCTAAAACAAGTGCGGTGCCCGAAACCACAAAAAAGGCCGAGCCTGTTGCTGAAACTGTAGAGGCCGTTGACGGGACGAAAACGGTTTCGCTCGCGAATGGGGCGAAGGTCACCTGGATTCAGGACAATATGGGCGAAAAGCGAATGCAACGTGAACTTTTCAGCGATGCGAGTGATTCCCTTTACGAAAGCCTGAATTTGCCGTCAGGAATTCCCGCTTCGGTCAGTACCTTCCTAGTGCAGGTTGACGGCGAATACATCTTGTTTGATGCGGGCCTTGGCACCTTTGGGGGCCAGTTGATGAAACGCCTTGCTGCTCTGGGTGTAAATCCGGATTCTATCGGGCTTGTCTACCTGACGCATTTCCATGTGGATCATATTGCGGGGCTCGTGAAACCGGGCGCTGCCGGAAAACTGGAAAAAATTTTCAATAATGCCGCAATCTATGCGGGTAAAGTCGAGTATGACGCTTGGATGAACGATATTCCGAAGAATGATTTGCAGAAAAACGTCATGGAACTTTACAGGGATAGTCTTCACTTGTTTGCTTTCGGCGACACGCTCCCGCATGGCGTGCTTGCGATGGATGCCGTGGGCCATACGCCAGGCCATACAGCGTTCCAGATGGCAAACCTACTTGTGGTGGGCGACCTGATGCATGGTTACGCCTTGCAGAAGGATCACCCCGAAATCAATTCCAACTACGACATGGATAAGGAAAAATCTGCCGAAAGTCGTAAGCGCCTAATGCAGTACGCCCGCGACAACAATCTCCTGATGGCAGGAATGCACCTTCCGCCTCCTGGATTCGTGGAGTAGACCTGCGGTCATCCCCGCGCAGGCGCGAATTTTCTCGCCAGCGGAATGAGTCCGCCGCCAATGGAATTTCCCACGGTAATTACGATTAGGGATTTAAGCATCAGTGCTGAAAAATCTCCGGCGAGCGAGAAGTAGAACATGTCGGCGATGCAGTGCTCAAATCCGCTCAAGATAAAGACCATGACTGGGAGAAAAACGGCAACGACTTTTCCGACTTGGTTCTCGATGTTCTTGTAACCGTCGGCAGCAATGAACATCAGCATTCCGCAGAAAATACCCAGTACGAGGAGACTTACGATGCTGTCACCATCCTTGACGAGGCAGAGGGCGTTCGCCTTGGCTTGCAGGGTGGCACCGTAACGCGTGGCTGCAATCATTTTGGCAAAGAGGAATGTCCCGATAAAGTTGCCGAGCCATACGATTCCGAGGAATCCCCAGTAGCTGGGCTTGTTGTTGACGAAATAGCCGACTTTACCCGTGAAAAGGTTGAAGCCGAAGTTTAGGATGGTAAAGAGCCCGAGACCGAAAAGGAAGGAACCTAGAATCTTGTTGTCGCAAGAAAGGTAGACTGTTCCGCCAAGACCGATGCAAAGGCCTGAGTAAATCGATAGAATAAGATTTTTAATCACGGACGGCAAATTTAGAAAAATTTATACCCGTGTCTAACTTTTAAATGAAATAATTTTTTCTTTCTTTATTTTGGAATTTACGGATTTTGTCGATACGACATTTTCCGTAAAACAATGCGGTGGGCCCGACGGCGCGTTAACGGAAAAACTATTCCACGACTAGGGACTTGTCGTAAATAGAGTCGACTTCTTCGGGCGTGATTCCGCCGGGGACAAGGTCGAGCTTGGAACGGTTCACCTTCATGGCGGCGGCGAACTGGTCGCGCATTTTGCGAGAAACCTTGCATTTGCCGATGAGTTTGTCAAGCATTTCGGTGAAATCGGCGGTGTTTTTGAGGCCTAAAAGTGCCAAGATGCGCTTGACATCTTCGGGAACTTTCTTTTCGCAGACTTCTACGTAGGCTGCGAGAAAGTAGCCGACGGCGGGGCCGTGCGGCACGCCCTGATGAAGCGTGAGATCGTAGCTCATGCCGTGCGGTACGGAGGTACTGGTATGCGCGATGGACATGCCCGCGATAGTCGAGGTGAGCATGAGTTTTTCGTAAAGGCATTCGTCGACGGGAACGTCGGAAAGGAGCGCGTCCTTGAATTCACCCCAGAGTTTGAGACCGTATTCGGGACACATGCGGTTGAATGCGTTGGAATAGACGTTCAGGATGCTTTCGATCATGTGGGCGAGCGCATCGACCGCGGTGTTGATAATCAGCGTTTTCTTGGCTGAAGCGAGGTACTTGCCGTCGACAAGTGCGAGTGCGGGGAAAATGCGGTGCGGAATGCTCTTTTTTAGGTGAATCTTGTGATTCGTGATGATGGCGACTGGAGTTGCCTCGGAACCCGTTCCGCAGGTAGTCGGAACGGCAACGACGGGTACGTGGCCGAGCGGCTTTTCGGGAGCCTTGTGCAAGTTGTCTGCGTCAACACTCGGGTTTGCAAGTAGTAGTGCGGCGGCCTTTGCTGCATCGATAGCGGAACCGCCCCCGATGCCGATGATGTAATCGGCGCCGAATTCGCGGGCTTGTTTTGCGGCGTTTCCCACGGTATCGGTGGATGGGTTTTCTTCGACCTGGTCAAAAACCTGGTATGGCACATGGCCCGCATCCAGAACGGAGGTAACATCGTTTAGAGAACCATTCCGTTTGGCAGAAGTCTTGCCCGTCATGATGAATGCGCGCTTTCCAACCGTAAGCAAGTTCTGCGCATGGTTCTTCACGCAGTCTTTTTCAACATAGATATCCGTAGGGACGTAGAAACGCATAGAATTGTCCTGAAGTTATGATAGTATGCAAAAAAAATAGTAAATCGAGGTTGGAATATTTTGCAGGCTAGAACCTGCGTACCACAAGGATTTCGAAGGCCGCTATGTATTTTTGTTCCAGGTGCTCGCCAAACGCGATGGCGGAATACCCGCTTTTAAGAACGATGTTCCATGCCCATTTTTCGCCGATGTAGCCAAAAGCGGTCTTTATGTCCGATTCGGGTAAGAGCAGGTTGCCGTCGTCTGCGTGTTCGCGGCCGTACGCGATGCCTACAACGCCCCAGAGATTCCAGAAATACCCGTTGCTGAAAACGAAGGTGTAGGTGTATCCGACGTCACCCCAGATGGAGGTGATGTCGCGCTTGTCGTTTTCGTAGCCGAGAACCCCGTCGTTGTCTTCGGCAATGTTTCGCTGCAGTCGCCCGCCGATAATCAAACTCCCGGCTGATTTCTTTTGGCGGCGATCCAAAAAGTAGGCGCTCCTGGGTGCGAAATTTCCTTTCGCGGTCGCCATCCAGAGCATCGAGAAATACATGTCCGCAAACCAGAGATCAATGAATTCCTGCTCCTTTTCGCCGTCGTGTTCGACTTCCGTGGTAAAGCCGCTGTAAAAGCGGAGCTTTGCCGCAAGCCACCAGTTTCCCGGGAAAAAGTCGAGTCCCGTCTCGAAAGCCTGGGTGTCCGATTTCCCATTCGAGGTGGTAAAAGGGAGGCTGTACTTGAAATCGGCGGACACGTCCCACGAAATTCCGAATGTGGTAAACAGACTGTCGTAACCGACGCCGAGGCCCACATCGACCGGGCGGTTCGAATTGAGCATCGAGTTGTTGTAGGCGGAATTCCAGATAGCCACGAAATTGTAATCGCACAAGAAACGCAGCGAGAACCGTTCACGGAACTTGGAAACCGAGGGCTCGTCGCTGTCTTGCGCTTTGGCAAAGGCAAACCCTGCGAACACCAGGGCAAACAGGAATATTTTCAGGACGCTCTTCATCAGGGACCTTGAAAAGATAATAACATAAAGAGCCCCTATAAGATTTTACGGGTATTTCGCTCCGGGAATATCTTTCAGGATTTCTTTCACAGAAAGAATATAAAAATTTTCTAATCCTTTTTAGGTTGCTTGCAGAATCGGGCGCGCCATGCCTT